>NZ_JBITLS010000014.1:0-362748 GCF_044465465.1 Nonomuraea sp. NPDC049655
CTCAAGTCCAACCTGGCCCGCATGTCGGGGCTGATGCAGGGCCACCGTGACCTGGCGGCCGTCGCCGAGCTGGTGATGAACGAGCTGGCCCCGCTGGTCAGCGCCCAGTACGGCGCGTTCTTCCTGGCCGAGGAGAACGAGCTCCAGCTCATCAGCGCCTACGGCTACCCGGCCGACCCGGGCAGGCCGACCCGGTTCCGGCTCGGCGAGGCGCTGGTCGGCCAGGCCGCCCGCAGCCGCCGGGTCATCGCCGTCGACGACGTGCCCTCCGGCTCCGTCCGGATCTCGACCGGCCTCGGCACGATCGAGCCCGCCTCGGTGGTGGTGCTGCCGATCGTGGTCGAGGAGCAGGTGCTCGGCGTGATCGAGCTGGCCTCGGTGCAGGCGTTCACGCCGGTCCACCGGGCCTTCCTCGACCAGCTCATGGAGACGATCGGCGTCAACCTCAACACGATCGTCGCCAACGCCCGCACCGACGAGCTGCTGGCCGAGTCGCAGCGGCTCGCGGCGGAGCTGCAGGCCCGGTCGGAGGAGCTGCAGCAGCAGCAGGAGGAGCTCCAGCGCTCCAACGCCGAGCTGGAGGAGAAGGCCACGCTGCTGGCCCGCCAGAACCAGGACATCGAGACCAAGAACCTGGAGATCGAGCAGGCCAGGCAGGAGCTGGAGGACCGCGCCCACCAGCTGACGCTGGCCTCGACGTACAAGAGCGAGTTCCTGGCGAACATGAGCCACGAGCTGCGCACCCCGCTCAACTCGCTGCTCATCCTGGCCCAGCTGCTGGCCCAGAACCACACGCGCAACCTGACGCCCAAGCAGGTCGAGTACGCCGAGATCATCCACTCGGCCGGCTCCGACCTGCTCCAGCTGATCAACGACATCCTCGACCTGTCCAAGGTCGAGGCGGGCAAGATGGACATCAACCCCGAACGCGTGCCGTTGCGGCAGCTGCTGGACTACGTCGAGGCCACGTTCCGGCCGATGACGTCGCAGAAGAGCCTCGACTTCACGATCACCAACGCCCCCGGCATCCCGGTGGAGGTCGTGACCGACGACTCGCGGCTGCGCCAGGTGCTGCGCAACCTGCTGTCGAACGCGGTCAAGTTCACCGAGACCGGCAGCGTCGAGCTGCGCATCGAGCCGGCCGCCCAGGACGAGCTGCCCGCCTCGGTGCGTCAGCACGGCGCGGCCATCGCCGTGCGGGTGGTCGACACCGGCATCGGCATCGCCGCCCAGCAGCTCGAAGCCATCTTCGGCGCGTTCCAGCAGGCCGACGGCACCACCAGCCGCAAGTACGGCGGCACCGGCCTCGGCCTGTCCATCAGCCGCGAGATCGCCCACCTGCTCGGCGGCGCGATCGGCGCGCAGAGCACGCCGGGCCAGGGCAGCGTGTTCACCCTCTACCTGCCGATCGCCCGGCCGGACTTCATCGGGCTCTCCCCGAAGAAGGCCCTGGCCGGCCCCTCGGTGATCGTCGAGGCGGCCCGCGTCACCACGCCCGAGCAGGAGGCGGCCGCGCCGGCCAGGTCCCACCAGCCGCAGCCGCGCCGCCTGCTGGTGATCGAGGAACGGCCGCAGGGCCTGCTCTCGCACGTGGCCGAGAGCGTGGTGACCGAGCTGGCGCTGAGCAAGGACGAGACGATCGAGATCGTCACGGCCGCCGGAGCGCAGGAGGCCGCGGCCACGCTCGCCGCCGACCCCTGCCACTGCATCGTGCTCGACCTCGACCTGCCCGACCAGAGCGCCTACCGCCTGCTGGAGGCCATGGACGGCGACCAGGCCCTGAACTCGGTGCCGGTCCTGGCCTACAACAACTGGCGGGCCAGCTCCCAGCAGGCGGTGCCGTTGCAGACGCGCGAGGGCGGCCAGCCGCTGGAGCTGCTGTCCAGCCTCGACGAGCTGCGCGAGCGCATCGCCCTGCACCTGACCGCCGACCAGCCCGGCGACGTGCTGCCGCTGATCCGGGCCGGGAACGTCAACCAGCTCGCCGGGGCCGAGATCGACACCTCGCTGACGGGCCGGACGGTGCTGATCGTCGACGACGACGCCCGCAACCTGTTCGCGCTGACCAGCATGCTGGAGGTGCACGGCATCGACGTGCTGCACGCCGAGGACGGCCGCAAGGGCATCGACACGCTCGTCGCCCACCCGCAGATCGACCTGGTGCTGATGGACGTGATGATGCCCGAGATGGACGGCTACACCGCCACCGCCCGCATCCGCGCGATGGCACAGTACGCCGACCTGCCCATCATCGCGGTCACGGCCAAGGCGATGCCGGGCGACCAGGAGAAGGCGCTGGCAGCCGGCGCGAGCGACTACGTGACCAAGCCCGTCGAGGCCGACCATCTGGTCGAACGCATCCGTCACTGGCTCGGCGCCTGACCCGTCCCCCTCAAGGAGCAACGCAGTGCACCACCAGCACGATCCGGCGGCCGCCGTGCCGCCGGAGCGTACCGAGCCGCCCAATCTCGGCCGCCTGGCCGCGACGGTCGACCGCCTGCACAACCAGATCCTGGAGGCCCAGCGGGCCGCCGAGGGCCGCGCCCTGGTCGAGGTCGCCAAGGGCGTGCTGGTCGAGCGCCTGCAGTGCAGCCTGGCCACCGCCGCCAGGCAGCTCGCCACCCTGGCCGACCAGGCGGGGGTGACGCAGCTCGAACTGGCCGCCGACATCATCAACCAGGCCGCCCACGACCGCATCAGCGAGGCCGCCCGCGACTTCCTCAGCTCGGCCCGCACCCAGGAGTCGGCGGAGGTGGCGGTGCGGCTGCGCACCGCCGAGAACGGGGCGCTGACCGCCACCGACGCGCAGGCCGTGGCGCAGTCGCTGCTGGAGCAGGCCCTGTCCGCGCTCGGCGCGACGACGGTGGCCATCTGGGAGGCCGGGCCGGACGCGTCGCTCACCCTGGCCGGGTACGCGGGGCTGGCCGACGAGGAGGCCAGGCGCTGGCGTTACGTGCCGCCGGGCGTGGCCACGCCGGCCCGCCGCGCGCTGCTGGAACGCGGCACGGTGTGGCTGGACGACCTGGCCGCCGTCGGCCTGCCCTCGATCGGGCAGCGCCAGACCCCCGGCGCGCGGGCGACCGCCCCGGCCGGGACGGGCGGCCGGATCCTGGGCGTGCTGGAGATCGGCTGGCCGCACGCGATGCCGCAGCCCGACGGGCGAATCGTCAAGCAGATCGAGGTGCTGGCCGACCTGTGCGCCCACACCTTCGAGACCACCGACCAGGCCGTGCACGAGCCGCAGGTGCTGCCCGAGCTGATCGACCTGGCCGACGCGCTGCCGGACGCGGCGCTGGTGCTGCGCCCGCAGCTGGGCACCGAGGGCCGGCTGACCGACTTCCGCATCGTGCACGCCAACCCGCGCTTCCTCGACCCCGCCGGGCGGCCGCGCGGCGAGGTCGTCGGGAGCCTGTTCCTGGAGGCGTACCCGCTGGCCGCCGAGGAGGGCGCGCTGCTGGCCAGGATCGAGCACGTGCACGCCACGGGCGAGACCTTCAGGGCCGAGAAGATGACGATCACGGCCCTGGTGGACCAGATCCCGCTGCACACCGTCGCGGGCATCGCGATCATCCGGCTCGGCGACGGCGTGCTGCTCATCTGGCGGCTGCAGGACCAGGACGCCCAGCTCGCCAACCTGCTCCAGCACGCCCAGCGCCTGGGCCGCATCGGCGGCTTCGAGGAGAACCTGCTCACCGGCGAGATCGTCTGGAGCGCCCAGCTCCACGACCTGTACGGCATGTCCCTCGACGAGCCGCCCATCCCGCTGGAACGCCTGGCCACGCACGCCCACCCCGACGACGCCGTGGCCATCGGCCGGTTCGTCCGGGCCGTGCTGCACCACCGCCGTCCGGCCTCCACCGCCTACCGGCTGCAGCGGTCCGACGGCACGGTGCGGCACATCAGAGTGGTCGCCGAGCCGGTCTTCGACGACAGCGGCCTGCTGCTGTCCATCCGCGGCGCCTACCAGGACATCTCCTCCCAGCACTGGACAGAGGTGGCGCTGGCCGCCACCCGCGACCAGCTCGCCCACACCGAGCAGCAGGCCGCCGAGCGCAACCGGCTGGCCCTGCAGCTCCAGCAGGCGATCATGCCGCCGAGCCGGGAGCCGCTGGAGGCGTTCGACCTGCAGATCGCCGTGCGCTACCGACCGGCCGAGAAGGAGCACCTGGTCGGCGGCGACTGGTACGACGCGGTCGTGCTGCCCACCAAGCAGATCCTGCTGTCGGTCGGCGACGTCGCCGGACACGGCATCGAGGCGGCCACCGGCATGGTCGTGCTGCGCAACGCGCTGCGCGGCCTGGCCGCCACCGGCGCCGGGCCGGGCCAGCTGCTGACCTGGCTCAACCTGGTCGCCCACCACCTGACCGCGAACGTCACGGCCACCGCGATCTGCGGGCTGTTCGACCCCCGCACCCGCGTGCTGCGCTACGCCAGGGCCGGGCACCTGCCGCCCATCCTGGTCCGCGACGGCCAGGCCAGGGAGCTCGACCTGACCAAGGGCCTGCTGCTCGGGGCGGTCGCCGAGGCCGAGTACGAGGAGACGCACGTCCAGCTCGCCTCCGACGACATCCTGCTCATGTACACCGACGGCCTGATCGAACGCCGGGACGTCAACCTGCACGAGTCCCAGCAGCGGCTCCTGGACATCGCCCGGCACCCCGCGGCCACCCTGGAGCAGCGCCTCGACCACCTGCTGACGCACAGCAACTCCGACACCGACGACGACACGTGCATCATCGGCGCCCGCCTCCAGTAGCCGTCCGCGCCGCGGCCGGGCGGCCCGGGAGTTTGCCGGGCTTGCGTCTGGTAAGCAACCAAAGCCGGGTCCCCCGCCACGCCACACCCAGGCAGGACTGATCAGACCATGGGCATGGAACCGGAGCTACGCTGTCCCATCAGCACCGATCTCGACGCCATCCGCCGCCTCGTGCGCGACCACGCCGGCCGCGGCGGGCTGTCCGGTGAGCGCCTGGACAACTTCGTGCTGGCGGTCAACGAGGCGGTCACCAACGTCCTCGACCACGGCGGCGGCACCGGCACCTTGCTGGCCCGCACCGACTCCGGCGGCGTCACGGTGGAGATCGCGGACGAGGCCGGCCGGCTCAGCGCCGCCCACCTGGCCGCGGCCGCGCACGGCCGCGCCCACTCGGCGGGGTTCGGCTTCGGCCTGTGGCTGATCCAGCACCTGTGCGACCGCGTCGAGCTCGACCAGAGCCCGCGGGGCTCCCGGTTACGCCTGCACATGAGCGTGCGGACCGCCGCCGACCGGCCGCCCGGCACCCTCGTCCCCCAGGGCTGCGACTCGGTTGAACCCGGCCGGGCCCGGCCGGATTTCCCGGAACCCTAGGATGAGGCAGGTGAAATACATGCTGCTCATCTACAGCAACCCCGCCGCCCAGCAGGCCGTCGCCGACGGGTTCGACCAGGTCATGGCCGAGGTCGACGCGCTCATGGCCGAGCTGGAGGCCAACGGCGAGCTGGCCGGGGGCCAGGCGCTGGGCGACCCCGCCTCCTCCAAGACCGTGATGGTGCGCGACGGCGTGCCCGCCGTCACCGACGGCCCCTTCCTGGAGGCCAAGGAGTACCTGGCGGGCTATCTGATCGTCGACTGCGCGAGCGTCGAGCGGGCCACCGAGATCGCCGCGCGCTGGCCGGACGCGCGTCTGTGCGCCATGGAGGTGCGGCCCGTCATCGACGAGGTGGCGGAGTGATCGAAGGGCTGCTGCGCGAGCTGGCGCCGCAGGTGCTCGGCGTGCTCGTCCGCCGTTACGAGCAGTTCGACGCCTGCGAGGACGCCGTCCAGGAGGCCCTGCTCGACGCCGCCGTGCAGTGGCCCGACCAGGGCGTGCCGGACAACCCGCGGGCCTGGCTGATCACGGTCGCCTCCCGCCGGGTCATCGACCACTTCCGCAGCGAGAGCGCGCGCCGGCGGCGGGAGGAGAGCGCGGCGGTCGCCGTCCCGGCCGACGAGTTCGTCGAGCCGGCGCCGGGCGAGGAGCGCACGCCGTCCGGCGACGACACGCTGACGTTGCTGTTCCTGTGCTGCCACCCGTCGCTCTCGGAGCCCTCGCAGCTCGCGCTCACGCTGCGGGCCGTGGGCGGCCTGACCACGGCGCAGATCGCGGCGGCGTTCCTGGTGCCGGAGGCGACGATGGCCCAGCGCATCAGCCGGGCCAAGCAGCGCATCAGGTCCACGGGGGTGCCGTTCGGGCCGCCGCCGGAGCCGGAGCGGGCCGAGCGGCTGCGCGTGGTGCTGCACGTGCTCTACCTGATCTTCAACGAGGGTTACACCGCCACCTCCGGGCCCGACCTGCAGCGGCCCGAGCTGACCGCCGAGGCGATCCGGCTGGCCCGGCTCGTCCACCGGCTGCTGCCCGGCGACGGCGAGGTCGCCGGGCTGCTGGCGCTCATGCTGCTGACCGAGGCGCGGCGGGCGGCGCGCACCGGGCCGGACGGCTCGCTGGTGCCGCTGGCCGAGCAGGACCGCTCGTCGTGGGACCGGCGGCTGATCGAGGAGGGCGTCGAGCTGGTCAGCAAGGCGCTGGCCACCAGCGCGCTGGGCCCGTACCAGTTGCAGGCGGCGATCGCGGCCGTGCACGACGAGGCGCCCACCGCCGCCGAGACCGACTGGCCGCAGATCCTGGCGCTCTACGGCGTGCTGGCCGGGCTGGAGGACAACCCGGTGGTGCGGCTCAACCAGGCCGTGGCCGCCGCCATGGTGCACGGCCCGCGGGCCGGGCTCGACCTGCTCGACGGCCTGGCCGCCGACGACCGGCTCGCAGGCCACCACCGGCTGGCCGCGGTCCGCGCCCACCTGCTGGAGATGGAGGGCGACGCGGAGGGGGCGGCGCTGGCCTTCCGCGAGGCGGCCCGGCGCACGCTCAGTCTGCCTGAGCAGCGCTATCTGGAGGGCAAGGCCGCCCGGCTGGCTTGACAACGATTTTTTTCGGTGCGATCGTTTCAGGCATGCACGAAGTGGCAGCGATCGAAGACGCGGCGGCCGCCGAGGCGTCGCTCGACCCGATGCGGTCGAAGTTGCTGGCGGAGCTGGTCGAGCCGGGCTCTGCCACGTCCCTGGCCGCCAAGGTGGGCCTGGCCCGGCAGAAGGTCAACTACCACCTGCGCACCCTCGAACGCCACGGGCTGGTCGAGCTGGTCGAGGAGCGCAGGAAGGGCAACGTCACCGAGCGCGTCATGCAGGCCACGGCCGCCTCCTTCGTGATCTCCCCCACGGCCCTGGCCGCCGTGCAGCCCGATCCCGCCCGGTCCCCCGACCGGCTGTCGGCGCGCTGGCTGCTGGCCCTGGCGGCGCAGCTCGTCCGCGACGTCGGCACGCTGATCACCGGCGCGGCCAAGGCGCAGAAGAAGGTGGCCACGTTCGCCATCGACGGCGAGGTGCGCTTCGCCTCGGCCGCCGACCGGGCCGCGTTCGCCGAGGAGCTGGCGCAGTGCGTCACCTCGCTGGTCAGCAAATATCATGACGAGTCCGCGGAAGGCGGACGGGACCATCGTCTGATCGTCGCCGTGCACCCGTCCGTGAAGAAGGGTTCCTGAGGTGGGGCGCGAGTTCGAGATCCCCCTCGAGTCCATGGTCGAGGCGACGCCCGAGCAGGTGTGGGCGGCCATCACCACCGGGCCGGGCATCGACTCGTGGTTCATGGGCCGCAACGAGGTCGAGGGCGGCGCGATCCGCACCGCCTTCGCCGGGGCCGAGCTGCCCGAGTCCAGGGTGACCGCCGAAGACCCGCTCAAGCGCTTCGCCCACTCCGGCATCCCGGGCCCCGACGGCCGTTTCGTGGCCTACGAGTTCCTGCTGGAGGGCCGCGGCCAGGGCAGCACCCTGCTCCGCATGGTCACCAGCGGCTTCCTGCCCGGCGACGACTGGGAGCAGGAGTACGAGGCGATGTCCACGGGCCTGGCCCTGTTCTTCGCGACGCTGACGGAGTACCTCGGCCACTTCGCCGGCCGGGCCGCGACCCCGATCACCGAGTCCGGCCCGCCGGTGAGCGACTGGCCGCGCGCCTGGCAGGCCCTGTACGCCGCCCTCGGCGGCCGCCCCGAGCCCGGCGACACCGTCCGGCTCGCGCCGCCCGGCCTGCCCCCGGTCCAGGGCGTGGTCTACGTCCGCAACGCCCAGAGCGTCGGCGTCCGCACCCCCGACGCCCTCTACCGGTTCGTCCAGGGCATGGGCGGCAGCCTGCTCGCCATGCACCTGCTGTTCGGCGACCCCGCGGGGCAGGCTCCGGCCTGGCGGGCCTGGCTGGAGGATCTGCGGGCATGACTTCCGGATGAACGTGGTGGCGCTGTCCGACACCCACGCGCCCCGGCGGTGGCGCGCCTGCCCGCCCCGGGTGGCCGAGCACCTGCGCGGGGCCGACGTCATCCTGCACGCCGGGGACGTCTGCGTGCGCTCGGTGCTCGACGAGCTGGCCGCCTACGCCCCGGTGCACGTGGTGAAGGGCAACAACGACGGCCCCGACGTGGTGGCGCCGGAGACGCTGGAGCTGACCCTGGAGGGGCTGCGGATCGGGATGATCCACGACAGCGGGCCCGCCAAGGGCCGCCTGGCCCGGCTGCGCCGCCGCTTCCCCGAGGCCGCCCTGGTGGTCTTCGGCCATTCGCACATCCCGCTCGACGAGTCGGGCGAGGGGCTGCGCATCTTCAACCCGGGCTCCCCCACCGACCGCCGTCGCCAGCCGCACGGCACGATCGGGCTGCTGACCGTCGAGGACGGCGTCCTGACCCGCGCGGAGATCGTGCCCGTCAGCTGAGCGGCTCGACGGTGACCGGCACGCCGTTCAGCGCCGCCGTGCCGGTGAGCTCGTCCAGGAGGCAGGGGTCGGTGAGGTCGTTGGCGCTGGCACCCCCGAGCGTGGCCGCGACCGACAGCAGCACGCCCGGCCGGTCGTGGCCGTAGCCGTGGGGCAGGCTGACCACGCCGGGCATGACGTCCTCGCTCGCGCTGACCTCCACCGTCACCTCGCCGCTGCGGGAGCGCACCCGGACCGGCGCGCCGTCGGTGAGCCCGCGGGCGCGCAGGTCGCCGGGGTGCATGAGCAGGTGGTGCCGGGGCCGGCCCTTGGCCAGCCGGGCGGAGTTGTGCAGCCAGGAGTTGTCGTCGCGCAGGTGCCGGCGGCCGATCAGCAGCAGCCCGGCGGGGGCGGGGGCCAGCAGCTCGGCGCGGGCGCGGGCGAGCCCGTCGAGCAGGACGGGCGGCGCGGCCTGGACTCGGCGGCCCGGCGTGCGCAGCCGGCCCGGCAGGCTCGGCTTGAGCGGGCCCAGGTCCAGCCCGTGCGGGTGGCGGCGCAACCGCGCCACGCTCAGCCGGTACGGCCCCGCCCGCAGCCCGAGGTCCACGATCCGCTCCGGCGAGAGCCGCAGCATGAGCCGGTCGGACAGCGACCCGGCCCGGACCAGGCGGCCGTATTGCCGGGCCAGCTCGCGCAGGATCTCCCAGTCGTGCCGGGCGCCGGGCGTCCTGGGCAGCACGGCCGGGGTGTAGCGGGCGTGGTCGCGGACCGCGACCAGGTTGAAGACGAGGTCGTAGTGGTCGCGTTCGAGCAGGTCGGTGGGCGGCAGGATGACGTCGGCGTGCCGGGTGGTCTCGTTGACGTAGAAGTCGAGGCTGACCATGAAGTCGAGTCCGGAAAGGGCCCGCGACAGCTCGTGCCCGCCGGGGGCCGAGCGCACCGGGTTGCCGGCGATGGTCACCAGCGCCCGCACCTGCCCTGCGCCGGGCGTGCGGATCTCCTCGGCGAGCGCCGCGGCGGGCAGCTCGCCGCCGAACTCCGGCAGGCCGCGCACCCGGCTGCGCCACCTGCCCTCGTGGCCGGGGTCGATCAGGCGGTTGCGCACCGGGTCGACGGCCGGCCTGCTCATCAGCGTGCCGCCGGGCCGGTCGAGGTTGCCGGTGACCAGGTTCAGCAGCTGGATCCCCCACTGGCACAGGGTGCCGAACCGCTGGGTGGACACGCCGATCCGGCCGTAGGCGGCGGCGGTGGGGGCGGCGGCGAACTCGGCCGCGATCCGGGTGATCACCTCGGCCGGCACGCCGGTGACGGCCGCGGCCCGCTCCGGCGTGAACGCCTCCAGCGCCGGGGCCAGCCGGTCGAGCCCGTCCACGTAGGGCGCGGGACGGGCGGCGCCGCCGGCGACGATCAGGCCGACCATGGCCAGGATGAGCGCGGCGTCGGTGCCGGGACGGACGAAGTGGTGCTCGTCGGCGAGGCGGGCGGTCTCCGTGCGGCGCGGGTCGAACAGCACCATCCGGCCGCCGCGGGCGCGCAGGTCGCGGATGCGCCGGACGACGCCGGGCGCGCTCATCACGCTGCCGTTGGAGACGGCCGGGTTGGCGCCGAAGGCCAGGAAGTAGGCCGTGCGGTCGATGTCGGGCACGGGGAGCAGCCACTGGCTGCCGTACAGGTGGCGGGCGACGTACTGGTGCGGGAGCTGGTCGAGGGAGGCGGCGGAGTAGCGGTTGCGGGTGCCCAGCAGGCGGGCGAACGGCGGCGCGTGCGTCAGCGCGCCCAGGCTGTGGACCACCGGGTTGCCGAGGTAGACGGCCACGGCGTCGGGGCCGTGCACGATGCGCGTCCCGGCCAGCCGGGCGGCGACCAGGTCGAACGCGTCCGCCCAGGAGACCTCGCGCCAGCCGTCCGGGGTGCGGACCACGGGACGGCGCAGCCGGTCGGGGTCCTCGCGCACGTCCTGCAGGGCCACCGCCTTGGGGCACAGGTGCCCGGCCGACAGCGGGTCGTCCTCGTCGCCGCGGATGCCGGTGATCCGGTCGCCGTCCAGGTCGACGCGCAGGCCGCACATGGCCTCGCACAGGTTGCAGGTCGCGAGCCGGGTCACCATGCGACCAGGCTATGAGCGGACGGGCCCGTCCCCGAGCCGCCACCCCGGCGACCGTCCGACCAGGTCGGCGCGGTACGCGCGGCTCGGGGCCGGTCAGGCGCCGCGGTCGCGGGTCAGGGCGCCGCCCGCCATCGGCGGCAGGGGCCGGTCGTGCAGCCACGCGGTCAGCAGCGCGCCGGCCGGGACGTGCCGCTCGGCGTGCGCGGCGAACTCCCGCGTGGTGACGCTGCCGTACCGGCGGCTGTCGGCCCAGGAGCGCAGGAGCGTGAAGAACGCCTGGTCGCCGGCCGCCCGGCGGAGGGCGTGCAGGGTCAGCGCGCCGCGCTTGTAGACGCGGTCGTCGAACAGCGCGGCCGGGCCGGGGTCGGCCAGCACGAAGTCCTGCGGCAGGGCGGCGAGCCTGCGGTGCCAGCGCAGCGCGTGCTCGTCCGCGGGCGGGCCGCCCGAGCGTTCCGACCACAACCACTCCGCGTACGTGGCGAACCCCTCCTGCAGCCAGATGTCGGCCCACCCCGCCACGGTGAGGCTGTTGCCGAACCACTGGTGGGCCAGCTCGTGCGCGACCAGCCGCTCGCAGCCGCGCGCGCCGTCCACGTGGTTCCTGCCGAAGATCGACATGCCCTGCGCCTCGACCGGGATGTCCAGGTCGTCGTCGGCCACGACGACGGTGTAGCCGCTGAACGGGTAGGGCCCGAACAGCTCGCCGAACAGCGCCATCATCTCGCCCTGGCGGCCGAAGTCGTGCCGGGCGCGGGCGGCCAGCCGCGCGGGGTGGGCCAGGCGCGCGCCGCCCGCCTCCGACAGCTGGTAGCGCCCGATCTGCACGCTGGCCAGGTACGTCGCCATCGGCTCGGCCTGCTCGTAGACCCACGTCGTGGTCCCCGACGCCCGCCGCCTGGCGGTGAGCACGCCGTTGGCGATCACCTGGTACGCCGGCGCCGTCGTCACCGAGATCCGGTAGGGGGCCTTGTCGTCCGGCCGGTCGTTGCACGGGAACCAGGAGGGCGCGCCGATCGGCTGACCGGCCACCAGCGCGCCGTCGGTCAGCTCCTCCCAGCCGAGGCCGCCCCACGGGCTGCGCACCGGGACGGGCGTGCCCGCGTACCGCACCTCGACGACGGCCCGCTCCCCGGCGGCCAGCGGGCCGGGCAGGGTGAGGCGCAGCTTGCCCTGGCCGTGCGTGTGGCGGACGGCCCGGCCGGCCACCGTGACGCCCTGGACGCGGAAGTGGCCGAGGTCGAGGCCGAGATCGGCGAGCGGCTCGGCGGCGCGGACCGTCAGGCGGGCGGTGCCGTCGAGCCGGTTGGCCGCGAGCCGGTAGTGCAGCGCCAGGTCGTAGTGCTCGACCGCGTACCGGTGGTCGCCGTGCCCGGGGAAGTACGCCGTCATCGCCACGCCGAGACGGGGTTGCCGAACCACCGGCTGCCGCCGGGCAGCGCCTCGCCGCGCATGACCAGGGACGCCGGCCCGACCGTCGTGCCCGTGCCCACCCGCGCGGCGGGCAGGACGACGCCGTGCGGGCCGAGCGTCGCGCCGGCCTCCAGCGTCACCGTGTCGATGCTCATGACCCGGTCGTGGAACAGGTGCGTCTGCAGCACGCATCCCCGGTTGACGCACGCGCCGTCGCCGAGCGCCACCAGATCCGCCTCCGGCAGCCAGTACGTCTCGCAGGTGACCCCACGTCCGATGCGTGCCCCGAGGGAGCGCAGCCACACGTTCAGCGGGGCGGTCCCCAGCCACGGCTGGGCGAACCAGGGCGCGGCCAGCACCTCGACGAAGTTGTCCGCCAGCTCGTTGCGCCACACGAACGAGCTCCACAGCGGCCTGTTCCCGGCCTTGATCCGGCCGACCAGCGCCCATTTGGCGGCCGTGGCGACCGCCGCGGCGAGCACCCCGGCGGCCAGCACCACCAGCCCGCCGAGCGCGGCGGCCACGGCGAAGCCGTGACCGGCGGCCAGCCACTCGAACGCCGCCACCGCCAGCACGGCCAGCGCGACCACGCCCATCGCGGGCACCACCCGGCACACCTCGACCAGCGCCCGCGCCGCCCGGTACCGCGCGGGCGGGTCGTAGGTCCTGCTGCGGTCGGCCTCCTCGGCCGTACGGCGCAGCTCCATGGGCGGCATGCCCACGTACGAGGAGCCCGACTTGGCCTTCTTGGGCGTCGCCGACAGCACGCCGACCAGGCCGTCCTTGGGCACCTTGCGGCCGGGGGCGGTCATCCCGGAGTTGCCGAGGAAGGCGCGCTTGCCGATCCGCGCCGAGGCCAGGCGCATCCAGCCGCCGTCCAGCTCGTACGGGGCCACCATGGTGTCGTCGGCCAGGAAGGCGCCGTCGCCGACGGAGGTCATCGTGGGCAGCGCGAGCACCGTGGACAGCTCGGCGCCGCGGCCCACCTTCATGCCGAGCGCCCGCAGCCAGACGGGCGTCAGGACGCTGGCGTACAGCGGAAACAGCCACACCCGGGCCGAGGCCATCAGCCGGCCGGTCACCCACGCCTGCCAGGCCGGACGGCTGTGCACCGGATGGTGACCGGGGTGCAGCCCCAGGCCGAGCAGCCGCACGCCGGCCAGCGTGACCAGCGCGAAGGCGGCCATGCCGGCGACCGTGGCCAACGGCACGGCGGGCAGGGCGGCGGCCAGCGCGCCGCCGAGCGTCGGCTCGTCCCCGGCGAAGGCGGCCAGGACGGCGAGCGCGACACCGGCCGCGGCCACCGGGAGCAGGCTGAGCACGACCGCGCTCACCCCGTACAGCGCGACCCACGGGCGGGAGCGGGCGGCGCGCTCCGCCGGCCGGGAACGGCGCGGCTTGCCCTGGCGGAAGGCCGGGACGCCGGCCCAGCGCTCGCCCGACGGGACCGTCCCGGCCACCGCGGAACCGGGGGCGACCTGCGCGTTCTTGCCGACGCGCGCGCCGGGCAGCAGGGTCGAGCGGGAGCCGACGGTGGCGCCCGCGCCGATGCGGATCTCGCCGACGCGCAGCAGGTCGCCGTCGTACCAGTGGCCGGACAGGTCGACCTCCTGCTCGACGGAGGCGCCCCTGCCCAGCTTGAGCAGGCCGGTGATCGGCGGAGGCGAGTGCAGGTCGGCGTCCGGGCCGACGGTGGCGCCGAGCAGCCGGGCGTACCAGGCCATCCACGGCGCGCCGGCCAGGTCGGGCACGCCGAGCCGGTCGGCGAACCGCTCGGCGAACCACAACCGCAGGTGCACGCCGCCGCCGCGCGGGTGGGGGCCGGGGCGCACGCCGCGCAGCAGCAGCCGGGCGACCGCCGCCGACAGGCCCATGCGTCCCATGGGGGTGACGAACGCCAGCGCGCCGAGCGTCACCCACCACCACGACAGCCGCGGCGCCCACGGCGGGGCGAGCACGTTGCCGAGCGCGGCCAGCGGCACGACCCAGCGCAGCGCGCCCACGGTGAGCAGCGGGATCATCAGCGCGGTCTGCGCCAGCGCGGCGCGTTTCGGCATGGGGGCGGCCGCGGCGTGCGCGGGGGCCTGCGTCCCGCCCCTGGCGGCCAGCAGCTCGGCCAGTCCGGCGAGGGTCGGGTGGGCGTAGACGTCGCCGACGGCCACGTCGGGGTGGGTGGCCCGGAGCACGGAGACCAGGCGGGCGGCGGCCAGGCTGGTGCCGCCGTCGGCGAAGAAGTCCGCCCCGGGCCCTTCCGGGCGCACGCCGAGGATCTCGGTCCACTGCGCGGCCAGCAGCGCCTGGGCCGGGGTCAGGCCGGGGTCCGCGGCGGCCGGGCCGTCCAGCGGCCACGGGAGCGCGTCCCGGTCGATCTTGCCGGAGGTCCTGGTGGGCAGGGCGTCCACAGGGGCCAGGCGGGGCACGAGCGCGGCGGGCAGCGAGCCGGCCAGCAGCTCGCGGGCCCGTCCGGCGTCGAAGCCGGGCCCGGTGACGACGTAGCCGACGAGCACCTGGTGGCCGCCGCCCGCGGTGCGGACGGCCGCGGCCGCGCCGGTGACGCCGGGCAGCGCGTTCAGCGCGGCGTCCACCTCGCCGAGCTCGATCCGGCGTCCGCCCAGTTTCACCTGGTCGTCGGCGCGGCCGGCGAAGACGAGACCCTCGGGCTCGGCGCGGACGAGGTCGCCGCTGCGGTAGGCGCGCTCCCAGCCCAGGGACGGCAGCGGCGCGTACTTCTCGGCGTCCTTGGCCGGGTCGAGGTAGCGGGCCAGGCCCACGCCGCCGATGATCAGCTCGCCGGTCTCGCCCATGGCGACCGGCTCGCCCGCGCCGTCCACGACCGCCAGGTCCCAGCCGTCCAGGGGCAGGCCGATGCGTACGGGCCCCTCCCCCGTCAGGCGGGCGGCCGAGGCCACCACGGTCGCCTCGGTGGGCCCGTAGGTGTTCCACACCTCGCGGCCGGGCACGGCCAGCCGTTCGGCGAGCTCGGGCGGGCAGGCCTCGCCGCCGAAGACGAGCAGCCGGATGCCGTCGAGGTGCGCGGGGGGCCAGAGCGCGGCCAGCGTCGGCACCGTCGAGACGGCGGTGACGCCCTGCCCGGCCAGCCAGGGGGCCAGGTCCATGCCGGTGCGCACGAGCGCTCTGGGCGCGGGCACCAGGCAGGCGCCGTGCCGCCAGGCCAGCCACATCTCCTCGCAGGAGGCGTCGAAGGCCACCGACAGCCCGGCCAGCACCCGGTCACCGGGGCCGAGCGGCCGGTCCTGCAGGAAGAGCCCGGCCTCGGCGTCGGCGAACGCGGCGGCCGAGCGGTGCGTCACCGCCACGCCCTTGGGCCTGCCGGTGGAGCCGGAGGTGAAGATGATCCAGGCGTCGTCGTCCGGGGTGGGCCGCTCGGGCGTGGCCGCCTGGCGGGCGGGCGTGACCGGGCCGCCGTCGAGCACGGCGTCCACGGCGGCCTCGGCGAAGACGAGTTCGGCGCGTTCGTCCGGGTCGTCGGCGTCCACGGGGACGTACGCGGCGCCGGCCGCGAGCACGGCGAGGATGGAGACGTACAGCTCGGCGGTGCCGGAGGCGATGCGCACGCCCACCCGGGAACCGCGCCCGACGCCGGCCGCGGCCAGCTCGGCGGCGACCCGGTCGACCTCGGCGCGCAGCGACCGGTAGTCCAGGCACACGGCGCCGTCGTCCAGCGCGGGCGCGTCGGGGTGGCGGCGGGTGGTCTCGTCGAGGATGTCGATCAGCGTGCGGGGCGGCGCGGCCAGCATGCCCGCCGGGTATACCGCCGACGCGGTCCTGAGTCTTAAGTCTGCCGAGTCGGTGCGCAAACGCTGCTCCTTCGGTCGGGCGGTCGGCCCCGGCCCGTCGAGGCCGCGGGCTGCCACTGTCGTGGCGTTCGCGCCACCTCCGTTCGCAACGGTCGCCGATTCGCCAACTATTCCACGATGTGACGGAGATCGCCGTGCCCGGCGGGGGCCGGTCGGGTCAGCGGAGCCAGGCGTCGACGGCGGCCAGCAGGTCCGTCTTGAGGGCGTCCGGGGCGAAGGAGGCCCTGATCGAGGCGCGGGCCAGCTCGGCCAGGACGTCGTCGCCGTACCCGAAGACCTCGCGCAGCCGCAGGTACTCGTCGGCCAGCGCCGTCTCGCCGTCGGTGTTGACCGTGACCGCGAGCCCCGCCTCGCGCAGGCGCGGCAGCGGGTGCTCGGCCAGTGACGGCACCAGCCCGAGCAGGACGTTCGACGTGGGGCAGACCTCCAGCGGGACGCCGCGCTCGCGCACCTCTGCCACCAGCGCCGGGTCGTCCAGCACCCGGATGCCGTGGCCGAGCCGCTCGGTGCGGCCGAGGTCCAGCGCCTCGCGGATGCTCGCCGGCCCGGCGGCCTCGCCCGCGTGGTGCACCAGGTGCAGGCCCGCGTCCCCGGCCGCGGCGAACACCTCGGCGAAGGGGGCCAGCGGATGGGCCTCGTCGCCCGCGAGCCCGAGGCCGATCACCTCGTCGTAGCGGGTGGCCAGCTCGTACGTCCGCCACAGCCGCTCCAGGGGCCGCCGCCTGGAGTGGTCGAGCAGCACCCGGGCCTCGACGCCGTACCGCCTGCCCTCGGCCAGGCCGTCGAGCACCGCCTCCAGCGGCATCTCCGGGGCGCCCAGCCGTTCGCCGTGGGCGGCGGCGGTGAAGGTGACCTCGACGTAGCGGGTGCCCTGGGCGGCCTCGTCCTCGCAGAACTCCAGGGCGACGCGCCGGAAGTGCTCAGGGGTGCGCAGCAGGCCGCGCACCTTGGCCCGCTGGTCGGCGAACTCGCGGAAATCGGCGAACGGGCCCTCGGGCTCGGGCGGGCCGCCCAGCTCGCGCACGGTCGCGGGCCGTACGGTGCTCTCCAGGTGGACGTGCAGGTGGGCCTTGGGCAGCAGGCGGAGGTCTCTCACTCTCCGGGAGGTTATCGCCGGGTGATGCGGATTTTCGACTGCTTATGTGGGCCCTGCTCCCAGTCGTCCATGAACGTCGCTTTCAGACCGTGCTTGCGGGCCAGTTCGACCAGCGTCTCGGTGCGGTAGTAGAAGTCCTCGCGCAGGACGTGGTGCTCCTCGCCCTCGGTCCGGTCGAAGGTGAAGTCGAACCAGCCGTCCGGCTTCATGACCCGGCCCACGTTGGCGAAGCACTCCTCGATGACCTCGATCGGCGAGTGCGAGAAGACGCTGTGGGCGTGGACGACGTCGAAGTACTCGTCCGGCAGGAACGCCAGCCGCAGGTCGCGCACCGGCGCCAGGTACGGCAACTTGTCCTGCAGGGCGTGCTTCTCGACCGTGTCCTGGGCGGCCAGCAGGATGTCGGGCGAGATGTCGATGCCGTAGTAGTTGCCGGTGAACAGGTAGCCGATGAACAGGCGGCCGGCGCGCAGGTTCCCGCAGCCGATCTCCAGCATCCGGCAGTCGGGCTTGAGCCCGTGCTCCACCAGGTAGTCGAACTGCATGCGTCCCAGGGCGAGCCAGCGCCGGTGCCGGTGCGACCCCACGGCGCCCTCGGGGTCGCGGGCCGTGTCGGACCTCATGACGGCGCGGTAGTAGGTGACGTGGTCGTGGGTGCGGAGCCGGAACCAGGTGTCGCGGGCCAGCCGGCGCAGGTGGGGGGCGATCCTGTGGGGGTGCCGGAACGCGTAGGCGGCCTGGTGGACGAGGCTCGTACGGGAGCGTTTCACGTTGGGCAGAGTAGGTCCGGCCCACCCGGCCCGCTCCAGGCTCCACACACTCCAGAGCGCCCTTTTACCCGCCCTTTCCCACCCCTGGACCGCTCTTCCCCGTGGGTGACGGGCGCGTCGCCGTGGCGCGCGGCACGCGGCACGCGGGTGCTCGGGTGGCCGTCGCCGGGGTGGACGGAGGTCGTGCCTGTCGCTGGTCGCGCCGGCGTCGCGGCGGCTGGTTCGGTCGACAAGGCGGTGACGCTCCACGTCCACGCGGCGAGCCCTGCTCGGCGTGTCGCGTGATGCCGTTCCCGGGCGGGAACGATCGGCTCAGGCAGCGGCGTGCCGCCGCTCCCGGGACCGGGCGGTCAGCTCAGGTAGTCGCGCAGCGCCATGGCCCGGGAGGGGTGACGCAGCTTGGACATGGTCTTGGCCTCGATCTGCCGGATGCGCTCACGGGTGACGCCGTAGACGCGGCCGATCTCGTCGAGGGTGCGCGGCTTGCCGTCGGCCAGGCCGTAGCGCATCGTGATCACGCCCGCCTCGCGCTCGGAAAGCTGGTCGAGCAGGCTGTGCAACTGCTGCTGCAGCAGCGTGAACGAGACCGCGTCGGCCGGGGAGACGGCCTCGGTGTCCTCGATCAGGTCGCCGAACTCGCTGTCGCCCTCCTCGCCGAGCGGCGTGCTCAGCGAGATCGGCTCCCGGCCGTAGCCCTGCACCTCCGACACCCGCTCGACGTCGAGATCGGTCTCGGCGGCGATCTCCTCGGGGGTGGGCTCGCGGCCCAGGTCGGACTGCAGGCGGCGCTGCACGCGGGCCACCTTGTTGATCAGCTCGACCATGTGCACGGGGATGCGGATCGTCCGGGCCTGGTCGGCCATGGCACGGGTGATGGCCTGCTTGATCCACCAGGTGGCGTAGGTGGAGAACTTGTAGCCGAGCCGGTAGTCGAACTTCTCGATCGTCCGGATCAGGCCGAGGTTCCCCTCCTGGATCAGGTCGAGGAAGAGCATGCCGCGGCCGGTGTAACGCTTGGCGATGGAGACGACGAGCCGGAGGTTGGCCTCCAGCATGCGGCGCTTGGCACGAAGGCCGTCGTCGGCGATCCACTCCAGGTCGGCACGCAGCTCGGAGGGCAGGCCGGGCTCGCTGTCGAGCCGTTCCCTGGCGAACAGGCCGGCCTCGATGCGCTTGGCCAGCTCGATCTCCTGCTCCGCGGTGAGCAGCGGGACGCGCCCGATCTCCTTCAGATAGGTCTTGACCGAGTCGGCGCCGACGGCCGTGCCACCGTCGGCGATGGTGTCGTCCAGTTCGAGAACCTCTGCTGCTTGGGACAAAATTCTCTCCTCGCTCGCGTTGGGTGGACGCTCAGTGACTGAGCCGGCCTGCGGGCAGGGCCGGCGGGGAAACGTAGCGGGCCGATAGGCGTCGGAACCTTCAGGGCATGAGGGAACGGAAGAAGCGGGGCCTGGCAGGGCCGTCTCTGACCAGGCTACCCAACACTTCCTCGAACGTGGCTTCGACGAACACCCGATCATCGCTTCCCCGCCGGCGCCGTCCACCCCCTGACCAGCCCCCCAACCCCGTCCCCTCGCCACCACCCCCGCCGGCCGACGGCACTCCAGAAGACGCCCGTCCCCTCGCCCCGCCCTGGCCTGCTTCACGGCCTGCACGCTTCGATGAGAGCCGGTCGCCACGCGCATGCGAAGCTGCGGACCGCGGATGCGCGTGCTGCCGCCCGGTACGACACGGACGTCCACTGCAACCCCGGTTGCGTCATCCGACGCGGCCTTCCGGCTCGGTCACGCGCCACCCGTCCAGGTGCCGTTACGTGACCGAGCCGGAAGGGACCTACTTCCGATGCACCAGGGGCATTGGATCATGCCGCCGCCGTCTCCTTCGCTGGAGACCTGGCTGAAGTGGATGTAGCGGTCCGGCTGGCCCTGGCCGCCACGCCAGGTGTACCAGCGGTTGTCCCCGCCGCTGTAGTCTCCACGAACCCAGCAGCGCGGGTAGATCTGCGTCCCCGCATAGCAGGTGAAGAGGAAGTTGGGCTGTCCGAGCCGGGGAGAGCTGCGGACGTTGCCGTCGTACTTGCACTTGAAGATCAGGGCGGTGGCTGTGCTGGCCGAGGCCACTGCGGGAGTCGCGGTGAACAGCACACCGACACCACCCAGCGCTACGACGGCGCTGCCCAGACCGGCGGCCAGACGTCGCAGCGGCATTTTATCGATCACGGATTGCCTCTCGCGGCTCGATGAGGAGGCACGCCCCAGTAGGCGTGTCAGGGCTCAGCCTTGGCGGCTGCTGGATTGTCCGGAACCGGGCTTCACCGGCCCAGACAAACGTCGTCCGCGGAGTGGTCGCAGCAGTTCATGACGTCGGGCTCAGGATCGTCACCGAGTTCCGGCCCCGCCCGGGACCCCACGGTCACGGTTCAGCTTGACAGTTGATCTCGTAGGCACAAGATTGTTGCGCCCTCCCACCATCTCCAGAGGAACGTGATGAAGCGGACCGTCATGGGTGTCATCGTGTCCACCGCGAAGGCGGACCACGGTCGCGCCGGGTCCTACACCCTGGCCCTGGACGGCACGGTCGGGTTCGGGCCGCAAGGCGAGATCGCCTCTGACACGTCCCAGCGCGTGCGGTTCAGCAAGACGGTGATGAGCGGTCTGAAGAAACTCGGCATGGCCGAGGACGCCGCCGCTGAAGAGCTGCCCCTGAGGGTGATCTCGTCAGGCCACGACGACTACGTCTCCGGCCCCCGATTCGCCGACGTACTGCCGCAGGGCACGAGCTGGGTGCGCTATCCGCACACCGATCTGCCGGCCAGCAACCCGCTGCTGGAGGTGCTGGAGCCCGCCACGCTCAAGACGCTGCTGGCCCACCGCACGTCCTGGCGGGGCGGGGTGGTGAAGGGCATGATCAAGGCTGACAAGCTGGTCAAGGTGTCGCGTTCTTTCGCCTCGCGCTTTCGCGGCTACTCCTTGAGCGAGCCCGTCAGCACCATCTCCTACACCATCCGCCTGAGCACGGCCGGACTGGTGGAGCGAGTCACGGCCAAGGGGGTCATGCACCACTGGAAGGGGTCCGTGTTCCGGCTCACGGCGGACACCCGCTACTCCACCTGGGGACGGCAGGTCACCGTTGCGCTGCCTCTGCAGAGCGAGGTGCTCGATCAGGAGCAGCTCGAAGGCAAGGTGCCCTACGGGGTGCCTGGTGCCTGGAACTAGCCGCTTGGCGCTGTTGCGACACCATGATCACGTGCGGTATTGATCACGGATGTCCTTGATACGGGTGATCACGGCCGCGGCCGAGCTGCTCGACAAGACCTCGCGGATGCGTCCGGGCCGGTCGTGGGACGATCCCGCGCTGGAGCAGGCGCTGCGCCAGGTGCGGGCCGGACGGCTGGAGGCGGGCCTGGAGCTGGTCCGCCAGGCGCGCGACGACCACGAGGTGCGTGCGCTGCGCGTCGAGCAACTGGGGATCGCCGCCCGTGCGCACACCGAGGCGCTGCTCCGCCTGGCCGGCGACGACCCCGACGCGTTGCTCTGGCTCGGCGCCGCCCGGATCAGGCAGGCATGGGCGATCCGCGGCGGCTCCTACGCCGCGTACGTGGGCGACCAGCGCTTCGCCCGCTTCCACGAGGTGCTGGCGGACGCCGCCGTCCCGCTGCGGCAGGCCGCCGAGGCCCGTCCGGACGATCCCGTTCCGTGGGAGCGGCTGCAGTGGCACGCGCTCGGCGCGCAGGCCGGCCGGCAGGAGCTCGACCGCCTCTGGACGGAGCTGACCGCCCGCGCTCCGCACCTGTATCCGGGCCACTACACCCGCGTCCAGGTGCTGTGCGGCAAGTGGTACGGCTCCGACGACGAGGTGCTGGCCTTCGCCCGCCACGCGGCGGACGCGGCGCCGCCGGGCGACCCGGTGACGGCAACGCTGGCGCTGGCCCACTTCGAAGTCGCGTGGGGCCGGATCGGCGAGTCGGAGCGTACGGCGCGGGAGATCCTCGAAGGCTACTTCGGCGACCCTGAGGTGGCCGGCCCGCTGGTTGCGGCGGCCGACAAGTGGCGCGCGAGCGCCCGGCCGCATCCTAGGGCGCTGGACGCCGCGCACCTGTTCGGCGCGGCGCTCTACCACGGCGGCCACCTCACCGGCGCGCAGCGCCTGCTGGAGGGCTTGGGCAGGCGCATGCCGGAGAACCAGCCGTGGGCGGTCGGCAGCCTGCTACCGGGCCGCCACTACGCCCGCGTGCGGCGGGACCTCGGCCTCGCCTAGGTGTCCGGCCTGCTGCAGCAGAGCCCGGCGCTGGAGGCGGCCGCCGAGCAGCCCGCCGCTCTGGCCCCGCCGGTCACGATCTGGGTCGCTGATCCGGCGCCGCCACCTTGATCTCGAGCGCGATCTGGAAGACGTCCGGCACGGGCACGCGACGGCGACGCCGTCTGTGGGCTCACCGTCCCGGAGACCGCGTTCAGCGCGCGGTACGAGCCGCCGCGGAAGCCGCCACGACTGCGGGGAAGCCCTCCAGCCGGGCCCCACCCGCATCGACGTCGTGGCGACGACCCGGTGCCGCACGGTGAAGGCCGCCCGGACGGTGCCGGCGCGAGCCGTCGCCGCCCCGGATCGGGGGCGGCGGTCGAGTGGCTGGCTTGACGCCAGGAAGTGTGAGTGGTTTATTACTCACATGACGACGAGCCGAGCGCGACAGCTGTCCACCGCCGAGGAGCGCCGGGAGACGGTGCTCGCCACCGCCATCGGCGCCTTCGCGGCCCGCGGCTACTGGGGCACGACCACGACGGAGGTCGCCAAGGCGGCAGGCATCTCCCAGGCCTATGTCTACCGGCTGTTCCCGAGCAAGGAGTCGCTGTTCGTGGCGGTCGTCGAGCACTGCTTCGTGAAGGTGCGCAGCGCGCTGGAGCAGGCGGTGGCCACCCATGCCGGCGGCTCGGCCGAGAGCGTCCTGCGCGCGATGGGCGACGCCTACGCGCATCTGATCAGCGACAACGATCTGATGCTGATCCAGCTGCACGCCCAGGCGGCGGCGGTGTCCGAGCCCGCCGTGCGCGAGGCGGTCCGGCAGGGCTACGCCCGTCTGGTGGAGTACGTGCGCGGCGCCTCCGGTGGCAGCGAGGCCCACGTCCAGGACTTCTTCGCCCGGGGCATGTTGTGCCACCTGCTGGTGTCCACCGGCGCCGACGAGGTGCAGGCGCCCTGGGCGCGGACCCTCTCGGCGGGCATCACGCACTATTGAGCCATCCCGGGCGACGTCGGCGGGGCGCGAGCCCCGCTTCTTTCCCACGCAAGACTGAGTGATTAACCACACACACTGGAGTCGGAGATGCGTAAGACA
Organism: Nonomuraea sp. NPDC049655; assembly: GCF_044465465.1. Lineage (NCBI taxonomy): Bacteria > Bacillati > Actinomycetota > Actinomycetes > Streptosporangiales > Streptosporangiaceae > Nonomuraea > Nonomuraea sp. NPDC049655. Next base: position 23,281 of record NZ_JBITLS010000014.1, read on the forward strand.
GCCACTGGCCCAGCGCTCGCCGCCTTGGCCGCGGCGCAGTTCCTCGTCGTGCTCGGCAACTCGATCGTGAACGTGGCGCTCCCCCAGATCCGGGACGGCGCCGGTCTTTCCGACGACGCCACGACGTGGGTCGTCAACGCCTACGGGCTGGCGTTCGGCGCCCTGCTGCTGGCCGGCGGGCGGGCCGCGGACCTGCTGGGCCATCGCAGGCTCCTGCTCGGCGGGCTGGCGGTCTTCGGGACGGCCTCGGCCGCGTCGGGTCTGGCGTCCTCGGCGGGTGTGCTGATCACGGCCCGTGCCGTGCAGGGGATGGGAGCGGCGGCGATCGCCCCGGCTGCGCTGGCCGTGGTGATGGGCCTGTTCCCGCCTGGCCCCGGCCGGGGCAGGGCGCTGGGGGTGTGGGGCGCGGTCTCGGGCGCCGGCGGCGCCGCCGGGGTGCTCCTGGGCGGTCTCCTGGCCCAGGCGTGGGGCTGGCGGGCGCTGTTCTTCGCCGTCACCGCCGGTACCTTCGCGGTGCTGCTGGCCGTCGCGCTCGGCACCCCGCGTGCCCAGCCGCGCCGCGGCGGCCGGTTCGACCCGCTCGGCACCCTCACGATCACTCTGTCCCTGACTGGCCTGGTATGGGGTCTGAGCACGGCACGCGCACAAGGCTGGACCGACGGGCGCGTCCTGGGCGCCCTCGCCGTGGCCGCCGTCCTCGGCGCGGTGTTCGTCCTGGTGGAACGCCGTCATCCCGATCCGCTGGTGCCGCCGCGGCTGGTGCGGGGCGGCCGGGTGGCCGCCGGCAACCTGCTGATGGCCGTGTTCGGGTCGGTGTGGCTCGCGCTGTTCTTCTTCCTGCCGCTCTACCAGCAGGAGGTCCTCGGCGAGAGCCCGCTGGTCACCGGCCTGGGCCAGCTTCCGCTCGCCGGCGCCGTCATGGTCGGTTCCGCCCTCTCCCCCCGGCTCACCGCCCGGCTCGGATCCCGCCGGACGCTGGTGTCCGCCCTGCTCGTGCAGGCCGCCGGGACGCTGTGGCTGGCGCAGATCAGCGCCGCAAGCAGCTACCTCGCCGACGTGCTCGGTCCGAGCCTGCTCATCGGGCTCGGTCTCAGTGTCGCCTTCATCCAGCTCACCGACCTGTCCATGGCCGAAATCGCCAAGGAGGACTCCGGAACGGCCGGCGGGCTGGTGAACACCACCCGCCAGGTCGGCGGCGCGATAGGGCTCGCCGTCCTGGCCACGCTGGCCGGGTCGGTCACCGCAGGCTCCTCTTCACCGCAGCTCCAAGCCCTCACCGACGGCTACCGCGCGGCGTTCGCCGCCTCGGCCGCCGTCCTGCTCGCCACGGCCGTCCTGGCCGCCTGGCTGACCCGTTCGACCGAAAGGAACCCCGAAATGCGCACCATCGACGAGACCGCTCCGGTGATCGTCCGCCTGTCCACCACCATCGACGCCCCGATCGATCGTGTGTGGGCGCTGCACACCGGCATCGACGCCTGGCCGACCTGGAACGACGACATCGACACCGCCACGCTCATCGGCCCGGTGGAGCCCGGCGGCTCCTTCCGGTGGACCACCCACGGCCTGGACATCACCTCCACCGTCTTCGAGGTCGTCCCCGGCGAGCGGATCGTGTGGGGCGGCCCGGCCGGCGGCATCGACGGCGTGCACGTGTGGACGTTCACCGCCGACGGCGACCGCGTCACCGTCCACACCGAGGAGTCGTGGGCCGGGGCGCCCGTCGAGGCCGCCGCCGAGCAACTCGGCCAGGCCCTGCACGCCTCACTCGAATCCTGGCTCGCGGCCCTGAAGACCCACGCCGAGCAGCCCGCCTGATGACGACCCGTGTCACCGCAGAACACCCGCACCACATCAAGGAAGAGGAATTCCCCATGACCACCAAGCCCTACCTGACCGGCCATTACACCCCCGCCGTCGACGAGATCACCGCGACCGGGCTGACCGTCGAAGGCCACCTGCCGCCCGAGCTGAACGGCCGGCTGATCCGTAACAGCCACAACCCCAAGCCGGGCGTCGCCCCGACGCACTGGTTCAAGGGCAGCGGCATGGTCCACGGGATCCGGCTGCGGGACGGCCGGGCCGAGTGGTACCGCAATCGGTGGGTCCGCACCCCCGCCCTGGACGGCGCCCCCTACATGACCGAGCACGGTCCGGACCTGACCGCCAGCCCGGCCGGCACGCACGTCATCGAGCACGCCGGACGCCTGCTGGCCTTGTGCGAGGCGAACTTCCCGTTCGAGCTGGACGCCGAATTGGAGACCGTAGGCGCCTACGACTTCGACGGCAAGCTGCGCAGCGCGATGACCGCCCACCCCAAGACCGACCCCGTCACCGGCGAACTGCACTTCTTCGGCTCCTCGCCGTTCCCGCCCTACCTCCTGTACTACATCGCCGACGCCAAGGGGCAGATCGTGCACAGCGCCGAGATCTCCGGCGCCTCGGCCTCCCTCAAGCACGACTTCGCGATCACCCGCCACCACGTGGTCTTCGTCGAGGGCTCGGTCACCTTCGACCCGACCGAGCACTCCGGCATCCCCTATGGCTGGAGCGACGCCCAGCCCTCCCGCATCTGCGTCATGCCGCGCACCGCCGACGGCGCCGCCAAGATCCGCTGGTTCGACATCGAGCCCGGCAACATGCTGCACGCCGCCAACGCCTATGAGGACGGCCAGGGCCGCATCGTCCTGGAGGGCCCCACCGTCGACCGGCAGGGCTTCCAGTTGTCCTGGAACTGGTGGGTCGGCGCGCCGGGCCGCGGCACCGAGCCCAACACCCGCTCCTACACCCGCCGCTGGGTCGTCGACCTCGCCCAGGGCAGCGTCGACGAGCAGACGATCGACGACCTCGCCGTGGAGTTCCCCACCCTCAACGAGGACTACCTCGGGACCGAGAACCGCTACACCTACGCCATCTCCTTCCCTGACCAGGACGGCTTCGGCGGCTACGGCGTCGTCAAGTACGACCGCGCGACCGGCGCCCGCCGCGTCCACCAGGCCGGCGACGCCCGCCTGCCCAGCGAGGCCGTCTTCGTCCCCGCCGAAGGCGCCACCAGCGAGGACGACGGCTTCCTCCTCACCGTCGTCTCCGATCTCAAGCAGGACGCCTCGCAGCTCCTGGTCCTGGACGCCACCGGCCTCGACCGGATCGCCACCGTCCACCTGCCCCGCCGCGTCACCGGCGGCATCCACGGCTCCTGGATCCCCGACACCGACCAGTAGCCGAGCCCTATGAACCGTCAGGCACGTCAGGCCAATTCGCTCCAGCAGACGTGCACGACACGTTGTCCAGGCTCGTCAGGGCTTGTTGCGCGGTCACCCCGGCGGCCGGTCAGCCTTCTGGGTGCCCGTCGTAAACGCGGATCTTGTATTCGGTCGTCTCCAGGGCGAGAGTGAGCTCGCGGATCTGCCGCACGATGCGGTCGCGCTGGTCGAGCATGATGTGCCGGCGTTCCGGGACGGTGCTCGGGCCCTGCTCGACGAGGGCGATGTAGCGCTTGAGATCCTGCATGGTCATTCCCGACAGCCGCATCCGGGTGAGGAAGATGAGGCGGCGCAGGTCGAACGCCGAGTATTCGCGGTAACCGGAGGCGTTGCGTGCCGGCCGCAGCAGTCCCTCCTGCTCGTAGTAGCGGAGGGTGTGGGGGGACAGGCCGATCAGGCGGGCGGCCTCGGCGACGCTCCTGGGCGTCGCCGAGGCCTCGATCGCGGTGTCGTCCAGGAGTTCGTGCAGCGCGTCGATGACCGACGCGGACGGTTCGTCGCCGGCCGCGAGGATGCGCTCGATCAGGTCTTCGGTGGCCATGTTCGACAGGGTACGGAGCTCAGAACGCGCGCAGCGCGGGCGGCATGCCGGGAAAGTCGGCCGTCTGGCTTACATGCGCCCACTTCTCGACGTCGCTGAGCGCGTTCGTGTAGCTGCGGGTGAGATTGCGCACGGCCTCGGCGCCGAGCGGAAGCCTGAGCGGCGCGCCGGGCGTGTCGAGGATGTCGCGGATGGCCAGGGCGGCGCGTGCCGGGTCGCCCTCCTGGACGCCGTCGGCCTCGGCCATGTTCGCGCGGACGGCGCCGAGCACCTCGTCGTAGACCGGGTGGTGGTCCACGGTCCTGAGCACGTCGGCGGAGTTGAAGGCGGTGCGGAAGCGGCTGGGCTCGGCGATGAGGACGCGGACGCCGAACGGCGCGACCTCGCCCGCCAGCGCCTCCGACCAGCCTTCGAGCGCGAACTTGCCGGCCGAGTAGCTGCCGACGCCGGGGAAGGACATCCGCCCGCCCTGACTGCTCATCTGCACGATCGCACCGGAACGACGCGCACGCATGTGCGGCAGCACCGCGCGCACGTAGGCGGCCGGACCGAAGAGATGCTGGTCGAGCATGTCGCGCAACTGCGCGTCCGTGACCTCCTCCGCGGCGCCCACCTGCCCGGCTCCGGCATTGTTGACGAGTACGTCGACGTGCCCGAACGCGTCGAGCGCACGCCGTACGACCGCCGCGGCCCCGTCCGTGTCGCGCACGTCGTGCTCGACCGGCAGCAGCCGGTCACCGTACCGAGCCCGGAGCGCGTCGAACCGGCCGGCCCGCCGCGCCGTGCCGAGCACCTGCTCGCCCGCGGCCAGCGCCGCCTCGGCCAGCGCCAGGCCGAGCCCGGAGCTCGCGCCGGTGATGATCCATGTCTTGGTCCCGTTCGTCGTGGTCATGACGCCGAAGATAGACATTCGAGCGCGCTCGAAGGCAAACAGGCCTTCCGGCGGCGCGACGATGATCGTCGCTCTTGGACGGCCGGGGATCGTGGGAGGCGGCGTGGCCGGTTCGGTGGACGTTCGTGCGGCCGCAGCGAACCGCTGAGTGCGCCGGCGGAGCAGGCGCACCGGGAAGCGCGAGCCGGCCATGGCTGGGGTGTGCCCTCCCCGACTGACGGCGGGCGGCGGTCGGGCGCGCGCCGGGCTTCGTCGGCCGCCGGATGGACATGATCGTCGGGGGTGTGGCAGGCTGGCGCCGAAACATCACCACAAGTTCGTCAGCGCCTGGTCGGTCGGTGGAGCGCGCTGGCGTGCCTGCTTGGCCGCGGCACGACCAGTCACCCCTCCACGCGGGATCGCGGTCGTGTACGCGCCGAGCCGTACACGAAAGGATGACCATGTCCACCGACCAGTTCGGGCTCGCCGAAGGCGCCTACGTCCCCGCCCCCGACCGGGACACGACCCTGCTCCTGGACGCGTTCTACGACCATCTCGCCGCGCTCCTGCATGAGCGCGCGCTTCCTGGCGATCTCGTGTCCGCCATGCGGGCACGGCAGAGCGAACTCGAAGCGGCTCAGCAGTCCCTGATCGTTGATGAGCCCGCCCGCCACAACCTGCGCATGACCCTGGCCCTGGTGGCCGCCTACGCTTTGCTCCTGCCCAGGCTGGGCCGGGAGGCGGCCGTCGCCGTCGTACGAGCGTCGTTCATCGAACCGCTCGGCGACGCTCTGCAGGAGGGCACCCAGGCGGTGCTGGACAACGCGCCGGACGCCTTCGCCGCCATGGTCGAGCTGAGCAGGTCACGCGAGGAGTACGCGTTCGGGAAGGGATTCGTCTTCGACCGGACCGTCGAGGACGACGAGCGCTACCACCTCGACGTGCACCGGTGCTTCTACCACGACGTTCTGGTCGCCAACTCGGTGCCGGAGCTGACCCCGGTCATGTGCGCGTTCGACATCAACTGGATCGAGTCCATCGCGCCCGACCGGCATGGCTTCCGGTTCGATCGCCGGACCACCATCGGAACGGGCGGCACGCACTGTCCCTTCCACTTCAGTCGAAACCGCAGCCGGAATGGGGCAACGGGCTGATGCTCTGACGGTCACGCCGTCCGGGGGCTTCTTCGCGGTCGCGGCGGAGCCCCCACGCGCCGCGGCGGCCCTTGGGCGCCCCGCGCGATAGGTGAGACATCTCCTGCTCAGGCGCAGCCACAGCGACGGTGACGCCCGGCATCAAGGGTCACGTAGCACCGGTCGCCGCCGCTCGGGCGGCCCCCTCGGGACAGGGCGTCGTCGAAGGCGTCGCTCAGCAGGTGCCGTTGGACGGTGTTGAAGAGCAGGGATCGAGCCCGGCCGCTCCGGCCATCAGCCAGAACTCGCCGAGGGGGCAGGAGACGATCGCACTACGACGCCGGGAGTAGCGCCACCTCGGCGACCGCGAGGTGACCGGCGGCGACGAACTCGCTCCCCAGGCCGCCACCCCGAGGATCGCGAGCAGCGGCGTGTGCGGCCGTCGTCCACCGCTCACGCGGCCTTCGCGCTGAACGCGGCGGGCGACTGGCACGGGTTCCGCACGGCGGCGGCGCCCCGCCGATGGCACCTCATATCATCAGGCTGGGGTCCCCAGCCTCGTCATGGCGGTCACCTCGCCGTGCGGCAGCCGCCTGGAGACACTCGCCGACCGGCCGGAGTCGATGTCCTCCAGCTGAGGATCACCGACTCCACAGGACCGGTGTCAGCGGCCAGGAGGTGGTCGCCGACGCGCCTCAGGGCGCCTGGAGCGCAAGAGCGTCGCCGATCGCACCGACGGCCGGCCTGACCTGATGGTGACAGTCGCAGGCTCTGAGGCGGGCGCGAACCCTGAATCTGCTGCCGGGTGGCCGCTGCCGCTTGCCCGAGCCGTCACTGATCACGTCGGCTGCCTGCGACCTTGGGGGATGAGGCTTTCGATGGCTGTGCAGAGCAGGTGGATGCTTCGGTGGAACTTCTCGTCCTGGCCGTGTCCGGGGGCTTCTTCGAAGGTCAGGGGGAAGCGGGTACGCAGGTCGGCGTAGTGCTCCGGGGTGAGGGCGGGGGGTTCGGAGTCGCTCTGTTCCTGGAGGGCGAATCCGGTGATGTGGCTCAGGAGGGTGTCGGCGGCTGTGACGCGGTGCGGGTCGGGGACGCCGGCGTCCAGCAGGGTTCGCAGGAGGCGCTCCATGAGGGACAGACTCCCGGTGCTGAGCATCTTGGGGCTGTCGGCCAGGAGGATGGCGCCACCGGGGTGCTCGAGGAGGCTTCGGCGGAGGGTGAGGGCCTGGACTTCGATCTCCTCGCGCCAGGTGGATTCGGGCGGAAGTGCCTCCAGGGCGGCTGTGGCGGCGTCGTATGCCTGCCGGCAGACGCGGTCGGCCATCATCGTCAGCAGGTCGCTCTTGCTTTTGACGTGGTAGTAGAGGCTGCCCGCCGTGGCGTCGAGGCGCATGGCCACCTGGCGCATGGACAGGCCGTGGTAACCGCACTCGGCGAACGTGGCCATCCCCGCATCGACGATTCGCTCCTGGGTGAGCTTCATGTCCCCACCGTAACGCATTTTGAACGCTGTTCAAATCTTGTGCTAGCCTCCGCTGCAACGGTTTTGAACGGTGTTCGAAATGGGGTCTGCCTTGAGTGAGTTGCTGTTCTTCGCCACCACGGCCGCGCTGATGGTGATGATGATCAACGCTGGGCTGGCCTTGGGGCCGTGGCGCGGCCGGCCCGTCCCGTGGGTCGCGGTGGTGCTGACGGCGCTGGCCGTGAGCGGAGTGCTGATCCAGCTGGTGTGGCCTGGCGCCATGGACACCCTCGACAACGACCCCGCCAAGACCGGATGGTGGCGAGTCGTGACCTCGGTCTTCATGCAGAACGGCGGCGTCGCCGGAGCCGTGTGGAACATCGCGACGCTCGCCGCCGTGGCGGCCTTGGCGCAGTGGTTCTGGGGTGGGCCGCTGACGGCGGCGCTGTTCGCGGGCGGCATCTTTCTGCCGGAGCGGGTCGACGCACTCCTCGGGATGGGCGGCCCCAGCACCGACCCGCGTAATTTCGCCGGCAGCTCGGGGGCCACCTACTTCCTGGGGGCGACCCTGGCCACGGCCCTGTTGATGCGGACCCGGCTCGTCAAGGAGCGGCTGCTCGCGGTCGGCGTGCCGGCACTGGGACTGGTGATGTGGTTCGCGCAGGGCAACGGACACGGGCTGGTAGCGGTGTACGGATTCGCGGCCGGCCTCCTGGCGTGGGTGGCGTGGCGAGGGATCGCGACCTTCCGGGACCGGCTCCCGCGCGCAGCCTGAGGCCTCCTGGCCGCGCGGCGCGTCTCGCGCGGGCCGACCGCCGCGCCCCGCTGACCCGGGTGAGCCTGGTCATCTCGGGCTCCGCGATGGCCACGTCGAGTCCGACGCGGGACATCGCCGGCTGGCACGGCACCGCTGGACGCGCTGGGCAGGACCATGGTCGTGCTCCCGGCGAGTGCGTCCTCAGCCGGCTTTCCACTCGATGAAGTCGGAGATGGTCCCCGTCCCGGGCTCGGCGCCCGCCGAGCTTGCCCCTGGCCGTACGCGCGCAGCTCTACGGCGAGACCGACCGCATCGACCCGCCGGCCGTGTCACTCGACGAGGACGGCTGGCTGGAGGCGCTCCCGGCCGCTCGGCCGGGGGTCGTGGTCATGGACGGGCTCTACCTGGGGATGACCAAGCCCACCTTCGTCCGGCTGCTGCGCCGGATCACCGCCCACTTCGAGCGCAGCGAGGTCTTCCTGCTGGGCTCCTCCAAGCTCTCCAGCCGGATGATGCGCACAGTCGTGCCGGCCATCAAGACGATCGGAGCTCCCGTCAACGAAGGCTTCGACGACCCTCGCGACGTTGAGCGCTGGAATCCCGACCTGCGTCTGGTCGAGCAACAAAGGATCATCAGCTCTCCCGAGGTGGCGAAGATGCCGCGCGGCGAACGGATCCGCTGCCGGATCATGCGGGCGATCCCCGGCATGGCCCGTATGGACAAGGGCATGCTCCGAAGCCGGTTCTGTAGGTTCCTTCGGGCGAGCACTCGGCGTCGATCTGGCCCGAAACCTGCTCCCCGGTAACGAAACCGAAGATCCTTCCGCCAGCTCGCTCGCAGGTGCCGCGCCAGTGCAGGGTGATGTCCTTGGGGGAGGGCGTTCCGCGGGCACCTGTGAAGGAGAAGGCGCCTTGTGCGGCGGCCTGCGCGGTGTGGGCTTGGGCGGGCGCCACCGCGCCGACCAGCGCGCCGATCGCCGCGGTGGCCACTGTCGTCGCGGCCAGGCGTAGGAGGTGCTTCATGGCGGGCTTGCCTTTCTGCTTGGCTGAGGCGAGCAGGTCGAGGGCGTGCTCGGCTTGGGGGCAGGTCTCTATGTTGCGGTGGGAACATGGCGCCTCCGGGAAGAGCATGATCGGACACTCCCAGCATGCGATAACAATGAGTAGTTGAACTATGGCCGTCTGATCACTTTGCGCTACCGCACCCCACCCCGACACCCGCCGCGGCGACCACGCCATCCCCGCCGGCCGCCTGGAGACGCTGTTCACCGGCCCCGCGCATGCGCTGGGTGAACGGTTGCTGTGGAGGCTGCTTCACGAGACCGCGGCCATGACCGAAGAGATCCTGTCGCCGTCCCGGCCCTGTATCCGTCGTCGTCATCCCTCCGAAGGGCGGGCCCTGCGGCGTCCGCGACCGGCCAGAACCGCGGCGAACGGCACACCCATGCGCTCATGGCACGGTTCGCCTCCTCGCCGACCGGCCGTCATCTGCCCGGGGACAGGAGGCTTTCCAGCGTCCGCGGAAGTGGATACACCCGCTCGGCGGGGAACAGCCGCTGAGCCTTGGCAGCGTGCCCGGTTTGTGTCAATACGGTGGCCTTGCGGACCTGGGAGGTGAGGTCGGTGAGGCTGACGATCCAGTCGTCGGTGAACGTGCGGATCAGCTTGCGGCCGATGCCGACCTGGATGCTGTAGTGGTTCAGTGCCGCTCCGCGCAACGAACGTTCCGGGTCCCACTGGACATGGACGGCTGCCTGGGCCACAGCCGCCGGATCCGCTGTCGTGAGCACGGCCTGGGACAGAGCCTCCTCCCAGCCCCGCCGGGTCATCCGCACTGCGAGAACGCGCTCCTGACCGGCTTTGCGGGCCCAGTTGCTGCGATGCATGAGCCACAGGAACGAAGGCTTGATCCAGGTCATCCTGTGGAAGGAGAACGGCGCGACGAAACGGCCCGCTCGCAGCGCCGCGTCGGCTATGGCGGGTGCATACGCCTGGTAGACCACGATCGTGTCAGCGTCGTAGTCTGCGCGAATCTGGTACTGGGGTGCCATGCGCTGCACCCTGCCATCCGGTGCACTCACATCGCGAAGCCTTTTGCGCCCGTCAAGGCGACTTGCTGACGGCTGTTTCGGGCTCCGGCAGCGTGGCGTCATGTCGATGTCGATGTGATCAAATGCTTGGCGTCCGCACGGACCCGAAGCAGCAGCCGCCCGAGAACGCCGCTCGTCAGCAGGAAGGCCCGGGACCAAGCGATGCGATCCAGGACGCGAAGCCCGCGGCCACGACGTCGAAGCCCGCAGGATCCAGATCGCCCAGACCGGAGGAGAACACGGCGGAGTCCGGGTCGTCGGCACGCAGAAGGAACCCGCAGCCGCCGCTGTCATCGCCGACGAGGAGGAATCCTGGTGCATACTGCGCGACTTCGTAGGTGGCGTTGCGTTCACCGATGTCTCCCGCCGAGTACACCACGACACCGGACTCTGTGTGCAGGCCGTCCCGCACCCTCCACAGTGCCACCAGTGGAGCCGGAAGGCTCATCGCCGTCTCGGCCCGCGCCCGCATCACGTCGTCCGGCGTAGCCGCCGCCGGCCTCGGAACCGCCCCCGCCACCCTGCACCCCTCCCGCCAGAGTCCGGGCCCAACATGATCACCGACGTGCCCGCCCGCAGACGCGGCATCGGCTGCATGATCCGGGAGAAGGCCGTCCAAGTCCCCGTCCCCCAAGAAGCGCGGTTCGCCAGAGCACGTGGCATGGCGACGGGTTACGCAGGTCGATGCTGAGAGGGCAGGGGTTGTGCTCGTCCAGTCCGGCCAGTCGATTTCCTCGTCCGCGCCGAGATCCGCAGGCAGGATCTCGGTCAGCGCTGCGATACCTGTCGGGTCTTCCACGGCGATCCCTTCGACGACGTGGCCGGGGAGTCTACGAGGCCGCACCGACACAACCGGGTCAGTCCCACCAGGAGCTAGAGGCCCGGCCATGCCCCGCGGTCCAACAGGTCGAGGACGAGTGCCGCGATGTTCCACGCGTCGTCCTCGCCGCGGTGATGGCGTCCCTCCAGCGGCAGTCCGGCGATCTGCAGAGCGTGATCCATGCCGGGTTTCTTGCGCAGTCCGTACGCCGCCGCGAACACGGCCTTGGCGTTGGTATGGGTGCGTTCCGTTGGATAGCCGAACGGGTAGGCCACTCCGTCGGCCTGACTCTGCCGAGCGAACTGCCGGCGGTCGTACTCGCCCCAGCTCGCCCAGGGACGCTCCCCGGCGTCGTACTCCTCGGCGAGGATCCGGCAGGCCTCGGCGAAGGTGACACCCCGTTCCACCTCGGCCTGCGTCAGGCCGGTCAGTTCCGTGCAGAAGTCACTCACCGCCGATCGGACAGGGCGGACCAGGATGCGGTGCCGGGACACCCGGCTCCGCGCCGACACGTCCACGACGGTGAGGCCGATCTCGATGATCTCGTTGACGGAGCCGGGCGGCGGCTGCCCGTCCCAGCAGGTGGCTTCCACATCGATGACGTTCAACAGGGCGGATTCGTGACGCATGGGCCGAGGGTAGGGATGCACCCCCGGCTCCGGCATCTCAATTTCACACGTTCGTTCTTCGGGCGGGGTGGTCAGGCGGGTGGGGTGTGTTCGAGGGTGTAGGTGGTCGCGTCCGGTTCGGCGAAGGCGAGGAGCGCGAGCCCTTCCTCCTCCAGGACGTCCAGAGGCGTCGGCGCGGCGAAGGGGCTGATGAGGAGCTTGGCCTTCTTGCCGGACCGCTTGATCTGCCAGGTCCCCGCCGCGAACCCGTCCACCAGGTACGTGGCCTTGATCCGCAGGTTCTTGGTCGCGACCAGCGGCCTGAACTCGTCCGCCAGCACCCGCGTACGGTCGGCGTGCCCCAGGACGAGGTTGTCGAAGTCGGGCAGGAAGCGCACCGGCGCGGGCACGTCGCCGCCCGGCCGCGGCGCGCCGGGCAGGTCGAACAGTTCGCGTCCCGTCTCGTCGGCGAGCCTGTCCAGCTCCATCCCCTTCATGACGGCCCGCATCCCGCCCAGTCCCGACCAGGTCTGGACGTCGGCGGGGGTGGCCGGGCCGAACGCGGCGAGGTACCGCTCGACCAGGCGTTCCATGCTGGGCGCCGGGTCCAGTTCGACGCCGGGCAGCCCGAAGGCGGACTCGCGCGGGAAGCTCCACCGGTCCTGCGTCGGCACCATGACCAGCGGCGTCATCATGCGCACGGCGTAGCCGAGCACCCGTTCGTCCGCGCCGGGGAACTCCTTCACCAGCAGGGGCCGCAGCTCGTTGAAGGTGAGCGGCCCGTCGGCGAGCAGCCGGTCGGCGACCGCGGCGACGGCCTCGAAGTCGACGCCCTCGAACCGGCGTGCCGCGGCGGCCAGCATGGGGCGCAGCAGCGGGCGGAAGGACGCGTAGTCCTCCGCCGTCACCAGGTGCAGCGTGGCCCGCATCATCGTCGCCCGCACCAGGCCGCCCGCGTGCAGCGAGTCGTGCAGGTCGTCGCGCCGGAAGCCGGCCAGCCGCGTCCACACCCCCAGGTAGGGCGGCCGCGGCTCCTGCGCCTGCAGCCCGGCCAGCCGGTGCACGACGTCGGCCGGGCGGCCCTCGTGCCGGGCGAGGAGGTGCTGCCGGGCCAAGGTGGCGCGGTTGAGGTCTCTGAGGGTGAGCATCTACTTATCATGCCTTTCCCCCTGGAGTCCGTACGTTCCTCCTATCCTGCGCTTTCCGATGGTTTCGCCTACCTTGACGGCGCGGCCGGCACCCAGACGCCCCAGCCGGTGATCGACGCCATCTCCGCCGCCTACCGGGCGGGTCTCGGCAACGTGGGCGGGGCCTTCCCCGCCAGCCGCCGGGCGGACGAGATCGTCGCCGCCTGCCGTGCCGCCGTCGCGGACCTGGTCGGGGGCCGCCCCGACGGCGTGATCCTCGGCCCGAACATGACGACGCTGACGTACCGGCTGGCCAGGGCGCTGACCGGGCCCGGCGACGAGGTGGTGGTCTCGCGGCTGGACCACGACGCGAACGTGCGTCCGTGGACCCAGACGGGCGCCGCCGTCCGCTGGGCCGAGGTGGACGCGGTGACCGGCGAGCTCCCGGTCGACCAGTACGCCGACCTGATCGGCGAGCGGACCAAGGTCGTCGCGGTGACGGCGGCAAGCAACATCCTCGGCACCCGTCCCGACGTGGCCGCCATCGCCGAGCTGGCCCACCGCGCGGGCGCCCTGCTGTACGTGGACGGCGTGCACGCCACCCCGCACGGCCCGGTGGACATGCGGGCGCTGGGCGCCGACTTCTACGCCACCAGCGCCTACAAGTGGTCGGGGCCGCACGTGGGGGCCGTCGTCGCCGACCCGGCGCTGCTGGAGACGGTCCGCCCGGCCAAGTTGCGGCCCTCCCCCGACACCGTGCCGGAGAGGTTCGAGACGGGCACGTCCGCGTTCGCCGACCTGGCCGGGGTCACCGCGGCCGTCGACCATCTGGCCGCCATGGTCCCCGGCGCCGGCACCCGCCGCGAACGCCTGCTCGCCTCGATGGCCGCCGCCGAGGAGCACGAGCTGGAGCTGTTCGCCGCCCTGATCTCCGGCCTGGAGACGATGCCGCACGTCACCCTGCTCGGCAAGCCCGCCAGGCGCACCGCGACCGCCTACTTCACCGTCGCCGGGCACACCCCGCGCCAGGTCGCCGAGCATCTGGCCGGGCTGAGGGTGAACGTCTGGAACGGCCACAACTACGCCTGGGAGCTGACCGGCGCGCTCGGCGTGCGCGACTCGGGCGGCGCCGTCCGCGCGGGCCTGGTCCACTACAACGACCGCTCGGACGTCGACCGCCTCCTGGAGGGAGTGGCCGCCCTCTCCTGACGGGCCCTCGGCCCGTCAGGAGAGGGCGGGGCGTGAGATCCTGAGGGGATGCTGCCCCCGATCGACGTGCTGCGCGAGCAGGTCACCGCGCATCTCGCCGCCTTCGACCGCCGGGAGGTGCCGCCCGTCCCAGGGGTGCGCCGGGCGGCCGTGACGGTGTGCGTGCTGGAGGACGCCGAGCGCGTCCCGTACACGGTGCTGATCCGCAGGGCGGCGCGGGGGCGCAACGCGGGGCAGTGGGCGCTGCCGGGCGGGCGGCTCGACGACGGCGAGCTGCCGGTGGAGGCGGCGCTGCGCGAGCTGGCCGAGGAGGTCGGGGTGACCGGCGTGGCGGTGGCCGGGCTGCTCGACGACTTCGTCGCCGACTCCGGGTTCACGATCACTCCGGTGGTGGCGTTCGGGGGCCGTCAGGAGCCGGTGGGCGACGCCCATGAGGTGGCCTCGGTGCACGCGGTGCCGCTGGAGCGCTTCCTCGCGCCCGGCGTGCCGCGCTGGCAGGGCGAGCTGCTGCAGATGCCGCTCGGGCCGGACATCGTGATCCACGCGCCGACCGGGGCGATCCTGTGGCAGTTCGCCGAGGTGGCGCTGCGCGGGCGCGAACAGCGGGTGTTCGACGTCGCCCAGCCCCACTGGACGAGAACCTGACCCACATGCCCCTGGGAACGGCCGGTCAGAAGGGACCGGTGAGTCCGCCGAGCTTGCCGGTCAGCTCCACGTTGGCCGCGTAGTCGACGGGCACCGCGATCACCGACACCGTCTCGTCGGCCAGCGCCTTGCGCAGCGTGGGCAGCAGCTCTCCGGCGCTGGTGATCCGGTAGCCGCGGGCGCCGAAGCTCTCGGCGTAGGCGACGAAGTCGGGGTTGCCGAAGCGGATGCCCGAATGACGGCCGAGCTCCAGGTCCATCTTCCACTCGATCAGCCCGTACGCGTCGTCGACCCACACCAGGACCGTGATCGGGACGCGCTCGCGGACGGCCGTCTCCAGCTCCTGGGAGTTCATCAGGAACGCCCCGTCGCCGGTGGCGGCCAGCACCTTGCGCTCGGGGAAGGCCAGCTTGGCGGCCAGCGCCCCGGGCACCGAGAACCCCATCGAGGACAGCCCGTTGGAGACCAGCATCGTGTCGGGCTCGTACGTCGGGTACATGCGGGCCATCCACATCTTCACCGCGCCGGTGTCGGCCAGCACGATGTCCTCGCGGCCCATGGCCTCCCGGATGTCGGCGACCACGCGCCGTGGCGACAGCGGAAAGCCGTCCTCCGAGCGCCCCTGCTCCAGCTCCTCGCGCATCAGGCGGCGGATCTTCTCACCGGTGCCGTTGAGCTCGAAGCGGCGCGGGACGGCGTCGGCGAGCGCGTCCAGCGACCGGGAGATGTCGCCGTGCACGCCGCCGACGGACACCGGGTAGTGGTCGTCGACCTCGGCGGGGAACCGGTGAAGGTGGATGATCTCCTTGTCGCGGTTGGGGTTGATCTTGACGGGGTCGAACTCCTGCAGCTCGTAGCCGACGCTGATCAGCACGTCGGCCTCGTCGAAGCCGAAGTTGACGTAGTCGTGCCGCATGAAGCCGACCGCGCACAGCGCGTGGGGGTGGTCGTCGGGGAAGACGCCCTTGCCGTTGAACGTGGTGGCCACCGGCAGCCCGAGCCGTCCGGAGAAGCGCACCAGCACGTCGGCCGCGCGGGCGATCTGCGCGGCGGAGGGGTCTTGGGGGCGTACGACGTTGACCGGCAGCGGCCCGAGGTCGGCCGGCACGGAAGCCGACTCGACGTCTTCGGGGATGGCCAGGTAGACGGCGCCGGGCCGCTCGGTCTGGGCGGTCTTGAACGCCTTGCGGATCATCTCGGGCAGGGCCAAGGCCGTGGGGGCGAGGTCGGCCCACTTGGTGATCGGCCGGAACAGCGACACCAGGTCGACCGCCTGGTGCGACTCCTTGTAGATGCGGTCGAGGCCGACCTGGGCGGTGATCGCCACGACGGGGGTGCTGTTGGTGGTGGCGTCGGCCACGCCGAGCTGCAGGTTGATCGCACCGGGGCCGAGCGTGGCCGAGGCCACCCCCGCCTTGCCGGTGAGCCTGCCGTAGATCTCGGCCATGAACGCCGCGCCCTGCTCGTGCCGGACGAGGATGTAACGGATGGAGGAGTCGTTGAGCGCGTCGACGAAGTGGATGTTCTCCTCGCCGGGGATGCCGAAGACGTACTCGACGCCTTCCGCCTCCAGGGCTCGCACGATCAGATGGGCCGCGTCCGCCTGCGGGGACATGGTCAACGCCTTCTTCCATGAGCGACTGCGTCCCTGACAGCATCCGGGAGGCGCGCTTCATTCCGGGACGCGTCCCTGTGCCCGCGCGACGGCGGATCTCACGCGGGCACAGCGGATCAGGAGCCCAGCGCGCGCGTGGCCAGCGCGCCGAGGACCATGCCGACGACCATGCAGGCCGCGGCGGCGATGGCGGCCCACCTGCCCAGGGACTCGCCGCGGGTGTGGCCGACGATGCCGAGCACGATGCCGGCCAGGCCGAACAGGATCGGTATGAACAGGATGGCCACCGCGGC
This sequence comes from Nonomuraea sp. NPDC049655, assembly GCF_044465465.1. Lineage (NCBI taxonomy): Bacteria > Bacillati > Actinomycetota > Actinomycetes > Streptosporangiales > Streptosporangiaceae > Nonomuraea > Nonomuraea sp. NPDC049655. Next base: position 39,715 of record NZ_JBITLS010000014.1, read on the forward strand.
GCTGACGAACCCGATGATCGACAGGACCTGGGCGCCCTGCCGCTGCGGCCGGGTGTAGGGCGGCGGCTGCGGCCGGCGCCCTTCACGCGTGTGCTCGTCGTCGCCCTGGGGCGGGTCTTGCGAAGCGGTCATTCTCCGGCTCCCTCGTGAAGTGAGTCACATCACACACCAGAGCCGGAGACCTGTCGAGCCGCCGAGTCCAGACATCTGCCCATTTCAGAAGGGTTATGACGGGCGGGAAAACTGAGGGGGAAGGGGTTCGGCGTGGACGACGTCGAGCCGGGAGACCGCGCGGGTGAGGGCGACGTACAGGCGGTTGAGCCCGCGCGGCTCGGCCGCGACGACGGCGGCCGGCTCGGCGAGCACCACATGGTCGTACTCCAGGCCCTTGGCCATCGAGGCGGGCATGACGCTCAGCCGCTCGCCGAGGTCCAGCCCCTCGTTCCAGAGCGCGCAGGTGATCGCCTCGACGTGCGCGTCGGCCGCGATCACCCCGATCGACCCCTCGAACCCGCCCGCCTCCCGTACGGCCGCCACGACCCCCTTCTCCAGCTCGGCCGTCGCGATGACGCGCAGCCTGCCGTCGGAGCGGTGGGAGCGGGTGGGGGGCACGTCGGCGTCGAGCGCGGCCAGCAGCGTGTTGGCCAGCTCCACGACCACGCCGGGCACGCGGAAGCCGGTGGTCAGCTCGACGATCCGGCCGCCGGGGCTGCCGAGCAGCTCCAGGTGCTCCGGCCACGACCTGGCCGCCCACGGCGTGGTGCCCTGGGCCAGGTCGCCGAGCACGGTCAGCGAGCCGTGCTCGCTGCGCCTGGCCACGGCGCGGCACTGCATGGGCGACAGGTCCTGGGCCTCGTCCACGATGACGTGGCCGTAGCCGCGGGGACGTTCGAGCAGGCAGGCCAGCTCGTCCAGCAGCACCAGGTCGGCCTCGGTCCACTTGGCGCTCTTGGCCCCGCGCGGCGGGCCGGGCCAGGCGAGCGCGGCGCGTTCGGCGTCGGTCAGCAGGCCCTCGGGCGGGGCGCTGAGGACCTCGTGCAGCACGTCCTCGGGGCGGACGGCGGGCCAGGTCGCGTCGAGCGCCGGGGTGAGCGCCCGGCCGATCCGGCGTTCCCAGGCGGCGTCGCAGGTCTGACCGCGGGCCTCGGCCTGGCGCCGCATCGCCGCCACCATTCTGGCCCTGACGCGTTCGCGGCCGACCCCGTACGGGAGCGCGGCCCGCCTGGTGTCCTCCACGATGCGGCGCAGCTCGTCCTCGCCGACGCGCCAGCGGTAGGAGCCGTCGGCCACCATGGCGGGCTCGGCGGGCCTGCGGATGCGGCCGTACAGCGCGCGGCGCAGCACCTCGGCCATCCGGACGTCGTGCTTGACCGCCGCGGCCGCCGCGGAGTCGACGGCCCGTACGGGATGGGCGCCGAGCAGCCCTTCCAGGGTGGTCTGCTCGACGTCCACCTCGCCGAGCGCGGGCAGCACGGCCGAGATGTAGCCGAGGAAGGTCCGGTTCGGGCCGAGCACCAGGACGCCGGAGCGTTCGAGGCGGCGGCGGTGGGCGTACAGCAGGTAGGCGGCCCGGTGCAGGCCGACGGCGGTCTTGCCGGTGCCGGGGGCGCCCTGGACGCAGATGGTGGTGTCGAGGTCGGCGCGGACGAGGTCGTCCTGCTCGGGCTGGATGGTGGCGACGATGTCGCGCATCGGGCCGACGCGGGGGCGTTCGATCTCGGCGGCCAGGAGCGCGCCGCCGCCCTCCTCCCCCGCGCCGAGACGCTCGTCCTCGAAGCCGGTCAGCGTGCTGCCCGACCAGCCGAAACGGCGGCGCACCTCGACGCCCTGGGGGTCGCGGGCGCCGGCCCGGTAGAAGGCGCGCGCCACGGGCGCGCGCCAGTCGATCACCACCGGCGGCCCGCCGTGCTCGCCGGCGATGTGCCGCCGGCCGATGTGGTACGCCCGCCCGCGGTGCTCGGCCGAGTCCTGGCCGAAGTCGAGCCGGCCGAAGAACGGCGGCCCGTCGGGCTCCTCGCTCAGCTCCTTGGCCAGGCTCTTGAGATGGCGGCCGAGCCGCTCCGCGCTGTAGCGGTCGCCGGCGACGGTCTCGCCGACGATCACGTTCTCCCGCGCGCCCTCCAGCATCCTGCGCAGCCCCGCCCTGCACCGTTCGACGTGACGCCGTTCGTCGTCGAGCGTTCCCATGCCCACCCCCAAAGCGTTAACTCGGTTAAGACATTGACCAGGTTAACACTTTGATAGAGTGCGGTCATGACGGGACTGCGGGAGCTGCAGCGGCAGCGGGTGCACGAGGCCATCTCGACGGCGGCGATCGCGCTCTTCCTGGCACGCGGCTTCGACGAGGTGCCGGTGACCGAGATCGCGGCGGCGGCCGGGGTGTCCAAGCCGACACTGTTCAAGTACTTCCCGACCAAGGAGGACCTCGTCCTGCACCGGTTCGCCGACCACAAGGGCGAGGCCGCCCGCGTGGTGCGCGGCCGGGCGCCCGGCGAGCACCCGGTCGCCGCGCTGCGCCGCCACCACCTCGACGGCCTGGCCGCCCACGACCCGGTCACCGGGCTCAACGACCACCCCGAGGTGCTGGCCTTCCACCGCATGGTGTTCGACACGCCCAGCCTGGCCGTCCGCCTGTTCCACCACATGACCCAGGACGAGGCCGAGCTGGCCGAGGCCCTGGCCGAGAGCATGGACGAGCTGACCGCCGCGCTGCTGGCGGCCCAGGCGCTGGCCGTGCAGCGGGTGCTGGCCCGCCGCACCTGGGCGCAGCTCGCCGGGGGCCGGCCCCTGGCCGAGACGGAGGCCGACGCGGTGCGCGCCGCCGAACACGCCTACGCCCTGCTCATGGACGGCCCCGCCGGCCCCTGAGCTCCGGCGCGCAGGTCACGCGCGCCCCATCCGGCGGGCACGATTACCTCCAACGCCAGAGGCTGTGCTTAACTCGGAAATGCCGATGTGGCTGTGTCCCCCGGGCCGCAAATTACCGCCTTCACGGAATACCGTTCGGCTGGAACCGTGTTGTGCACCTCGCCGAGGAGGCGACCACCACATCGGCCTTAAAGCTTTCCGGGCGTCCCGCTGCCTTAGGGTGGCAAGGTTGACTGCCCATGATCCAGGAGAGCCCGTTGCTGTACGAAGTGGTCAAGTTCGCCGCCGCGCCGCTCGCCCACGCGATGTGCCGGCCGCACATCACCGGCGCCGCGAACGTACCGAGGGTCGGCCCGGCCATCCTGGCGGCCAACCACCTCTCCGTGCTCGACTCCTTCCTGCTGCCCGCGCTGCTCCCCCGGCACGTCACGTTCACCGCCAAGAACGAGTACTTCGACGGCAACCCCGTCTCCGGCTTCTTCATGCGCCTGGGCGGCAGCCTGCCGATCGACCGCGAGAGCGCCCACGCCGCCCAGGCCATGCTCGACGCCGCCGCCGAGCTGCTGGAGCGCGGCGAGCTGTTCGGCATCCACCCCGAGGGCACCCGCTCCCCCGACGGCCGCCTCTACCGCGGCAAGGTCGGCGTGGCCTGGCTGGCGCTCAAGACGGGCGCGCCCGTGCTGCCGGTGGCGCTCAAGGGCACCGAGAAGGTGCTGCCGGTCGGGGCCAAGGTGCCCAGGCCCGCCAAGATCGGCATCTCCATCGGCCGGCCCATGCGCTTCGAGGGCGACCACACCAAGGCGCGCGACCGGCGCCGGGTCACCGACGAGGTCATGGAGGCCGTCCAGAAGCTGTCCGGGCAGGAGTACGTGCCCGCGTACGCCTCCAGCTTCAAGACCGCCAATGGAACGACGTGACCGGTCACCGCTAGGCTCTGACACCTGACGTCGAGGACCGGGGGGCTGACCAGTGGCGCGGGGCCGTACCATCGCGATCGTGTCGGTGTCCGCCGTGCTCGTGGCGGGGGCCGCGGGCGGGGGCGCCTACTACCTGCTGCGCACCAAGGGCACACCGGGCGAGACGGCGCAGCGCTTCGCCGCCGCCTGGCAGGCCGGCGACAAGGCCGCCATGACCGCCGAACTGGCCAGCCAGCAGCAGCTCACCGCCTACGACCAGCAGCGCGCCGCGCTCGGCGTCGAGTCGGCCACGGTCAAGCTGGGGCGGGTGGTCGAGGGCGACGGCCGGGCCAAGGTCCCCTACACCGCGACCCTGGCGCTGAAGAACATCGGCTCCTGGTCCTACGACGGGCAGCTCGACCTCGTGGTGGCCGACCGCATGTGGAAGGTCGACTGGCGGCCCACGACGCTGCACCCGCAGCTGACCCCGGGGGCGGCGTTCGCCGTCAAGACGAGCTGGCCGCAGCGCGCGAAGATCACCGACGCCGACGGCGGCCGCATCGACACCGGCACGTCCGGCGGCTCGGTGCAGCAGCTCGTCGGCTACCTCGACAAGGCCACCAAGAAGGACGTCGCCAAGCTCGGCGCCTCCTACAAGCCGGGGCAGGCGATCGGGCGCGGCGGCCTGCAGGAGACGTTCCAGAAGCGGCTGGCCGGCACCCCCACCACCCAGATCCAGCTCGGCGGCAAGACCCTCGGCACCATCGAGGGAACCGACGGCAAGCCCGTCGAGACCTCGCTCGACCCGCGGGCGCAGGCGGCGGCCGTCACCGCGGTCAAGGACGTCCCCAAGCCCACCTCCATGGTCGCCATCCGGCCCTCCACGGGCGAGATCCTGGCCGTGGTCAACAACCAGGGCGGCTTCAACCGGGCCCTCGACGGCCGCTACCCGCCCGGCTCCACGTTCAAGGCGGTCACCGCGATCGGCCTGCTGGCGGCCGGCCTGTCACCCAGCGACAAGGTCACCTGCCCGATGTACGCCACCGTCGGCGGGCTGAAGATCCGCAACTCGGAGAAGGAGGAGTTCGGCTCGCTGTCGTTCCTCGACTCCTTCGCCCACTCGTGCAACACCACCTTCGCGCCGCTGGCCGAACAGCGACTCGGCGCCGACAAGCTGCTCAAGACGGCGGAAGGCGTCGGCTTCAACCAGCCGCTCAACATCGGCGTGCCGGCCACGAAGGCCAGCTTCCCGCGGGCCCAGTCCGACGCCGAGCTGGCCGCCGAGTCGTTCGGCCAGGCCAGGATCACCGCGAGCCCGCTGTCGATGGCCTCGGTCGCCGCCGCCATCGCCGACGGCACGTGGCGGCCGCCCACGCTGGTGCCCTCGCTCAAGCAGAAGGCCGGCGAGCAGGCCCTGCCCAAGGGGGTCAAGGAGCAGCTGCACAGCATGATGGCGGCCGTGGTCTCCAAGGGCACCGCCAGGGGCAGCGGCCTGCCCGCCGGCACCCACGGCAAGACCGGCACGGCCGAGTTCGGCACCGGCGACAAGCTCGACACCCACGCCTGGTTCATGGGGTTCAAGGGCGACGTGGCCTTCGCGGTGGTCGTGGAGGGGGGCGGCACGGGCGGCAAGGTCGCGGCCCCGGTGGCGGCGACCTTCCTCAAGGGTCTCTGACCTCTCCTCAAGGACAGCTCGAAGCTTCTCTCTCACACCAGCCGCATGCATTGCATGCAATGTATGCAAAGCGTTAGAGTCGGGTCCGTGCAGAGCGATGTGGCCTGGAGCCGGTTGCGGGAGCTGATCCTCGACGGGACCTACCCGCCGGGGGCGCGGCTGACCGAGACGGAGGTCGCGGCGAGTCTGGAGATGAGCCGCACCCCCGTGCGCGAGGCGCTGCGGGCGCTGACCGCCGACGGCCTGGTGCGCCCGGCCGGGCGCGGGGTGGTCGTCGTGGCCCTGGAGCCGTCCGCACTGGAGGACGCCTACCAGGTGCGGGCGGCGCTGGAGGCGCTCACGGCCGAGCTGGCGGCCACCCGCCAGGGCGAGGGCCGCATCGCCCCCGCCGACCTGGCCTCGCTGCGGCAGGTCGCCGACGCCACGGCGGCCGCCACCGCGCAGGGCCGGCTCGGCGAGGCCGTCGGGCTCAACCGCCGATTCCACCGGCGGATCGCCGAGCTGGCGGCCAACGCCATCGCGCTGCACACCCTGGAGCGCGTGTGGGACCAGATCCAGGTGTCCACGCTGCGCTCGCTGGCGCCGCCATCCCGTCCGGCGCACGTCTCCGGCCAGCACGAACAGCTTCTCGCCGCGATCACCGAGGCCCGGCCGCAGGACGCCGCGGCCATCGCCCGCGCGCACGTCCTCGACACCCGCGCCGTCACTCACAGCAAGGACGAACCCGCATGACCCGCCACCACACGTACACCACCACCGTGACCTGGACCGGCAACCGGGGCACCGGCACCAGCGGCTACCGCGACTACGACCGCGACCACGACCTGTCCGCCGAGGGCCCGCAGGTCATCGCGGGCAGCTCCGACCCCGCCTTCCGCGGCGACCCCGCCCGGTGGAACCCCGAGCAGCTGCTGGTCGGCTCGCTCTCCCAGTGCCACATGTTGTGGTATCTGCACCTGTGCGCCGAGGCGGGCGTCGTGGTCACCGCGTACGCCGACCACGCGGCGGGCACCATGGCCGAGAGCGGCGCCGGCGGCCACTTCACCGAGGTCGTGCTCCGCCCCGAGGTGACCGTGGCCGCGCCGGAGATGGCCGAGACCGCCGCCCGCCTGCACGAGGACGCCCACAAGGCGTGCTTCATCGCCGCCTCGGTCAACTTCCCGGTACGCCACGAACCGACCGTTCGCACGGCCTGAGGCAGGCCGACCGTTCGGGAGAGGTCAGCGCGAGGCGGCCAGGGCCACGGCGGTGGCGGCCTCGTGCTGGAGCACCATGATCAGCAGGGTGGCCACCAGCGTCGCGATGAGCACCCAGCTGATCACGATGATGACCGTCGACCGGCGTGGCCGCCTGTGGCCCGGCTGCCCCTTCGCCCGCGCCTCGCTGCGACGAGCCCGCTCGTTGAACGACTCGAGCCGGGCGACGAGCCGCGGATCGTCGTCGACGAGGTGCTGCTCGATCTGGGCCAGCATTCGCTCCTCGTCCTGCGACCAGGCCATAGACGTACCTCCGGAACGCAAGCACTGTGGCGTGTTCCTCCCCAACCATGAAGATCATTAGCCTTGACGTGACCCCCTAATTACCGCCTCTTTTCGGTTTGCGATCACGCTCGAACTTTTGTTCTAATCATGGGATGCGCTGGGACAACCTGCGCCTGGCCGGGCCCGGTCAGGCCGATCCAGCCGTGCCGTTGTTCGCCCGCGGCGCGGTCACCCGTACGTTCGACACGCCCGAGTTCAGGGGGATGACCTTCTACGAGGTCCAGGCCCGGTCCATCATCAACCGGGTGCCGGGGGCCAGCCGGGTGCCGTTCGAGTACACGATCAACCCCTACCGCGGGTGCGGGCATCGCTGCGTCTACTGCTTCGCCCGCAAGACGCACGAATACCTCGACCTCGACGCCGGGGCCGACTTCGACTCGAAGATCGTCGTCAAGGTCAACGCGGCCGAGCTGGCCCGCAAGGAGCTGGCCGCGGCCCGCTGGGGCGGCCACCACGTGGCCATGGGCACCAACGTCGACTGCTACCAGCGCGCCGAGGGCCGCTACCGGCTCATGCGGGGCATCCTGGCCGCGCTGCGCGACGCCGCGAACCCGTTCTCGGTGCTCACCAAGGGCACGCTGATCCTGCGCGACCTCGATCTGCTCACCGAGGCGGCCGAGGTCACCGACGTCAGCACGAGCGTGTCGGTCGGCTTCGTGGACGAGGCGGTGTGGCGCGAGGTCGAGCCCGGCACGCCCAACCCGCGCCGGCGGCTGGAGGCGTGCGCCACGCTCAACGACAACGGCGTGGCGTGCGGGGTGCTGATGGCGCCGATCCTGCCGTACCTGACCGACTCCCCCGCCCAGCTCGAACGCACGGTCAAGGAGATCGCCGAGGCCGGCGCCACCCACCTCGCCCCGATCGTCCTGCACCTGCGGCCGGGGGCGCGCGAGTGGTGGCTGAGCTGGCTCGGGCGCGAGCACCCGCGCCTGGTGCCGCGCTATCTGGAGCTGTACGGCCGCGGCGCCTACGCCCCCGCCTCCTATCAGGACCGCGTCGTCGCCCAGGTCAAGGAGCTGGCCCGCCGCCACGGGGTCGGCAGAGCCACGCCTGCCATGGCCCGCCGCGTGCCGCCCCGCCGAACGCCCGGCACCGTCGCAGAGCCGGAGCAGCTTCGCCTGTTGTGACCCGGTTTAAATCGGTGGTCCGCCGGCCCGCCCCGGTGACAGGATGACCGGGCACCCAGCCGGACGACGTTCAGGAGCATGAGATGCGGCGCCGCCCAGAGATCTTCCAGCGCCCCATTGGCACGAGAGTTCTCGAGGGCTCCACCACTCATGCACATCCTGAACATCGGCATCCTCGCGCACGTAGACGCGGGCAAGACCAGCCTCACTGAGCGGCTGCTGTTCGAGACCGGGGTCATCGCGCGCCTCGGCAGCGTCGACGACGGCAGCACGCAGACCGACAGCGGCGAGATCGAACGCCGCCGCGGCATCACCATCCGCTCGGCGGTGGCCTCGTTCACCATGGGCGACCTGCGGGTCAACCTGGTGGACACGCCGGGCCACGCCGACTTCGTGGCCGAGGTCGAACGCGCGCTCGGCGTGCTCGACGGCGCCGTCCTGGTGGTGTCGGCCGTGGAGGGCGTGCAGCCGCACACGCGGGTCCTGATGAAGACGCTGCGGCGGTTGCGGCTGCCCACGCTGATCTTCGTGAACAAGATCGACCGGATGGGGGCCCGGGGGGCGGGGGTGCTCGCCGAGATCCGGCGGTGGTTGTCGCCGCGGGTGGTCCCGCTCAACACGGTGAGCGGCATCGGCGGCCCGTCCGCCACCACCCACCCCTTCACCTTCGCCCCGCCTCCCTTCGGCACCGCCCCGAGCCCCACGCCCCCTCACCCCCTCACCTCCACTCCCCCGCCTCCGGGCTCCACTCCCTCGCCTCCGGGCGGTACTCCCTTGCCTCCGGGCGGTACTCCCTTGCCTCCGGGCGGTACTCCCCGCGAGCCGGCTCACTCCAGTCCCGTCACCTCCGTTTCCCCGCCCTCCGGGGCCGCTCCCCGCGACGCGGCCTCCGCCACCGGACCTTCCTCGACTTCCGGGGCGGCTTCCGGCGACCCGGCCGTCGCCACCCGCTCCCCCGTCTTTGCTCCCCCCTCCTCCGGGGGTGCTTCCCGCCCAGGGGTGGCGGGCGGCGGCTCGGAGGAGGTGGTGCGGGCCGCTGGGCCCGTCGAGGCCGAGCCCGCCAGGACGGAGGCCGACCTGGCGGCCGCTGCCGGGGCCGAGGCAGAGGGCGGCGCAGAAGGCCGCGCGGAAGGCGGCGCGGAAGGCGGCGCGGAAGGCGGCGCGGAGGCTGCGGGGATGGTGGCGGCTGAGGTGTTGGCTGAGGGGGATGACGGGCTGTTGGAGTTGCTCGTCGATGACGTGGTTCCGGGGGCGGGGCGGGTGCGGGAGGCGCTTGCGGCGCAATGCGCGGCGGGCGATGCGCATCCGGTGTTGTTCGGGTCGGCGCTCACCGGCCAGGGGGTGGCCGAGCTGCTCGGGGCGGTCCGGCTGCTGCCCGCGGTTCCCCAGCCGCCGCTCGGCGCGGATGGAAGCGCCGACCGCACGACGGCGACGGCGACGGCGACGGCAGCTGTGGCTGTGGTGTTTGCGGTGGGGCGGGGGCGGGGTGGGGAGAAGATCGCGTATCTGCGGATGTGGGGCGGGGAGCTGCGTGCGCGGGAGCGGGTGACGTTTCTGCGGCGGGAGCCGGGTGGGGGCGTCCACGCGTACGAGGGGCGGCCGAGCGGGGTGGCCGTCGTCGGGTCCGGGACGCGGGTGGCGGTGGCGGGCGACATCGCCACGGTCCGGGGCGTGCCCGAGATCCGGGTCGGCGACCGGCTGGGCGAGCCCGGCCCGGCGGGGCAGGCCCACTTCACGCCGCCCAGCCTGGAGACCGTCGTACGCCCCCGGGTCCCCGGCCAGGAGCCGCGCCTGCACGCCGCGCTGGTCGCGCTGGCCGAGCAGGACCCCCTGATCGGCACCCGTACGCTGCCCGGCGGCCGGACGTCGGTCCTGCTGTACGGCGAGGTTCAGAAGGAGGTCATCGGCGAGACCCTGGCCAGGGACTTCGGCGTGGAGGCGGAGTTCGAGCCGAGCCGTCCGGTGCACTTCGAGCGTCCGGCGGGCACCGGCGCGGCCAGCGAGGAGATGCGTCAGGCCGGGGACGCGTTCATGGCGACCGTGGGCCTGCGGGTCGAGCCGGCCGCGCCGGGCTCGGGCGTGCTCTACCGGCTGGAGGTCGATCTGGGCTCGCTGCCCCTGGCCTTCCACCGGGCGATCGAGGAGAGCGTCCGGCACGGCCTCGGGACGGGCCCGCGGGGGTGGCCGGTCACCGACGTGCTGGTCACGCTGACGGCGACGGGTTACGCCTCCCCGGTCACGACCGCCGGCGACTTCCGCGGGCAGGCCCGGGTCGTGCTGGCCGAGGCGCTGCGCAGGGCCGGGACCAGGGTGTACGAGCCGTGTCACCGCTTCGAGGCGGAGGTGCCCGCCGACGCCTTCGCCGCCGTGTCGTCCCGCCTGGCCGGGCTGGGCGCGATCCTGGACGGCACGAGCAGACGGGACGGCACGTGGGTGCTCGAAGGGGAGATCCCGGCGGCGGCCGTGCACGAGGCCGAGCGGCGGCTGCCGGGCCTGTCGCGCGGCGAAGGGGTTTGGTGGTCACGCCCGTCCGGAGATCGCCCGATTCGTACGTGATAGGTGGTATGTCGGATATCAGGGATAGATGGGTATTAATCCGCCATAGTGTGCCAATCGGGCGCAACCGTTACAGGGGGAAAACGATGGCTGATACGAAGAAGAAACCGGCCACCAAGTCGGGCAAGGCCAAGAAGCAGGCGATCAAGACGAGCCGGCAGGCCAAGGAGACCAAGAAGGAAACCCGAAGGACCGACGAGGGATGACCCCGTGAGGTGAATCGCGCAGCCGGGGGCCGGCGGCCCTCGGCTGTCCGGTGGAAGAGGAGCTGCGCACATGTCGGCCTATCTCCGCTTTCCCACTGTCTTTCAGGACGTGGTGGTCTTCGCCGCCGAGGACGACCTGTGGATGGTCTCGGCCCAGGGCGGCCGCGCGTTCCGCCTGACCGCCGGGGCGGCCGAGGCCGGCTACCCGCGCATCTCCCCGCGCGGCGACCAGATCGCGTTCGTCGGCCGGGAGGAGGGCCCGGAGGAGGTCTACGTGATGCCGGCCGTCGGCGGCGCCGCGCGCCGGGTCACCTTCCACGGCGCCCGCTGCACGGTCACCGGCTGGGACCACGAGGGCCGCATCCTGTACGCCAGCGACCAGTCCCAGCCGTTCGCCGGGCGCAAATGGCTGCACCGCGTGGCGCCGGGCGGGGTGCCGCAGCGGCTGCCGTACGGACCGGCGAACTCGATCGCCCACGGCCCCGACGGGATGATCGTGCTCGGCCGCAACACCGCCGACCCCGCGCGCTGGAAGCGCTACCGCGGCGGCACGGTCGGCGACCTGTGGATCGACACCGACGGCGACGGCGAGTTCAGACGGCTGATCCGGCTGCCGGGGAACCTGGCCTCGCCGTGCTGGAGCGGCCGCCGGGTGTGCTTCCTGTCCGACCACGAGGGGGTCGGGAACGTCTACTCCTGCCTTCCGGACGGCGGCGACCTGCGCAAGCACACCCACCACGAGGACTACTACGCGCGCAACCTGTCCGGCGACGGCCACCGGCTGGTCTACCACGCCGGCGCCGACCTGTACCTGCTGGAGCCGGACGACGGGCCGGACGACGGGCCGGGTGACGGGCCGGGCGACGGGCCGGGCGACGGGCCGGGCGACGGGCCGGGCGACGGGCCCAGGCGGCTGGACGTGCGGCTGGCCAGCTCCAGGACGCAGCGCAACCGCCGGTTCGTCGACGCCGAGGACTTCCTCGACAGCGCGACCCTCAGCCCGGACGGCAGCGCGCTGGCGATCACCTCGCGCGGCAAGGCGTACGCGATGGCCGACTGGGAGGGCCCGGTGAGCCAGCACGGCGAGCCGGACGGCGTCCGCTACCGCTTCCTGACCTGGCTGAACGACGGCGTGCGGCTGATCGCCGCGGCCAGCGGCGAGTCCGACGAGGAGACGCTGGTCATCCTGGAGGGCCACGAGGGCGGCTGCGGCGTCGAGGTGGCCCGGCTGGGCCGGATCAACGAGCTGGTCCCCGACCCCGCGCACGACCGCGTGGCCGTGGTCAACCACCGCCACGAGCTGTACCTGCTGGACCTGACCACGGGCGCGGCCACGCTGGTGGAACGCAACCCGCACGGGCCCCCCGAGGACCCGGCCTGGTCGCACGACGGCGAGTGGCTGGCCTACGCCGGGCCGCTCAACGCCCAGACGACCGCGATCAAGCTGCACCACCCGGAGACCGGCCGGACGGTGGCCGCCTCCGAGCCGGTGCTCAAGGACTCGATGCCGGCCTTCGACCCCCAGGGCCGCTACCTGTACTTCATCGGCCAGCGGGTCTTCTCGCCCGTCTACGACCAGTTGCAGTTCGACCTGGGGTTCCCGCTGGGCACCCGGCCGTACGCGATCGCGCTGCGGGCCGACGCGCCCGACCCGTTCGTGCCCGGACGTCGTCCGCTCAACGGCAAGGACGAGGAGGAGGACGAGCCGGTGGAGGCCGTCCGGGTGGACCTGGACGGGCTGGCCGCGCGCGTCACCGCCTTCCCGCTGCCGGAGGGCCGCTACGAGGGGGTGGCCGGGCTCAAGGGCAAGGCGCTGCTGCTGACCAGCCCGCTGGAGGGCGAGAACACCCTGCACCTGTACGACTTCGCCAAGGGCAGGAACGAGACGTTCGCCGACGGCGTCACCGCGTTCGAGCTGGGCCGCGACCACAAGACGCTGCTGTACCGGGCCGGCAGCCGGCTGCGCGTGGTCAGGGCCGGCGAGGTGCCCGAGCACGACGACGACCCGCCCGGACGCGAGAGCGGCTGGATCGACCTGTCGCGCGTCAAGGTGTCGGTGGCGCCGGAGTCGGAGTGGCGGCAGATGTTCCGCGAGGCGTGGCGGCTGCAGCGGGAGAACTTCTGGACCGAGGACATGGCCGGCGTCGACTGGCCGGGCGTGTACCGGCGCTACGAACCGCTGGTGGACCGGGTCACCACCCGGGGCGAGTTCTCCGACCTGCTGTGGGAGCTGCACGGCGAGCTGGGCACCAGCCACGCCTACGAGAGCGGCGGGGAGTACCGTCCCGGGCCGGACTACAGCCAGGGCAAGCTGGGCGTCGACTGGGACTACCGCGACGGCGTCTACCGCGTGCGCGCGATCGTCACCGGGGACCCGTGGGACCCCGAGGCCACCTCGCCGTTGAACCGGCTGGGGCTCGACGTACGGCCGGGGGACGCGGTGCTGGCCATCAACGGCGCGCCCATCGGCCGCGCGGCCACCCCGAACGAGCGGCTGGTCAACCAGGCCGGCGAGGAGGTGGAGCTGACCCTGCGGCGCGAGGAGCGGGTGTTCACGGTGACCGTGCGCGCGCTGGCCGACGAGCAGCCGGCCCGTTACCGCGACTGGGTGAACCTCAACCGCGCCGAGTGCCACGAGCGTTCCGGCGGGCGCATCGGCTACCTGCACGTCCCCGACATGGGCACCGAGGGGTTCGGCGAGTTCCACCGGGGCTTCCTGGCCGAGTACGACCGGCACGCCCTCATCGTGGACGTGCGCTTCAACGGCGGCGGGCACGTCTCGGCGCTGCTGCTGGAGAAGCTGGCCAGGCGGCGGCTCGGCTACGACTACCCGCGGTGGGGGGACCCGGAGCCGTACCCGCCCGAGTCGCCGCGCGGGCCGCTGGTGGCCATCACCAACGAGTGGGCGGGCTCGGACGGCGACATCTTCAGCCACACCTTCAAGCTGCTCAAGCTGGGCCCGCTGGTCGGCAAGCGCACCTGGGGCGGGGTGATCGGCATCTGGCCGCGCCACCGGCTCGCCGACGGGACCGTGACCACGCAGCCGGAGTTCTCCTTCGCCTTCGACGACGTCGGCTGGCAGGTGGAGAACTACGGCACGGATCCCGACATCGAGGTGGACATCACCCCGCAGGACTACGCCAAAGGCGTGGACACGCAGCTGGAGCGGGCCATCGACGTCGCCCTGGGCCTGCTTGCCGAGCATTCGCCGCATACGCCGGATCCGTCGCATCGGCCAGGTATGCAACCTTAGGAAGCTCTTGGGCGTCTAAAGATCATAGGCGGGGAAAGCGCACAGGGGATGACATGTGCACTCCGCTCGCGCGCGGCCTGACGACCGGCTCCGCGCGCATGCGAATGCAACCGAGCACAAGGGGGATCGTCCAGGTGCGCGCACTGGCACGCAGGGGGAAGTCGGCGATGGTCCGGTTGTACCGGGGGTACAACCGCCGCAAGGCACGCAACGCGCCGCCGCCGTCGACCGACCGCATCAGGATCCTGCTCCTGCACGCCAACGGCATGGGCGGCACGATCAGGACGGTGTTCAACCTGGCCGGCTACCTGGCCGAGAAGCACGACGTCGAGATCGTCAGCATCCTGAAGGAGGCCGAGGAGCCGTTCTTCCCGATCGACCCGCGGGTGCGCTTCCGCTTCCTCGACGACCGGCTCAAGCCCAGCCCCGATCCGCTGCGGGCGATGTTGTCGAAGTTCCCCAGCAAGCTGATCCCGCCGGAGGAGACGGCCTACCACCGCTTCACCCTGTGGACCGACTACAAGCTGGCCCGCTACATCCGCTCGCTCGACAGCGGCGTGCTGATGGCCACCCGTCCCGGGCTCAACCTGGCCATGGCGCAGTTAGCGCAGCCGGGCGTGATCACCATCGGGCAGGAGCACGTGGCCCTGCGCACCCAGGCCGAGCCGATGCAGAAGCTGATCAAGTGGCGGTACCGGCGGATGGACGCCCTGGTCACCCTCACCAAGGCCGACCTGCGCGACTACCGCAGCACGCTGCCGAAGAAGCCGAAGAAGCTGGCGCGCATCCCCAACGCCGTCCCGCCGATGAGCGGCGAGGTGTCCAGGCTGGACGCCAAGGTCGTCGTCGCCGTGGGCCGGATGACCCGGCTCAAGGGCTTCCACCGGCTGATCACCGCATGGGAGACCGTCGCCGCCGCGCACCCCGACTGGAAGCTGCGCATCTTCGGCGCCGGGCCGCAGGAGGACAACCTGGCCGCGCAGATCGTCGAGGCCGGGCTTGAGGGCAAGGTGGAGCTGCCGGGGCCGACCAGCGACGTGGGGGCCGAGCTGGAGAAGGCGTCGATCTTCGTGCTCAGTTCGCGGCACGAGGGCTTCCCGATGACGATCCTGGAGGCCATGGCCAAGGGGCTGGCCATCGTCAGCTTCAACAGCCCGCACGGGCCCAAGGAAATGATCACCGACGAGGTGGACGGGCTGCTGGTCAAGCCGCGTACCAACGCCAACCTGGCGGCCTCCATCATGCGCGTCATCGAGGACGAGCCGCTGCGCCGGTCGCTGGCGGCGGCGGCGCTGGAGACGGCGCGCACGTACGACGTGCACGCGGTGGGCCAGAAGTGGGACGAGCTGCTGGCCGAACTGGTGGCCCGCCGCAACGGCACGTACGTCCGCCCGCCCCGCCCCGAACCCGAAGCCGCCCCCGAAGCCGCCTCCGAACCCGACGAGGCCACCGGGCCCGTCGAGGCCACCGGGCCGGCCGGGCCCCGGGCCTAGCGGGGCGGGCGGCACACCGCCGGGCCGGACCTGCACCGGCTCGGCGAAGGGCGGCGTCGAGGGATCTGGCGGCCCGCGGCACCCCTAGGTAGAATTAGACCATGGGAAGCCTTCCCCGCATGACCATGCCGACCATGCTCGTGCTCCGCGCCCTGCTCGATGAGCCCACCCGCGCCATGTACGGCCTGGAGATCTGCGCGGCGGCGGGGCTGCCCAGCGGCACCATCCATCCGATCCTGGCCCGGCTGGAGGGCTTCGGCTGGCTGGAGTCGAGCTGGGAGGAACTGGATCCGCGCGAGGAGGGCCGCCCGCGCCGCCGCTACTACCGCTTCACCCCCGACGGCGCCCAGCTGGCCAGGCAGGCGCTCGACCGCTCCGCCGCCAAGCGCGCCGCCCTGCGGCTGCGGCCCTCCGGCGGTGTGGCGTGAACACCTTGGCACCGGCCAGGCGCGGCCTGTCCGGCGAGGCGTTACGCGAGACCCGGCGGATCGGCCACCGCCTGGAGGCGGCGAGCGCCGGACTCGCGCAGGTCGAAGCGCCGCTGACCGAGCTGCGCGGACTCGACCTCGGCACCGCCGACCAGCGCGCGCTCGGCCGCCGCCTGCCGGGCGGCGGCCCGCACGGCACCCTCGAACTGCTCACCACCGTGAACCTGCATCTCCGCATCGCGCACGAGGGCACGAACCACCTGATCACGCTCGTCGAACAGGACCTTCGGGGAACGCCGGCCGAGGACTCCGGGCTCGTTCGCGCCTTGGAGGGCCTGCTCGTCCTCGCCCGCTCCCTCGACGCCCGCCTGCGCGAGGACCTGCTCGTCGTCCACCGCCTGTTCCGGGCCGTCGAGACCGCCGTCGTCCGCGACCTGGCGCCCGCCTACGAGACGGCCCGCGCCCTGCTCGGTGGCTTCCCCGGCGCGTGGGCCCTCGGGGCGGGGCTGCACCGGCGGCTCGCCGACCAGGCGGCCACGTTCTCCGCGCAGGACCCGGCGGGCCCACCGCCGCGGAACACCGCGACCGGCGTCGCCGCCGCGCGGGCGGTCACCGCCGCACGCCCGGCGGAGAAGCTCATCGACGTCGAACTCCGGTTGCTGCCACCCGCCCACAGAGCCCGGTACGCCGAGGAGTTCCACGCCGAGCTCCACCATCTCGCGCGGGCCGGAGCCACCCCCGCCGGGCAGTCCCGGTACGCCCTGCGGCAACTGCGCGGGGTGTGGCGGCTCCGGGCGGCCCTGAAGGAGCCGCTGCGTCCCCGATGGTTCCGGCTGCACCGTCTGGCGTGCTGGGTCCTGGGCTCGGAGTGGCGGACGTGGGGCGTGCTGGGCCCGCCGTTGCTGCTGGCGATCGGCAACGTGTTCCTGCAGCAGGGATGGGGATCGGCGGTCTTCACGATCCCGGGCGTCGTCGTGTACTGGGCAGGCGTGGAGAAGCTGCGCGAGCGGTGGGGAGTGCGGGTGAGGCGGCGCGGGGTCGATCAGTGACGGAAGCCTTCCTGTGTCAAATCCGGCGATGGCGGGAATTCTCTAGACAACTTCGCCCGCGGGAGCCACGGAGGGCTGCTTGAGCACGAAGGACGCCATCGCGATCCTCGCCGGAGCCGTCATCGTCGCTTCCTTCATCGGCAGCGCCAAGAGCCCCGCCGCCACCGCCGCCAGCCCCCTCGGCAACGCCAGCGGGACGCTGCCCGGCCTCGCCCCCGTCCTGTCCGACGGCGACAAGGCCAGGGCGCGCGCCCTCATCGGCCGCTTACGCGTCAAGGACCGCGGCCCCAACACCGGCTACGCCCGCAGCCGGTACGGCGAGAACTGGGCCGACACCGCCACCGGCGTCCCCTACGCCCGCAACGGCTGCCGCACCCGCGACGACCTGCTCGCCCGCGACGGCACCGGCGTCGAGTACCGGCCCGGGTCGAGCTGCGAGGTCGTCGCCATGGAGCTGACCGACCCCTACACCGGCCGGCTCATCTCCTGGCACAAGGCCCAGGCCGACGAGGTGCAGGTGGACCACGTCGTGCCGCTCAACTACGGCTGGCGCATGGGCGCGCCGCGCTGGCCGATGTCGAAACGCCTCGACTTCGCCAACGACCCGCTCAACCTGTTACCCGTCGACGGCCGCGCCAACGAGGAGAAGGACGCCTCCGGCCCGGCCGGATGGCTGCCTCCCCAGCGCCGGGTCCGCTGCGCGTACGTCACCCGTTTCGCCCAGGTCGCGCTCAAGTACGACCTGCCCGTGACCAGGGCCGACAAGAACGCCATGCTCGCGCAGTGCCGCTAGCTCGTCCCCCGCCTCAGGGGCCCAGGGAAGAAGAATCCGCCTTACGCGGAAGAGGAGAGAAAGCGATCGTTTTCTCTTCTTGCGAGGATCAATGACGTTAGGCAAGGGACTGCTGGCAGCGGTCCTGGCAGGCACGCTGAGTGTGGGCGCGACAACGGGAACCGGCACGGCCGACGCGGGCCAGGCACGGCCCGGACAGCCGCGCTCCGGCCCGGCGGGCAGTGTGACGCTGCTGACCGGCGACCGGGTCGTGGTCACGGGCAGGAGCTTCCGGGTGGAGCCGGGCACGGCCCGGGAGGTGCACTTCTCCTCCGGCTACCGCGACGGGCACCTGTACGTCGTCCCGTCCGACGCCGCGCCCCTGGTCGCCCAGGGGGTGCTGGACGAGCGGCTGTTCGACGTCACCCAGTTGCTCGCCTGGCGCTACGGCGACGCGGACACGCCCGACATCCCGCTGATCACCCAGTCGCCGCAGGGAAGCGCCCCCGCGCTGCGCGGGGCGGCCACCACCCGGCGGCTGGCCGCCCTCGACATGATGGCCCAGCGGGTGGCCAAGAAGGGCGCGGGCGAGGCGTGGCGGAGCCTGCTCGGCGGGGCGTCCACACTGGCCGCGGGCAAGGGCAGGATCTGGCTCGACGGCCGGCGTACCTACACCCTGGACCGCAGCACCAGGCAGATCGGCGCGACCGAGGCGTGGCAGCGTGGTTTCACCGGACAGGGCGTCACGGTCGCCGTGCTCGACAGCGGGTACGACCTCACGCATCCCGACCTGAAGGACGTGGTCACCCAGTCGCGGAACTTCTCCGACGAGCCTGACATGAGCGATCGACTCGGGCACGGCACGCACGTCACCTCGATCATCGCCGGCGCCGGCGAGAAGTACCGCGGCGTGGCGCCGGGAGCCCGCATCGCCTTCGGCAAGCTGGGCACGCAGATCAGCGACTCCGCGATCCTGGCCGGGATGGAGTGGGCCGCCACGGAGGTCAAGGCCAAGATCGTCAACATGAGCTTCGGCTCCCCCGACGAAGCCGGCCTCGACCCGATCGAGCAGGCGGTGAACACCCTGTCGCAGGCCACGGGCACCCTGTTCGTGGCGGCCGCGGGCAACGAGGGCGAGCAGAGCGTGGGCAGCGTGAACAGCCCCGGCAGCGCGGACGCCGCGCTGACCGTCGGCGCGGTGGACCGCTCCGACCAGGTGGCCGACTTCTCCAGCACGGGCCCGCGGATCGGCGACCACGCCGTCAAGCCGGACGTCACCGCCCCCGGCGTGGACATCATGGCCGCCGCCGCGGCGGGCACCGCCGACGGAACCCACGTGGCGATGAGCGGCACGTCGATGGCCAGTCCGCACGTGGCGGGAGCGGCGGCCATCCTCGCCCAGCGCCATCCCGACTGGAGCGGGCAGCAGCTCAAGGCGGCGCTCGTCGGCAGTGCCCGGCCGACCGACGGCGCCACGCCGTACCAGCAGGGCACCGGGCGGGTGGACGTGCTCCGCTCGCTGGCCCAGGAGGTGATCGCCACTCCCACCGGCGTGTGGGCCGCCTTCCCCTGGGACCAGCCGGGCGAGCGGCGGGCCACCGGGAAGATCACCTACAGCAACACCGGGGCCACCCCCGTCACCCTGGACCTCGCGGCCGGCTCCGACGTGCTCACGCTGTCGCCGCGACGACTGGAGGTGCCCGCGGGCGGGCAGGCGTCGGTCACGGTGACCATCGACGCCGAGGGCAAGGGCCCCGGCGACCATCCGGGCATCGTCACCGCCACGGCCGGTGACACCGTGGTCCGCACCCCGGCCGGGGCCTATGTGGAGCCGGAGTCCCATGACGTCACGGTGACCGTCCAGGACAGGGACGGGGCCGCCACCGAGTATGCGCAGGGCGTCGTCTACGACCAGGCGACCGGCGCGCCGCGCAACCTCGTCTTCCACGGCGGCACGGCCAGGATCAGGCTGCCGAAGGGACGCTGGAACCTCTACACCGAGATCCTCGGGAGGGCGGAGCACAGCTTGACGCTCGCGCACCGGCCGTTCGAGGTCGGCGATGCCGACGTGTCGCTGACGGTCGACGGCCGCCAGGCGAAGCGGATCACGTTCACGGTGGATGACCCCACCGCCGTCCCCGATGCCGGATTCGCCCTCTCCGTGGCCAACGGGCCCTGGAGGACCGCGATGATCGCGTTCGGCTACTCCGGCGGGTTCTACGTCGTCCCGGTGCGGCAGCCGGGGCTCACCTACCTGGCCCAGTCCACTTGGACCAAGAAGGACACGACGCCCAGCCCGTACCGCTACGACCTCGTCGACCACAGGACGGACGGCTTCCCCGACGCCCCCGGGTACGCCGCGCGGACCCGGGACCTGGTCAAGGCGACCGAGACCTACCGCTCGACCGTCCCGGGCGCCACCGGCACCCTGATCACGGCGCCGGTGCTGCCCGGCGACGCCCTCTCGCCAGGAATGGGCATCTGGGACGACATCCCGCTGCCGAGCAGCGTGACAAGGTACCTCACCCCGGGATTCGCGTGGAACGACGAGTTCGTCACGGGCGGCCTGACCGAGCTCGGCACCGGCCCGGTGCGCGACAGGAACTTCACCCAGGTCTGGAACGCCGCGGTGACCGGCCCCTCGTTCGCCGCCTCTGGCGGCAGCCGGGCCGGCGACACCCTGGCCTTCCCCGCCCACGGGCTGTACAGCAGCGGAGCCGCCGGACGCACCGGCATGGACGCGACCGCGACCGGCACCCTCACCCTGACCGGGAACGGCAAGCAGATCGCCACGACCGGCATCACCGGCTGCCTGCCCTACCCCGGCCAGGAGTGCACGCTCACCGCCACGTTGCCGCAGGCCGACACCGCCTACACCCTGACCGCCTCCACCCGGCGATCGCAGGCCGAGCTGTCCACGGGCGTCGACGCCGTCTGGACCTTCCGCTCGGCCCGTACGGCCAAGCCCGAGCCGCTGCCGCTGATGGCCGTGCGCTACGCGCCCCAGGGCCTCGGTGACGCCAACCGCGCCAGGCCGGGATCACGGACCACCGTCCCGATCCAGGTCGAACGCGCTCCCGGCGCCGCCAGGGCGGCGGTCTCCTCGATCAAGCTGGAGGCGTCCGCCGACGACGGCAGGACGTGGCGGCCGGTGCACGTCCGGGCGAGCCGATCGGGCTGGACGGCGTGGCTGGACAACCCCGCCACCGCGGGGTACGTCTCGCTGCGCGCGACCGTCACCGACAAGGCGGGCGACGGCGTCACCCAGACCGTGACCCGCGCCTACGCCGTGGGCTGACCCGTACGGCCGACAAGCTGAATCACGACGCGTCCGCCCCCCGGGCCTTCCAGCCCGGGGGGCGGACGCGTGCGGGAGAGGAGGACCGTCAGCGGTCGCGATCACCCGCGGGGCTCACGGCATCCCGCCTCAGCTCTTCACCGCGGGAAGCTGGTCCGTCCACTCGGTGGTCACGGAGATGAATTGGGCGCTGAACGCCAGGTCGCCGTCGTCGACGAGGATGAGGTTGGCGCGGACCACCCGGGCCTCCTCGGGATCGATGACCAGTTCGATGTCCGTGTCGCCGTCGGGGTCGGGAATGCGCAGATGCTGACCGCCCTCGACCGCGCCCGCGTTCTCCACCCCCGGTGTCGCGGCGAGCGCGCGGAACGCCGCCGAGCGGACCTCCCCGGGCGCCGGCAGGTCCGTGATCAGCGCGAGCAGGGTGAGGGTGGGATCGCCGCGCATCTCGGACGCGGACATGTCCCTCTCCTGGCCCTTGCGCGCGACGAGCGACGCCTTCAGCGCCTCGGGGTCCGTCGGCAGCCCTTCGAGCTCCTCGAAGCTCACCCTGGCGCCCTTGAGCCTGAGCGTCTTCCCCTCCGGCGCGGGGATGACGGCGCCGGCGGGATCCCCCGGCACGGCCCTGGTCCAGCGCTTGCCGTCGCGCCTGGTCCAGCTCTCTATCGGCGGGGCGTCCGACGAGAGCCACCGGCGCGTGACGTGCCAGTACGTCCCGGAGCCCTGCGGGGTGCGTTCCGCGCGGACGGCGGCCATGAGCAGGACCTCCTTGCCCGTGACCGGTGCGCCGTCGTTCGTGGGCGCCCCCGTGGCGAACACGACCGCGGCGACGGCACCGGCGGCGGCCAGGGCCACTCCCGGGACGAGCCAGCCGGCGCGCCGGCGCGCCCGGCCCGCCGGCACCCTGCGCTCCAGACGCTCCCTGCCGCGCGCGACCGCCCCGGCGGACGGCTCCGGCTCGTCCAGCAAAGCGGCGATCTCTTCCAGGTCACGCATGAGGGGTCTCCTTGTCGGTGAGGGCGTGGATCTTGGCGCGGGCCCGGCTGAGCCGCGAGCCCACCGTGCCGAGGGAAATGCCGAGCGCCTGGGCGATCTCCAGGTAGCTGAGCTGGCCCAGCGCCAGGAGCAGCAGCACGTCACGCTCGCCGCCGTTCAGCGAGGCGAGCGCCATGGCCAGGTACGGCTGCGCGGTCGCGGCGGTGACGACCCGGTTCTCGTGCCCCTCCACGACCGGCACGGGGCCGAGCCGGGCCAGCGTCCGGTACCGGCGGGCCTCCTTGTGGCGGTGCCGGGCCACCAGGTTCGTGGCGATGCCGAGCAGCCAGGGCCGCAGAGCACCTTTTTCCAGCGCGAAACGGTCACGCCGGTCGAACGCCAGCAGAAACGTCTCGGCCGCGATGTCCTCGGCCACTTGGGCGCCCAGGCGTCCCGCCACGTACCGGTAGACGTCACGGAAATACCGGTCATACACGGCGGTGAACAACTCAGGGTTCCGCCGGTAGCCGGCGACGAGGTCGGCGTCGGTCACCTGCTCGCCCACGTCGGCGGTCATGTGCCCGTCTCCGTCATGAGTGTGCCTTCCGGTGGGTGATCATTGCTTTCACCCATCCTTCGCGGCGCACGCGGCTTTTCTTCCCGCGCGCCGGAAGGCGGCCACTCACCCGGGTCGGGCTAGCGCGGGTCCTCCCAGACGAAGCCGTGCTCGAACGTCTGCTCGGCCAGCGCCTTCTGCCCGGCGAGGTTGGGATGGAAGAAGTCCCACTTGCTGACGTGGTCGAGCGTGAACGGGAAGGAGAAGATCGCGCCCTCGTCGGTGTCGCACGAGGGCCCCATCGCCTCGCACGCCAGCGCCGCCTCCCTGTTGTAGGCCATCACCCGCGCCCGCACCCGGGCCCGCCGCTCCACGTCGGCCTTCTTCACCGAGGCCGGGTCGGCCAGCATGGTCTGGCAGATCCTCCCGACGGTCCAGAACGTGCGGGCCAGCGGGTTGCCCTTGCCGACCTGCCACAACCGCCGCAGGTCGGGCACGCTGGCGATGAACACCCTGGCCTGCGGCATGCCGGCACGCAGGGCCGACAGCGCGGCGTCCATGCGCCGGCGGTACAGCGCGACCGGCGTCATCTCCCGCTCGGTGCGCTTGCACGCGTCCTGGGCGCCTATGAGGATCGTCACATAATCGGCCTTCGCCGCGATCGCCTGGTTGACCTGGCCGAGCAGGTCGGCGCTCGTCGAGCCGGGCACCGCGAAGTTCTCCCGGTGGAGCGTTCCAGCCAGGCCCCGCAGCCGGAGGTAGTGACTGTCCACCTGCGCGTTGTCGCCGGCCGCCCAGGAACGGGCCGCGCAGGAGACGTACCAGCCGCAGGAGTTGAAGCCCGTGGAGATCGAGTCGCCCAGCGCCGCCATCGTCTCAGGGACGGGCTGAGCTGCGACGACGGCCTGCGCGGGGCCCGAAGCGGCCAGGACGAGGACGGCGGTGACGACAGGGGACAGACGACCGATCATGGCCCCAAAGGTAGGGAGTCGATCAAGGACGCACCATGACCTTCAGGCGAGGTCTGCCATTTCAGGACCATCTTCCTATCGCCGCTTGACAGTGCCTCCGCGAGCTGGGCGCCCCCAATGAACGTCAAGATCCGGTTATTTCCTGGCTCGTGGGCAGTAACACCGCATTCACGGGGGTCCGAGTCGAACGTGTTCAGTTCCCGCATAGAGTGTCTTGAGTGAGTGTCGCGCTCGGAACAACCCGCCCGCTACCGGTTCGCACCACCCCTGTCGGCGACCCCGGTGACCTGCTGGCATCCCTCCCGAAGACGGCGCCCTACGCCTGGATCAGGAACGGCGAGGGCCTGGTGGGATGGGGCCAGGCCGCCCGCGTCGCCGTGCCGCCGGGCCCCGGCCGCTTCGCCTGGGCCCGCGAGTGGCTGCGCACCGTCCTCGGCGACGCGCCCGCCGACGACGCCGGGCGCGCCCCCGGCTCCGGCTCCGGCCCCGTCGCCTTCGGCAGCTTCACCTTCGACGAGGACGCCCCCGGATCCGTGCTCGTCGTCCCCCGCGCAGTGCTCGCCCGCCGCGGCGGCCGCGCCTGGCTCACCACCGTCGGCGAGGCCCCGCTGGAGACGTTCAGCCCCATCCGCGAGCCCGGCCGCATCAGCTACGGCGACGGCAGCCTCACCGCCCCCCAATGGGAGCACGTCGTCGCCCGGGCCGCCCGCCGCATCCGCGACGGCGAACTGGAGAAGGTCGTGCTCGCCCGCGACCTGCTCGCCACCGCCGAGCACCCCATCGACGTGCGCCTGTTGCTGACCCGGCTGGCCCGGCGCTACCCCGAGTGCTACACCTTCTCCGTGGCCGGCCTCGTCGGCGCCACCCCCGAGCTGCTCATCCGCCGCACCGGCCAGGAGATCGAGTCCCTCGTCCTGGCCGGCACCACCGCCCGCGGCACCGGCCCGGCCGACGACGTCGCCCGCGGCGCCGCGCTGTTCGCCTCCCAGAAGGACCGCCACGAGCACGAGTGCGCCATCGCCTCCGTGCGCCAGACCCTGGCCCCCCTCTGCTCCTCCCTGCACACCCCCGACGAGCCCGAACTCCTCGTGCTGCCCAACGTCCAGCACCTGGCCAGCCACGTCACCGGGCGGCTGGCCGACGGCGCGTCCGTCCTCGACGTGGTGGCCGCCATGCACCCCACCGCCGCCGTCGGCGGCACCCCGACCGACACCGCCATCAAGGTCATCCGCGAGCTGGAGGGCATGGACCGCGCCGGCTACGCGGGCCCGGTCGGCTGGATCGACGCCCACGGCGACGGCGAATGGGGCATCGCCCTGCGCTCGGGGCTGATCGAGGGCAACCGCGCCCGGCTCTTCGCCGGCGGCGGCATCATGGGCAACTCCGACCCGGCCGCCGAGCTGGCCGAGGCCCAGGCCAAGTTCCGCGTCATGCAGTACGCCCTGGAGGGCTGAGCGGCCTCAGCCGGGCACGTGCACGCCCTCGCCCACCTCGACGCGGGCCCGGCCGGCCGTCAGCGCGGCCACCCACTCGCCGAACGCCGCCACCTCGTCCTCCCCCACCGCCACCGAGAACGTCACCCCGGCCGCGTAGGTCACCTCGCGCAGCGCGTAGCGGGAGGCGCGCAGGTCGTTCTCCACCCGGCCGGCCTGGTCGTGGGCCACCGAGACGCTCACCAGCCTGGCCGGGACCATCCGCACCGGCTCCACCAGGTCGAGCGTCTCGGTCACCGCTCCCCCGTAGGCGCGCACCAGACCGCCCGCGCCCAGCAGGACGCCGCCGAAATAGCGCGTGACCACCGCGACCACGTCGTTGAACCCCCGGCCGACCAGCGCCTGGACCATCGGCGTGCCCGCCGTGCCGCCGGGCTCGCCGTCGTCGTCGCCCTTCTGCAGCCGCCCGCCGATCACGTACGCGGTGCAGTTGTGGGTGGCGCCGGCGTGCTCGCGGCGGCGGGCGGCGATGAAGGCGGCGGCCTCCTCGACGGTACGGGCGGGGGCCAGCGCGCAGACGAACCGGGAGCGGCGCACCTCGGTCTCGTGCTCGACGCCGGTCGCGAGGGTGAGGTACGACTGGGACACGCCCGCCAGGCTACCGCCTTTACGTTGTAGATTTTCGGGTGGGCGCACCGGGTTGAGCGCGATGCACGGGAGACGTCCCTTCCCTGTGCAGGACGCCCATGATCGCGGCGCCGCCCCGCGCGTACGGTGCGGCGCATGACCTATCGCGTCGCCATGGACATCGGCGGCACCTTCACCGACGTCGTCTGCTACGACGAGCGCACGGGGGCCGTCACCGCCTCGAAGGCGCCCACCACGCCGGGGGACCTGGCCGAGGGCGTGTTCGCCGCGCTCGGCCGGGTCGTGGACGACCCCGCGGCCATCTCCTTCTTCGTGCACGGCACCACGCAGGGACTGAACGCCCTCCTGGAGCGCAAGGGCGCGCGGGTGCTGCTGCTGGCGAGCCGGGGCGCCGGGGACGTCTACCGGATCGCCCGCGGCAACCGCGACCGCATGTTCGACCTGCGCTACCGCAAGCCGTCGCCGCTCGTGCCGCGCCAGGACGTCATGGAGGCCGGCGGCCGCCTCGACCACCGGGGCCGCGAGCTGGAACCCCTCGACGAGGAGGCGGTGCGGCTGGCCGCGCGGCGGGCCCGCGAGGAGGGCTTCGACGCCGTCGCCGTGTGCCTGCTGTTCTCCTTCGCCGACCCCGCGCACGAGCTGCGCGCGGGCGAGATCCTGCGGGCCGAGCTGGGCGAGGACGTGCTCGTGGTGCTCTCGCACGAGGTCGCGCGCGAGTGGCGCGAGTACGAGCGCACCTCCTCGGCGGTGCTGGAGGCCTACACCGGGCCGGTCGTGCGCAGGTACCTGGCCAGGATCGAGCGGCGCTTCGCCGAGCGCGGCCTGTCGGTGCCGGTGCACGTGATGCAGTCGTCGGGCGGGCTGGTCAACGCCTCGTACGCGATGCGGCGGCCGTTGCAGACGCTGCTGTCGGGGCCGGTCGGCGGCACGATGGGCGGCGTCGCCGCGGCCCGCATGCTGGGCCGGGAGAACGCGATCTGCGTGGACATGGGCGGCACCTCCTTCGACGTCTCGCTCGTGGTGAACGGGCGGCCCGACGTCAGCGCCGAGGCCCGCATCGAGGGCTACCCGGTGCTCATGCCCATCGTGAACCTGCACACCATCGGCGCGGGCGGCGGCTCGATCGCCTACGCCGAGGCGGGCGCGCTGCGCGTCGGCCCGGAGTCGGCCGGGGCCGTGCCGGGCCCGGCCTGCTACGGCCGGGGCGGCACCCGGCCCACCGTGACCGACGCGAACGTGGTGCTCGGCCGGGTGGACCCGGCCTGGTTCGCGGGCGGGCTGATGACGCTGGACGAGGAGGCGGCGGGCGCGGCCGTGGTCACGCTGGCGCGGGAGCTGGACCTGGACCCGCTGCGGCTGGCCGAGGGGGTGTGCGACGTGGCCAACGCCAAGATGGCCCAGGCGATCCG
Source organism: Nonomuraea sp. NPDC049655 (assembly GCF_044465465.1). Classification (NCBI taxonomy): domain Bacteria; kingdom Bacillati; phylum Actinomycetota; class Actinomycetes; order Streptosporangiales; family Streptosporangiaceae; genus Nonomuraea; species Nonomuraea sp. NPDC049655. The sequence continues at coordinate 66,869 of NZ_JBITLS010000014.1, forward strand.
CACGCTGACGGTCGAGCACGGGGTGGAGCCGCGCGAGTTCGCGCTGGTCGCCTTCGGCGGCGCGGGCGCGATGCACGCCGTCTTCATCGCCCGCGAGCTGGGCATCTCCGAGGTGGTCGTGCCGCGGTTCCCGGGCGCGTTCTCGGCCTGGGGGATGCTGGAGGCGGACGTGCGGCGGGACCTGACGCACCCGTACTTCCGGCCGCAGGACACGCTCGACGGCGACGACATGTCGGGGCATCTGGCGACGTTGGAGCGGGAGGCGCTGGAGGCGCTGGCCGGGCAGGGCGTCCCTGAGGAGCGCCGCCGGGTCGAGCACGCCGTGGACATGCGCTACGAGGGCCAGGACTACACGCTCACCGTCCCCTTGCGCGACGCCGCCGAGCCGGGCGAGCCGGGCTTCCTCGCCGCGGTCGCGGCCCGCTACGCCGAGGCCCACACCAGCCGGTACGGCCACGCCACCCCCGAGGCGCCGGTCGAGTTCGTCATGCTGCGCAGCACCGGGTTCGGCTCGTTCCCGCGCGCCGCCGCCGGGGCCGCCGAGCCGCGCGAGGAGACGTCAGGGAACGTCCGGGACGTGATCTTCGACGGGGTGGTCCACCGCACGCCCGTGTTGCGGCGGGCGGGCCTGTCCGGCTCGTTCGCCGGGCCCGCGATCGTGGTCGAGGAGACCGCGACCACGGTCATCCCGCCGGGCTGCCTGGCGGCCGTCGACGACAACGGTTTCCTCATCGTGAAGGTGGACGTCCAGTGATCGATCCAGTCACCACCGAGATCATCCGATGTGCTCTGCTGCAGGCGGCCGAGGACATGAACACCACGCTGATCCGCAGCTCGTACACGCCGGTGATCTACGAGGCCAAGGACTGCGCGGTGGCGCTGCTCGACCGCGACCACAACGTGCTGGGGCAGTCGTCCGGCCTGCCGATCTTCCTGGGCAACCTGGAGGTGTGCACCCGCGAGACCGAGCGCATGTACGGCCGCGAGGTGTGGCAGGAGGGCGACGTGTGGGTGCTGAACGACTCCTACGTCGGCGGCACCCACCTCAACGACGTCACCGTCTACGGCCCGATCTTCGCCGGCGGCGAGCTGGCCGGGTTCGCCGCCTCGCGCGCCCACTGGCTGGACGTCGGCTCCAAGGACCCGGGCGGCTCGATGGACTCCACCTCGATCTTCCAGGAGGGCCTGCGGCTGGGCCCGGTGAAGGTGTACGCGGGCGGGCGACCGTGCCGCGACCTGCACGAGGTGATCGCCCGCAACGTGCGCTTCCCGCACGCCACGCTCGGCGACATGCGGGCCCAGGTGAGCTGCGCGATGACCGGCCAGCGGCGGCTGCAGGAGATCGTCTCGCGCTGGGGCCTGGAGACGGTCATGGCCGCCCGGGACGAGATCTTCGCCCAGACCGAGCGCATGGAACGCCAGGCCATCGCCGCGATCCCCGACGGCGTGTACGAGGCGTCCGGCTTCCTCGACAACGACGGCATCGACCTGGCCACGCCGCTGCCGGTGAACGTGCGGGTCACGGTGTCGGGCGAGTCGATGCACGTGGACCTGACCGACTGCGCCGACCAGGCCCGCGGGCCGGTCAACTGCGGCGCGGCGCAGGCCGTGGCGGCGGTGCGGGTGGGGTACAAGCTGCTGGTGTCGGGGGACGTGCCGCTGAACGGCGGCTCCTTCCGCCCGCTGAGCGTCGAGACCCGGCCGGGCTCGATGCTGGCCGCGCGGTCGCCGGCCGCCTGCCAGTACTACTACTCCCACCTCGGGCTGCTCATCGACCTGGTGGTCAAGGCGCTGGCCCCGGCGCTGCCGGGCAAGGCGGCGGCGGCCTCGTACGGGGACTCGATGATCGTGCAGTTCACCGGGACGGACCCGCGTACCGGGAAGTTGTACGTCTCCCAGGAGGCCACGGTCGGCGGCTGGGGGGCGTGGGAGGGCGGCGACGGCGAGTCCTGCCTGATCAACAACGTCAACGGCTCGCTGCGGGACATGCCGATCGAGGTGCTGGAGACGCTGTTCCCGGTCCGGGTGCGCCGCTACGAGATGCGTCCGGGCACCGGCGGCGCCGGTCAGTGGCGCGGCGGCAACGGCGTGGTGCGGGAGTACGAGTTCTGCGGCGACACCTCGTTGTCGTTGTGGTTCGAGCGTTCGGTCACGCCCGCGTGGGGCCTGGCCGGTGGCGCGGCGGGCGCTCCGCCACGGGTGACGCTCAATCCGGGCACGGCGGGCGAGCGCCGGATGCTCAAGGTCAACGCCCTGCCGGTGTCGGCCGGCGACGTGCTGCGCTGCGAGTCCGGCGGAGGCGGCGGCTACGGCCCGGCCGACCGGCGCTCCCCCCTGGCGCGGGCGGCCGACCTGGCCGAGGGCATGATCACGAACTGATCCGCATTCGACCGAAAATCGCACGGATTGTTCTCCGGTCTGTGAAGATGATCGACAACGCGGGGGCACGCGAAGCCTGGGGAGGCTGTGTCCCCGTCATGACCATCTTCACGAGGGGACTCTCATGACTGCGTTACGAACGCGCCTGCTCGCGGGCTCGGCCGCGCTCGCCGCGGGCCTGGCCGGCGTCGCCGTGCTGACGCCGGCCGCGCCCGCCTCGGCCGCCAGGGTGGAGGCCGCCTGCTCCGACGCCCCCGGCGACGCCGCGGCGATCCAGGCCGCCATCGACTCCTCCAAGGACGGCGACGAGATCGTCATCAAGGGGCCGTGCCTGATCAACGCCACGATCAGCCTGGCCGACCGGCGCACCTACCGGGGCGACGCCAAGGCCGGCACGGTGCTCAAGCAGGCCGACGGCGCCAACCTGCCCGCCGTGCTGGCCTCCAAGGGCTGGCTGGAGGACACCGAGTTCAGCGGCGAGAGCGTGCGGGTCGAGCGGCTGACCATCGACGGCAACCGCGACCACAACACCGGCACGGTCGGCCTGCTGCTGCGCTCGTGGAACACCCGGGTCTACGACGTGGACATCTACGGCACGCCGTCCGACGGCATCCGCATCAGCAACCCGTCCAGGAACGGCACGACGCTGCGCAACACCATGGTCAACAGCGTCATCAGCGACGTCTACATCGAAGGCGCCGCCGAGGCCGGGATCCGCGTCGTCGACCCCGGCAACTCCGTCACCGACTGGACGCTGCAGCGCTCCTGGATCGGCTTCAGCGGCACCAGCGCCATCCAGAGCGACAACGCGGCCGGCTGGACGATGAGCGGCCTGCACCTGTACGGGACGCCGAAGAACGCCATCGACGCCCACCGCTGCTTCGGCACCTCGATCCAGGACAACTACATCGAGGACTTCGGCGCCGAGAGCACGGCGGGCCAGACGTACTACGGCATCCGCTGCGACCTGCAGGGCGATGCCGCCACCACGATCACCGGCAACCGCGTGCACAAGTTCCTGCCGCCGCCCAACGCGCTGGCCGAGCTGCGCAAGGCCCGCCAGAGCGGCGCGGCGCCGCCCGAGCGCAAGATCGCCGCGACCGGCCCGCTCCCGGACGGCGTGGACTTCGTCTACCTGGCGCTGGACGCGGTCAACTACGGCGCGGGCCACGCCGCGATCACCGGCAACACCGTCGTCGGCCACGGCACCAAGCAAGAGACCGGCATCCTGCTGGCCAAGGGCGAGGGCGAGTCGATGTCGATCGCCTCCTCGGGCAACCTCCTCGACGGCGTCGGGAAGCGGCGCAAGGTCGGCGCGGGCGTCCACCTCACCAGGGGCTACTGACCCGGCGACGCCGCCGCCCGGCTCAGCGCAGCAGCACGTGGCAGGCGAGCTGCAGCGCCAGGCGGGTGGCGGCGTCGTCCAGGTCGAAGCCGGCGGCCTTGATGCGGTCCAGGCGGGTGGTGACCGTGTTGCGGTGCACGCCCAGGCGTTCGGCGGCCTTGAGCGCGCCGCCCTCGTCCAGGACGGCGGCCAGCGTCACCAGCAGCGTGCCGTCCTTGTCGACGGCCAGCAGCGGCTGGAGCACGACGGTCGCCGGCGCGCGCAGCACCCCCGCCGGGAGCGCGCCGAGCAGCTCGGCCGGTCCCATCCGGTCGGCGCGGGCCACCGTGCCCGCGCCGGCCACGAACGCCGCCGCCTCGGCGCCGAGCAGCGACTCCCCCACCGCCTCCAGCCCCTCCACCGCCGCGCCCACCCCGGCCGCGCACGGCCAGGGCATGCCGTGCACGCAGCGCCGCAGGTGCTCGGCGAGCTCGCCGGGCGGCTCCGGCGACCACCCGGCCCAGCCCTCGCCGCGCCGCAGCACAGGCACCTGACCCAGCGCCGCGGTGACCAGCGCCTGCACCAGCGGCCCGTCGTCGGCCAGCGCCCCCATCGGGCGGACGTGGTAGGCGGTCAGCGTGCCGCGCACCCCCCACCCCAGCGCCACGGCCTCGGCCGGGGCCCCTTCCAGCCAGATGCCGCCGTCGCCGGCCGGTTCGTGGGCCGGCCGGCCCGCCGCGAGCAGCCGCCGGGCCAGCGCCGACTGCAGCGCGAAGTCGCGCGAGGCGCGCAGGCGCTCCTGGGCCGCCCACGCCGCCAGCGGGGCCACCGCCAGGCCCAGCACGGTCCGCACCACCGCGGGCCAGCCGGGCGAGCGGGACGTGCCGGCGGCCACCAGCGTCCCGAGCGCCGGGCCCTCCTGGCCGGGCACCTCGACCTCGGCCGCCCACCGGGACCCCGGCGGCCGGGCCGGCTCGTGCTCGCCCGGCGCGCGGGTGGCGCTCTGGCGGCCGGCGACGTGCAGGCCGTACCGGTCGAGGAAGGCCACCGACGTGCCGGGCAGCTCGGCGTTGAGCACCCCGAGCACCCGCCGCGCCGAGGGGCCCGCGTCGGCCAGCCGGGTCGCGCAGCGGGCGACGAGCTGGGTGCGGGCCGCCTCAGGCCTGGAGGCCGCCGAGGCCACCCGGACGGCGACGATCAGCGGGTCCTCGTCCACGAAGATCAGGGTGACGCCGAGCCGTTCGGCCAGCACCTCGCCCGACCCGGCGCTCAGGCCGCCCGACGGCGCGATCACGCAGGCCGCCGCCTGCTCCCAGGCCCGGCGCATGGCCATCTCGACCGCCCAGCCGCCGCCGGCCGCCGCGCCGATCAGCACGACCGCCGTGTGCGGCGTCACCGCGCCGAACACCGACAGGTCGTCCACGATGCGGACCTGGTGCACGGGGTTGTCGCCGCTGCCGTACATCCTGGCCCCGGCCAGCGGGCCGGCGTTGACCAGCTCCGCCACCGTGACCGGCGCCTCCCAGCCGGGCTCGCGCAGGCCGCTCACGGCGACTCCGCCCGCTGCTCGAACGGGATCCCGAACGCCCGCAGCCCGCCCAGCGCGAGCCCCGCGTCCGTGTGCCAGACCGGCGCGGCCTTGACCACCATGACCTCCACCTCCATGCCCGGCGCCGCCTTGTCGACGTCCACGACCAGGCCGTCCGCGGACGAGATCATGCAGATCTGGTCCGGCGCCATCGCCACCGGCGCCCCGTCGGCCAGGGCGAGCACGATCTCGTTGTGCGCCTCCAGCCGGACGAGCCTGCGCAGGCCGCCGGTCTCCTGCACCACGATGCTGGAGGGCAGCGAGGGCATGGCCACGTCGGCGCCGTGCCCCGTGCTGCCCTCGACGGCCAGGATGCGGCCCGCGCACAGCGTGCGCACCCCGTACGGGGCGGCCGCCGAGCGCGGCGCGCCGGGCACCCCGGCCGCCAGCAGCAGGCTGACCGTGCCCGGCACCAGCACCCGGGCCAGGTCCCGCGCCGCCATCGGGTAGCAGGCGGCCACCGCCCACCCGCCCACCGCCAGCACGACGGGACGCAGCAGCTCCTCCACCCGGCCGCCCGCGGTCTCCAGCAGCACCAGCTCCCCCGACGCCCCGGCCAGCGCCAGCGGGGACGCGCTCAGCCCGCCCAGTGTGTACGTCGTCTGCTCCACCAGCGGGAACACCCGGCCCGTCCCGTCGCCGTCGACCAGCGGCACGCCCAGGGCCGCGGCGGCGACCAGCGGGATCAGCGCGTTCTCGGCCGCCAGGTTGAGCGCCGCCACGGCTCCGGCCCGCTCCCCCAGCCGCCGCTCCAGCGCCCGCACCGCCCGTACGGGCTCGTCGCCCGCGGGCAGCTGCTCGCCCAGCGCGGTCGTGGACCCGACCAGGCTGACCACCATGCACAACGTCCCGGGGTCCAGCTCGTGCGCGGCGGCCAGCTCGACGCCGTCGCCGAGCACCGACTCCGCCCAGGCCAGGGTGAGGCCGTAGGAGGACTCGCCCGCGCCCGTCGCGAACAGCCGAGACCCCGCCGAGAAGCGGCGCAGCTCTTCGGGGCCGACGAGCCGGGTCACGGCGTCGCGCCTTCGGCCGTGACGCGCACCCGGTAGAAGCCGTCGGGCAGGTAGGACAGCGGGTTGACGGTGGTCTCGGCGATCCGGGCGAAGCCGGGCGCGGCGCCGGCGCTGACCACGCGGGTCAGGGCCTCGTCCCTGGCGTCCTGCAGCGCCCGGTCCAGCTCGGCCCGGCCGCGGGCCTGCACGATGCGCTCCACCTGGGCCTCGGGACGGGCGAGCGCCGCGCCGTAGGCCGCGGCCAGCAGGTCGTCGCCCGCGGACTCGATCACCTGGAACGGCGCCGGGACGTCCGCCGTGGCCAGGGCGGCCCGGCCGCGGCGCAGGCTGGTCGTCCCGCCGCGGTCGCAGGCCCGCGGGAACCTGCGGAAGTAGTGCGCCGACACCAGGCCGCTGCCGGTGCGGGCGAAGAACACCGGCACCCCGGGCAGCTCCCGCGCCACCTGGTCGGCGATCCGGCCCGCCTCGGGGCCGAGCGCCGCGTTCCGGATCGCGTGCGCCTCGCGTTCCCGCAGGCCGGGGCGGCCGAACTCGTACGACAGCGTGATCCTGGCCGCGGGCACCTCGGCGGCGATGATCGCGGCCACCGCCAGCTCGTGGTCGGCCAGCATCGGCGAGCCGGTCGCCGTCACCGCGAAGTCGACCAGGCCGCAGCCGGCGGCGAACTCGCGTACCGCGCCGGTGTCCAGCGGCGCCAGCGGGCGGCCGGTCAGGCTGTGCCCGCCGCGCACGATCGTGGCCACCCCCGGGTCGGCGACCGGCCGCAGCACCGGCGGGCACGGTCCGCCGACGCGGATCGCGGCCACCGGCGCGCGGGGGATCCCGTCGAGGTCGACCGCCACGCAGGCGCGTACGGCCTGCGACGGCGGCGCGCCGTCGCCGACGGCCACCACCGCCGGCGACGGCCCGTCCAGCGCGACGCCGAGGATCACTCCAGCTCGCGCCCTTCGGTCTCGGGCAGCGGCATGGCCAGCAGCGCCGTGGCCACCATGAACGCGTTGATCACCAGCATCGTCGCGGTGAAGCCGGTGGCGTGGGCCAGCAGCGCGCCCACGGCCGACGGCGCGACCGTGGTGGCCACGAGCTGGGAGGCCGTGGCCCAGGAGTAGCCGGTGCCGCGCAGGGCGGTCGGGTAGAACTCGCCGTTCCAGGTGTTCCAGACGCCCCACGCGCCCAGGCTGAAGAACGACAGGACGAAGTTGCCCAGGTACAGGCCGGTCAGGCTGCTCGCGGTGGCGAACCACAGGCCGCCCAGCACGGCGGCGACGACGTAGAACAGGAAGACCTTCTTGCGGCCGAACCGGCCGGTCAGCAGGGACGCGCTCACGTAACCGGGGATCATCATCAGCGCGCTGAGCGCGGCGAAGCCGAGCGAGGCCGACAGCGACAGGCCCTTGGCCTGCAGCAGCGTCGGCAGCCAGGTCTGCAGCCCCCAGTAGCCCCAGTTGAAGACGAAGTTGAGCAGCAGCATGAGCACGGTGATCCGGGCCAGCCGGCCGCGGAACAGGTCCATGGGGTGGCCGGCGCGCGCGCTCGCCGCCGTTCCGGCGGTCGTGCCGGCCATCGTGAACGTGGCCTCGGCGTCGGGGCTGCCCAGGACGCGCAGCACGGCCCGCGCCTCCTCCTGCCGTCCGCGGGCGGCCAGCCAGTACGGCGACTCGGGCACCCACGCCCTGATCGCGAACGCCCACAGCCCGGCCGCCGCGCTGGCGATGACCACGACGTGCCAGCCGAGCCCGCCGAGCGTCACCGAGGCGGCGATCGCCGCCAGCATGCCGATGGGCCAGCCGATCGACAGGTAGACCGCGGCCCGGCCCCGGTGCCTGGTCGGCAGCAGTTCCAGGAAGAGCGGGAAGGTGATCGTGTAGACCCCGGCCAGCGCGAGCCCGGAGCAGACGCGCAGCGCTACCAGGGTCGCCATGTTCGGCGCGAACGCCGAGGCGAGCGCGATCACGCCGTAGGCCAGCAGCGACCAGAACGCGGTCGGCCGGCGCCCGACGCGGTCGGCGAGCGGCCCCCAGACCAGCACGCCGGGGATCATGCCGAACGCCACCGCCGACAGCACGACGCCGATCCCGGCCTCGTCGATGCCGAACGCCGGCCCGAGGTCGCCGGAGACGTAGACCAGGGCTAGCTGTTCCCAGGACTCGATGACGAAGGCGATGAACAGGGCGAGCGCGATGAGCACGTGCCGGCGGGAGAACGGCATCCGGTCGAACGCCGCCCCGATGGGGAGCGTCGGTGCGTCGGTGGCGGTCATGCAAGCTCCTCGGAGGGGGGCGCGAAGTATTGCCGCACCATAGGGCCGTCCCCCTTCCGCCTCGGTGTGCGCGACGCCCGGCCGGAGCCGGCCCGGCTGTGCGCGGCGCACTGCCGGGTCGCTGCCGGGTCGCTGCCGGGGTTCCTGCCCTGGGCCGTCGCGCGACGCCCGCGCCCGGTCAGGTCGTCAGGGCGTGTCCGCGCGCGCGTCGTCCGTGTGCGGCCTGGTGCACGAGCTGAGCGTGTTCTCGTGCACGTGGACGATCTTCCACTCGCCGTCCACCAGGCGCAGCACGCTGGTCGTCCGGACGAGTTCGGGGTCGCCGTGCTCGAAGTCCACCTGCAGCAGGTACCGGGCCAGGGCGGTGTCGCCCCACACGTCCACGATCTCGTCGATGGCCCGGACGGAGGTCTCCGCCGGGCCGTCCGACGGCCGCGCGTCGCGCACTCTTTCGAGCTGCCGCCTGCTGGTGATCAGGCCGGGCTCGGCGGAGTCCCAGATCGTGGCCTCCGGGTGGAGGAGCCGGTCGATGCCCTGCCTGTCGCCTCGCGCGTAGGCGTCGTACATGCCGGTAATAACGGCCCAGACAGCGTCGCGTGCCACGCTTCCGTACTCCTTCGTCTTGGTGGAGAAATATGGTTCTTTCTCACCGTATGGGCAGCGTGGAACGCAGGCGTCTTTACGTTGTAGATCAGGCGTTCAGCCACTCGCGCAGCTTGGCCACCGCCAGGCTCATGGCGGCCTTGTTGGCGTTGGTGTCGCGCAGCAGGTCCACCATGGCGAAGTCGTGCACCATCCCCGCCAGCTCGACCGCCGTGACGTCGTTGCCCGCCTCCCGCAGCCGGGCCGCGTACGCCTCGCCCTCGTCCCGCAGGACGTCGGCCTGGCCGTTCAGCACCAGGGCCGGCGGCAGGCCGCGCAGCTCCTGGTCGCTCGCGCGCAGCGGCGAGGCGTGGCTCTCCGCGCGCTGCGCCGGATCTGTCGTGTACTGGTCCCAGAACCACTTCATGCCGTCCCGGTTGAGGTAGTAGCCCGTGGCGAACTGCTTGTAGGACTCGGTGTCGAAGTTCGCGTCCGTGACGGGGTAGAACAGCACCTGGCCGAGCAGCCGCACGTCACCGCGCTCCTTGGCCATGAGCGTGAGCACGATCGACATGTTGCCGCCCACCGAGTCCCCGGCCACGGCCATGCGGGAGGGGTCCAGGCCCTTCTCCGCGCCGTGCTCGGCCACCCACTGGGCGGCGGCGTAGTTCTGCTCGATCTGCGTGGGGTACTTCGCCTCGGGCGCGCGGTCGTACTCGGGGAAGACGACGGCGGCGCCGGTCCGCACGGCCAGCTCGCGCACGAGCCGGTCGTGCGTGTGCGCCGAGCCGAACACCCAGCCCGCGCCGTGGATGTAGAAGATGACCGGCAGCGTGCCCGTGGCGCCCTTGGGCTTGACGATGCGCACCGGCACGATGCCCGTCGGGCCGCCCTGGACCTGGATCCACTCCTCGTCGATCTCCGGCTTGGGCACGCCCGGGTCGGACTGCAGCTTCTCCAGGACCTCGCGGCCCTGCTCGGGCGGCAGCTCGTAGATGAAGGGCCGCTTGGCGTTGGCGTCGGCGAACTCCCGCGCCGCCTTCTCCAGCACGATCTGCTTGCTGATCATCGTCGTCACGGTGGCCGCCCCCGGTCGTCAGTGTGGTCCACCCGGTTCCTGCCTTGGCCTACCTCGATCCGATCGCCCGGTTTCGTCAAATTCCGATCAAGCGGTGCTCATTCGCGCCGGAGCTCGTGGTCCAGCTCCGCCAGCTCCGCGCCGCCGGCCATCAGCGCGGTCAGCTCGTCCTTGCCGATGTCGGACTTGGCGTACTCGCCCATGCCGGTCCCGCGGTTGAGCAGCAGGAACCGGTCGCCGACCGGGTAGGCGTGGTGCGGGTTGTGGGTGATGAACACCACGCCGAGCCCCCGGTCGCGGGCGCGGGCGATGTAGCGCAGCACCACGCCCGCCTGCTTGACGCCCAGCGCCGAGGTGGGCTCGTCCAGGATGAGGACCCGCGCGCCGAAGTGCACGGCCCTGGCGATGGCGACCGACTGCCGCTCGCCGCCCGACAGCGTGCCGACGGGCTGGTCGACGTCCCGGATGTCGATGCCCATGGCGCGCAGCTCCTCCGCCGCCACCCGGCGGGCCCTGGCCACGTCGAAGGCGAGTCCTTTGCGGGGTTCTGAGCCGAGGAAGAAGTTCCGCCAGACCGACATGAGCGGGATCATCGCCAGGTCCTGGTAGACGGTGGCGATGCCGCGGTCGAGCGCCTCGCGCGGGCCGGTGAAGCGCACCTCGGCGCCGTCCACCAGGTACGTCCCCGTGTCGTGCTGGTGCACCCCGGCCAGGATCTTGATGAGCGTGGACTTGCCGGCCCCGTTGTCGCCGAGCACGCAGGTGACCGAGCCCGCCTCCACGCCCATCGACACCCCACGCAGGGCCAGCACCGAGCCGAACGTCTTGCCGATGTCGCGGGTCTGCAGGATCAATGCCGCACCTCCTCGGCGTAGCGCCGGACCATCCGGTTGGCCAGCGTGGCGAGCAGCAGCATGGCTCCGAGGAAGAACTTGAACCAGTCGGCGTCCCAGCCCAGGAACACGATGCCCTTGTCGGCCATGCCGAAGATCACCGCGCCGATGGAGGCGCCGACGGCGGAGCCGTACCCGCCGGTCAGCAGGCAGCCGCCGATGACGGCCGCGATGATGTAGACGAACTCCTGCCCGATGCCGATGTTGGCCTGGACGGAGGTGTAGCGCAGCGCCAGGATCGAGCCGACCAGCCAGGCGGCCACCGCCGTGGTCATGAACAGCGCGATCTTCGTCCGGGCCGCCGGCACCCCGACCGCCCGCGCGGCCTGCTCGTCGCCACCCACGGCGAAGATCCAGTTGCCCGGCCGGGAGCGCATGAGCACCCATGTGGCCAGCGCGGTGATCGCGATCCACCACAGGATCGCCACCCGGAACGACGTGCCGCCGATCTGGATCGTGCCCGCGAGGAGCGCGCTGGCGCCGTCGAACCCGGCCGCCCGGCGCAGCCCGCCGACCTGCACGGTCCCGGTGACGGCCTTGGTGACGCCGAGGTTGACGCCCTGCAGCATGAGGAACGTGCCCAGCGTGACGATGAAGCTGGGCAGCTTCGTCCGGGTCACCACCAGGCCGTTGGCGAACCCCACGGCGAGCGCCACGACCAGCCCGGCCAGCATCGCCGGCCACACGCCGAACCCGTAACGGGTGGCCAGCGTGACCAGGATCAGCCCGCTGGTGCCGGTCAGCACGCCCGCCGACAGGTCGAACTCGCCGCCGATCATGAGCAGCGCCACCGCGACCGCCATGATCCCGAGCGTGGCGGCCGGGTCGAGCCAGTTGGCGATCCCGGCCGGCGAGCGGAACACCTCCGACTGCGCGGCGAAGAACGCGAACACCACGACCAGCCCCACCACGGCGCCGAGCTCGGGCCGCACGATCAGGCGGCGGGCCAGGCCGACGCGGGCGACCCGCTCGTCGGCCCGCGCGGGAGCGGCCGTCATCGGCGGCCCTCCCCGTGCCCGGCCGCGTCCCCGGCCGCGTCCCCGCCCGCGTCCCGGCGGCCGCTCATCGGGTGCCCGCCTCGGCCAGCTTGGCCACCTGCTCGGCGTTGTCCTTGGTGACGAACCCGGGCCCGGTGTTGACCGGCAGCCCGCCGCCGACGGTGTTGAGGTTGTCCTTGTACAGCTTCAGGAACGTGATCGGCAGGTAGCCCTGCAGGTACTGCTGCTGGTCGACGGCGAACAGGATCTCGCCGTCCTTGATCGCGGCGACCACGTCGCCCGACAGGTCGAAGGTGGCGAGCCTGGCCTGCGACCCCGAGTCCTTGATCGCGTCCCTGGCCGCCACGGCGACCGCCGGGTTGAGCGCGAGCACGCCGTTGACCTGCTTGTCCGACTGCAGCTTGGCGGTGACCTTGGAGGTGACATCGGCCAGGTTGGCGACGTCCACCTGCAGGCGCTCGACCGTGCCGCCCAGGGTCTGCTCGGCGCCCTTGCAGCGCTGGTCGAGGCCGACGTTGCCGGCCTCGTGCACGACGCACAGCAGCTTGGTGACGCCCGCGGCCTTGAGCTGCTCGCCGGCGCCGCGCCCGGCCACGTCCTCGGACTGGCCGACGTGGGTGAGGGCGCCGAACGCCTTGGAGGAGTCGGCCCCGGAGTTGATGGTGACGACCGGGATCTTCGCCGCGACGGCCTTGCCGACGGCCTCCTTGAGCGCGTCGGGGTTGGCCATGGAGACGACGAGGCCGTCCACCTTCTCCGCGACGGCCTGGTCGATGAGCTGCGACTGCTTGGCGGGGTCGCCGTCGCCCTGGTAGGTGACCTTGACGCCGTACTGCTTGCCGGCGGCCTCGGCGCCGTTCTTGACCACGTCCCAGAAGGCGTCCCCGGCGCCGCCGTGGGTGATGACGGCGAAGCTGCCGCCGCCGGCCGCCGGGGCGGCGGCCGAGCCGGGCGCGGCGCTCTGCGCGCCCTGCTCGGCGGAGGAGGAACAGCTGGTCAGGGCGAGTACGCCGGCCAGCGCCAGCACGATCGGGGTACGTCTCATCGAATACCTCCAAGACCAACGGGCTAGCCTGGTTCTACCGCAATGTGATCTCTTTGTATAGACATACGGACCAGCGCTCCGATCTTCGTCGGAAGTAGAACGGAATCTTTCGTTCCCGTATGCTGCAGGCATGACCAGCGCACCCATGAGCGGCCGCAAGGCGCAGGCCGCCCGCAACGACGAGCTGATCCTCCAGGCGGCCAGGGCGGTCTTCACCGCCGATCCGGGCGCCCCCATCGCGGCCGTGGCCGAGAAGGCGGGCGTCGGGATCAGCGCGCTCTACCGCCGCTACCCCAGCAAGGAGGCGTTGCTGCAGAAGTTGTGCGGCGACGGGCTGAAGCTCTACGCCGCCGTGGCCCAGCGGGCGATGGACGACGAGGGCGACCCCTGGGAGGCGTTCGCCTCCTACCTGCGCGGCATCGTGGACGCCGACACCAACTCCCTGACGATCAAGCTGGCCGGCACCTTCCAGCCGACGGAGGAGCTCTACCACGACGCCGTCCGCGCCGGCGACCTGGCCGCCCGGCTGCACCGCCGGGCGGTCGAGGCGGGCGTGCTGCGGGCCGACGTCACGGTGGCCGACATCGCGCTGCTGTTCGAGCAGATCGCCTCGATCAAGCTCGGCGACGAGGAGCGCACCTCCCAGCTCCGCCACCGCTACCTGACGCTGATGATGGACTCGCTGCGGGTGCCGCCCGCCCACCGCGACCTGCCCGGCCCGGCCCCGGCGGACGAGGAGCTGCAGGTCCGCTGGTACCCGTCGCGTTAACCGGGTCCTGGCCGGTCCGCGGGGGCGAGCCGGCGGGCCAGGTCCAGCACGCGGCGGGCCCTGGCGAGGACCGGGGCGTCCACGAAGCGGCCGTCGGGCAGGGCCACCGCCCCCGCGCCCGAGCCCGCCCGCTCGGCCGCCTCGACGATCTCGGCGGCCCTGGCCGTCTCCTCCTCGGTGGGGCGGAAGGCCCGGCGGATGGCCGGGAGCTGCGCGGGGTGGATGGCGGTCCTGCCGAACAGGCCGAGCGCGCGGCCGGCCCGGCAGGAGGCGAGGAGCCCGTCCTCGTCCTTGATGTCGGGGTAGACCGACATGGGCACCGGCGGCAGGCCCGCGGCCGCGGCGGCCAGGACGACCTGCAGCCTGAGGTGGTTCATGGCGGTCTCGTCGGTGAGGGACAGCTCGGCGGCCAGGTCCTGCTCGCCCAGCGCCACGCCGGCCACCCGCGGGTGCGCGGCCACGGCGCGGGCCTCGACGATCCCGGCCGCCGACTCCAGCAGCGCGTACAGGGGGGCCATGCCGGGCAGGGCGTCCAGCGCGGCGGCCGACTCGACCTTGGGCAGCCGTACGGCGTCGGCCAGCTCGCCCACGGCCGCCAGGTCGTCCAGGCCGCGCGCGGTCGTCACGTCGTTCACCCGGACGTGGATGCGCGGCCCGGCCTGCCTGGGCCCGCGCAGGTAGGCGACGGCGTGGGCGCGGGCGGCGTCCTTGGCGGCGGGCGCGACCGCGTCCTCCAGGTCGATGATGACGACGTCGGCGCCCGAGGCGGCGGCCTTGGCGAAGCGCTCGGGACGGTCGCCGGGCACGTACAGCCAGGTGACGGGGGCGTTCACGCGATCACCCCGGCCTCGCGCAGGGCCGCGACGGTCTCGGCCGGGTAGTCCAGCTCGCCGAGCACCTCGTCGGTGTCGTGGCCGAGCGGGCGGCCGGGCCAGCGGATCTCGCCGGGCGTCTCCGACAGGCGGAACAGCACGTTCTGCAGGGTGACCGTGCCCAGCTCCGCGTCCGGCAGCTCGACGAACGTGCCGAGCGCGGCGTACTGCGGGTCGGTCGCCAGGTCGGTGACGTCGTAGATGGGGGCGACGGCGGCCTGGGCCTCCTCGAAGCGGGCGATCACCTCGTCGGCGTCGCGGGCGGCGATCCAGGTGGCGACCGCCTCGTCCAGCTCGTCCACGTGCTGGACGCGGCCGTGACCGCTGGCGAACCAGGGCTGCTCGACCAGGTCCGGCCGCCCGACGAGGGTGACGACCCGCTCGGCGATGGGCTGGGCGCTGGTGGAGATCGCCACCCAGCGGCCGTCGCGGGTGCGGTAGGTGTTGCGCGGGGCGTTGCTGCTGGACCGGTTGCCGGTGCGCCGCGGCACCACCCCGAGCGCCTTGTAGGCGGTCATCTGCGGCCCGAGCAGGCCCAGGATCGGCTCGATGATGGCCAGGTCGATCACCTGCCCGCGGCCGGTCGCCGCGCGGGCGTGCAGGGCCACCATGATCGCGTACGACATGGCCAGGCCGGCGATGCCGTCGGCCAGGGCCAGCGGCGGCAGGGTCGGGGGGCCGTCCGGCTCGCCGGTCATGGCCGCGAACCCGCTCATGGCCTCGGCCAGCGTCCCGAACCCCGGCTGCCCGGCCATCGGGCCGATCTGCCCGAAGCCGGTCATCCGGGCCACGATCAGCCGCGGGTTGGCCTTGAGCAGGTCCTCGGGGGCCAGGTTCCAGCGTTCCAGGGTGCCGGGACGGAAGTTCTCGATCAGCACGTCGGAGCGCTCGGCCAGGCGGCGCAGGATCTCCTGGCCCTCGGCGCGGGAGAGGTCGACGGCGGCGGTGCGCTTGTTGCGGGACAACGACTTCCACCACAGGCCGACGCCGTCCACCGAGGCGCCGTGGCCGCGCGAGGGGTCGCCGCGGCGGGGGTGCTCGATCTTGATCACGTCGGCGCCGAAGTCGCCGAGCATCATCGCGGCGGAGGGACCGGCGAACAGCGTCGCCGCGTCGATGACCCGCAGGTCGGCCAGACTTGTCATAGTTTGTAAGTTATAAGAAATAATTTATAGCCGCGACCGGCCGTGCGAGAGACTGGGGACATGACAGCCAGCGAGCCGACGCCTCCCATGCCGCCCATGAGCAAGGCCGACTACGTCTACAGCGTGCTGCTGGACGAGATCCGCGGCGGCCGCATCCCGGGCGGCACCGCCCTGCGCGCCGGGGCCGTCGCCCGGCGGCTCGGCGTCTCGGTCACCCCCGTGCGCGAGGCGCTGCGCCGGCTGGAGAAGGACCGGCTGATCAGCTACGAGGCCCACCACGGCGCGACCGTCATCGACCTCGGCGACGACGCCCTGGCCGAGTACTACGGGCTGCGCGCGGTCGTCGAGGGCCTGGGGGCGCGGCTGGCCGCCGCCCGGATCACCGCCGACGACCTCGCCGGGCTGCGCGACCTGCACCGCGAGATGGCCGCCGACGCCGAGCAGGGCAGGCACGACCGGCTGGCCGACCAGAGCAGCCGCCTCCACCTGCGCATCGTCGACATCGGCGGCCCGGCCTTCCTCGGCGCCCACGCCAGGTCGGTGCGCAACGGCGTCCCGGTGCCCGCCGAGGCGTCGCTGTGGCTCGACCCGGAGCAGGTCGGGCGGCAGCTCCAGGCGCACGAGCGGCTGCTGGCCGCGCTGGAGGCGGGCGACGCCGACGCCGCGGAGCGCGTCATGATCGACCACATCCGGCAGGCGGGCGAGTACCGCAAGCACCACTGATGACAAACATCATCGTTCACCCCCGGTTCATTGATTCACCGTGACGGGTGTTGCACGATGAGTCACTCTGATGGTCTTGCCGCGACCCCGACGCCGAAGGAGCCGACACTGTGGCGGACGTGTGGACGCTCAATCCCGACTACCGCACCCCCCGGGTCCCCACAGACCAGGCCACCGAACCCGGCCCCTGGCGCCACCCCGACGGCCAGGTGATGAACGGCGCCTACGAGCGCAGGCGTCCCAAGCGACGCACCGAGGTCGTCACCGTCTGGTACGGCTACGCGCTGAGCCGCTGCCTGGGCCCCCGCATGCCGCGTTTCAGCAGCCCGCTGGTCTCGGCCTGGAACCCGGTGCTGGCCCAGGGCCTGAGCTGCGACCCGGGGTCGCCGACGCCCTACCGCGACGAGCACTGGTGCGACCGCTGGATCGCCGAGGCCCTGCTGTACGGGCGCAAGCCGTACGGCACCTTCACCCTGCCCGCCGAGGAGGCGCTGCGCTGGTTCGCCAAGAGCGGCGGCACCGGCCTGGTCTACCGGGCGCGCACCGAAGGCGCGGCCGTCCGGGTCGTGGCCGGCACCACCGAGCCCTACGAGCGGCTCTTCGACCTCGACTCCCTGATCGCCGACTACCACGAGGCCCTGCCCCCCGGCCGGGCCGCGGCCGAGGTGGCGGCGCTGGAGTCGCATCGCGGCCTGTCCCCCGCCCTGGCCTACGTGCTGGGCGAGGACGCCGAGGCGCGCTTCGCCGCCGCGCCGCGCTCGGTGCGCGGCCTCACCCTGGGCTACCCGCCGCGCGAGACGGCCGCCCGCGTCGCCGCCGATATGCTCGCCGGGTGAGCGGCACCATCAAGGGCATCCTGTTCGACCTCGACGGCACTCTGCTCGACCATCGCGGCGCGGCCGACGCCGCGATCACCGCGTGGGCGTCGGAGCTGGCCCCCGGCCATCCCCGCCTGCCCGAGGTCGCCTCGCTGTGGGCGGCGCTGGAGATCCCCCACCTGGCCGCCTGGCAGGCTGGCGAGTGCTCCTGGCAGGAGCAGCGCCGCCGCCGGGTGCGCGCCCTGTGCCGGGAGCTGTCCGTGGAGGCGCCCGCCGACCTGGAGGCCGCCTTCGCCGGCTACACCGACCACTACCGGCGCGGCTGGGCCGCCTACCCCGACGTGGCCCCGGCGCTGGCCGGGCTGCGCGGCTACACGCTGGGCGTCCTGACCAACGGGTCACAGGGCGTGCAGGAGGCCAAGATCCGGGCGCTCGGCCTCGACGTGGGCCCGGTGCTGACCGGCGAGTGCCTGGGCGGGCACTTCAAGCCGTCCGCCGCCTGCTACGCCGCCGCCGCGCGGGCCCTCGGGCTGCCGCCCGAGCAGGTGCTCCTGGTGGGCGACGACCTCGACAACGACGTACGCGGCCCGGCGGCGGCCGGCATGCCCTCGGTGTGGCTCGACCGGCTCGGAGTCGAGGCGGCGCCGGCCGGGTTCCCCCGCCTCACCTCGCTCGCCGGGCTGCCCGCGCTGCTCGCCACTCGCTATTTGTCTTGACATTCTGACCTCGGTTAGGCTGATCAGCATGACCCCGAACCTGGCCATCGACCTGGACCGATCCAGCCCTGTGCCGCTCTACTTCCAGGTGGCCGAGCAGATCGCCGAGGCGATCCGGCGCGGCGACCTGGCGCCCGGCTCCCGGCTGGACAACGAGATCCTGCTCGCCGACAAGCTCGGCCTGTCCAGGCCGACGATCCGCCAGGCGATCCAATACCTCGTGGACAAGGGCCTGCTGGTGCGCAAGCGCGGCGTCGGCACGCAGGTGGTGCACGGCCAGGTCAAGCGCTCGGTCGAGCTGACCAGCCTCTACGACGACCTGCGCCGCTCGGGCCAGGAGCCGGCCACGCAGGTGCTCGCGCTGGAGCCGCGCCCGGTCGAGGAGGACAAGGCGGCCATCCTGGGCGTCGAGCCCGGCACCGAGATCCTCTACCTCGAACGCCTGCGCTTCGCCGCCGGCGAGCCGCTCGCCGTGCTGCACAACTGGCTGCCGCTGGGCCTGGCCCCGCTCTCGGCCGCCGACCTGGAGGGCCGCGGCCTGTACGAGCTGCTGCGCGGCGCGGGCGTGCGCATGCGGGTGGCCAACCAGCGCATCGGGGCCCGCGCCGCCGGCCAGATCGAGGCCAAGCTGCTCGACGAGCGCCGCGGCGCGCCGCTGCTCACCATGATCAGGACGACGTACGACGACCAGGGCCGGGCCGTCGAGCACGGCTCACACGTCTATCGGGCCTCGCACTACTCCCTCGAGGTCACCCTCATCGAGCGCTGAGGCCGCGCGGCGCTTGAGATAGAGCGTGGTGCCGATGCCGAACAGCACGGCCACCCCGAGCCCGACCCAGGAGAAGCCCTTCAGCCACTTCTCGGCCACCATGCCGAGATAGTAGATCACCGCGGTGGTGCCGCCCGCCCACACGATGCCGCCCAGCACGTTCGCCACGGCGAACCGCCAGTACGGCATGCGCAGCGCCCCCGCCAGCGGCCCGGCCAGGATGCGCAGCAGCGCGATGAAGCGGCCGACGAACACGGCCCAGACGCCGTACCGGTGGAAGTAGTTCTCGGCCTTGGCGACGTGACGGGGGCCGAAGTGGCGGGGGAAGCGGCGGCCCAGCCGTTCGAACAGCCGGCGGCCGCCCTTGCGTCCGATGGCGTAGCCGGCGGAGTCGCCCACGATCGCCCCCGCGCTCGCGCACACGCCGACGGCGACCGGGCTGACCACGCCCTTGGCGGACAGAATGGCGGCGCTGACCAGCACGATCTCGCCGGGCAGCGGGATGCCGAGGCTCTCCAGGCCGATCACGAGCGCGACCATCGCGCACAACCAGGCGGCGGGGATCGCTTGCAGCCATTCGTCGATATGCACGCGGCCACCCTAACCCCGCTCCCCGCCTCCTCCATCCGTCCGCCACCCGAACCGCACTCCTTGGGCCGCGCTCCTGGGGCGGCACTCCCGGGGGCCGCGCTCCCCGGTCCGCTCCCGGGCCGCCCGTCGGCGGGCACGCCGTGCGGCGATGGGGGTGCTTGAGGTGGCGGGCGCTCAGCCGAGCAGGCCGCCGAGGCGGCCCTCCAGGACGAGCAGCAG
Source organism: Nonomuraea sp. NPDC049655 (assembly GCF_044465465.1). Taxonomy (NCBI): domain Bacteria; kingdom Bacillati; phylum Actinomycetota; class Actinomycetes; order Streptosporangiales; family Streptosporangiaceae; genus Nonomuraea; species Nonomuraea sp. NPDC049655. Next base: position 86,651 of record NZ_JBITLS010000014.1, read on the forward strand.
TTCGGCCAGCAGGTCGGCGAGCTGGCGTTCGCGGTCGCGGGGAAGCCCTTCCAGCAGCTCGGTCTCGTAGTCGAGCTGCTCGGGCAGCAGGCGCAGGATCAGCTCCCTGCCGCGTCCGGTCAGCGAGAGGTGGGCGACGCGCCGGTCTCGCTCGTCCACCCGCCGGGCGACCAGGCCGATCTCCTCCAGCCGCCTGACCCGCTTGGTCACCGCCGCTCCCGAGGCGAACGTCTCGCGGGCCAGCCTGCCCGGCGTCAGCTCGCCGCCGACCCTGAGCAGGGCGCACAGCAGGTCGTACTCGGGGCGGCTCACCCCGGCGCGCCCGAGCGGGGCGTCGGCGGCCTGCTGCAGGAGCGCGGCGCAGCGGTTGAGCCTGCCGATGACGGCGATCGTGTCGAGGTCGGCGTCGGGAAGGACCTGCCGCCATTGCCGCAACGCCTTCGCGACGGCGTCCTCCACGTGCTCGTTCCTCTCATCGTGCCGATCTTCCGGTGGCTCCGATCGTACGCGCCGACGGCGCCGCTCCGGCCCCGGGTTGAACGATCACGCGTACAGGGTGGCGAGTCTGCGGTGGCCGGCGCGCTCGGCGGCGGCGATGCGCTCATGGGGCAGCGCCCCGGTCCACCACTCGCCCGAAGCGACGTCGGCCGCTTCGCGGACCTCCACCAGCGCCGCGCGGAGCCGGTCGCGGTCCCCCGGTTCCGGCGTCCCGGCCAGCATCCGTTCCAGACGTACGAGCCCCGCCCGTACGCGCCTGGCCGCCCTCCGGTCCGGCACCAGCACGCAGGCCAGCAACCCCGCCACCGCGCCGAGACACGTGTCCAGCCAGCGATCGGCCACGAGCTCGGCCACGGGCCGCGTCCCGGCGAACTCCCCCATGAGGATGGCCATCGGCGTGACGAAGACGCTTCCCAGCCAGTAGTTGCGCGTGATGGCCGCCTCCGTCGCGAACTGCAACGCCAGCACGGCCATGACGAGCGCCACCGCGCCCAGCCGGGTCACGGGGGCGACCAGGGGGAACAGCCCGACGCCCAGCAGGTTGCCGACGACACGCTGGATCGCGCGGCTCCAGGAGAGGGTGGTGTTGGCCGCGAACACGGCCGCCGCCGTCACCACCGCCCAGTACGGCCTGCCCACCCCCAACGCCATCGACCCCCACCCGGCCACAGCGGCCCCGGCGGACACCATCCCGACAACCCGCCACCGCCTCACCACCTCGCCCACCACCCGCACGACGCCACCCCCTGTCCCACGCCGGACTCCCTCGCCCGATCCACGCACCCCGCCGCCCGCCGCCCCACGCCGCACTCGGCCAGCCGCTGCCGCACGTCCCGGCCTGTCCGCTTCGGTCATCGCGGACTCGTCCCGTCCAGCCGCGACGCCTTCGAGTTCGGCCCACTCATCCGCAGGGAGCGCGAGCTCGCGCGGGGACGGCAGCGGGCGCCCTTTGCGCAGGTCGCGGGCCCAGCCGGCGAGCTCTCTGGAGGTGACCCGCCGCACCGCACCGGAAGCCGCAGCCCCAGGAAGCGCCCGAACCCGCGAAACACCGGGCACACCCGGAACACCCGGAGGGCCAGGAGCGCCAGGAGCGCCAGGAACACCCGGAAGGATCCGAAGACCCGGAAGGCCCGGAGTCCTCGCAGCGCCCGGACCGGTCTCCCCGACAATCCCAACGGCGGCCGACTCGGCGCGGACCAGCAGCCGGGCCAGCGCGTCACGGCGCCGAGCAGGGACGCCGGAGCGCAACAGCGTCTGCCAGGCGGCGTTGACCGCCGCCGCAGCGGCATGGCGCGCCTGGTGGACCGCGGCGGCCTCGCGCCCCTCAAGGACGTCGCGGGCCTCCGAGAGGTCGCAGGTCTCGGAGAGACCGCACCCCTCGAAGAGGCCGCGGATGCCGGAGAGAGCACGCCCATCGACGAGGCCACGGGCGCCGGGGAGGCTGCGGGTGCTGAGGAGGCTGCGTCCTTCCAGGAGAACGCGAGCCTCGGGGAGAGTGCATGTCTCGGGAAGAGCGCGAGGCTCGAAGAGAGCGCGGGGCTCGAAGAGAGCGCGGGGCTCGGGGAGGGCGCGCGTCTGCGGGAGGGTGCGGGGCTCGGGGGTCGTACGCAGGAGGTGGGCGGTGGATTCGAGGGCGCGGGCGACGGCGATGCGTTCGGGGCCGTCGGGGCGGAGGAGGACGGGGGCCATGCCGACCGTCCAGGCGAGGAGCCCGCCGAGCAGCCCGAGGCCGACGTGGGCCGGCACGTCGCCCAGTTCCTGCGGGACGAACACCGCGCCGGCGGCGACGAACGTGAGCACGACGTTCCCCGGCGGCCCGATCCGGGTGGCGTCGCAGACCGCCTTGTGCAACCCGGCCAACAGGGCGGCCACCGCCACCCGGACGGCGACCGAGCCGGTGAGGGCCGAGGCGACCAGCGCGACCGCCGTGCCGGACGTCATTCCCAGCACCACCCAGGCCAGCGCCCTGGCACGGGCCGCGTACGGCAGGCCGTGACCGTACAAGGCGCACATCGAGCCGGCGGCGGCGTAGGGCACGAGGTCGAGCCGTCCGGCCCACAGAAGGGCGAGCAGCGGGACGGCGAGGGCCACGACGGCGCTGAGGGCGGGTTTGTGCCAGATGTCACCGACGGGCCCCAGCCGCAGCGCCGCACGCACAGGCAGCCGCGCCCGCCACCCCGCCGACGCCCCCACCGGAGACCGCGATGAGGGCCCCAGCGAAGGCGAAGGCGAGGCAGGGGTCAGCAGGGATCGGGCACGGGGTCGGAGGGCTCTGCTCATCCCCAAAAGGTTACCCAGGTGTTTTACCTGTGAAATAAACCAGGTCGACGCCGGGATCTTGCAACCGGCGATCAAGCGGCGGTCAAGCCGTCCCGGCTAGAAAGTCCTTCGAGATCAGACGGAACGAGCCGCCCGGACGCCGGGCGGAGGACAGAACTGGGGAAGCACAGTGACCACGGGAATCTTGCTGGCTGTGGCGATCACCGCCGGGACGACGCTGATCACGGCCGCGGTCGGCGTGCCGTTCCTGATCATGGCGAGGAACGGCCAGCGACTCCTGGCGACCGGGATTCCCGCGCAGGCCGTGGTGGAGTCGATGGCCGACACCCACATGTCCGTCAACGACCAGCCCGTCGTCAGCTTCGGGCTGGTGGTGCAGCCGCACGAGGGCCCCGCCTACCGGGTCGCCCACCGTCAGACGCTGCCGCGCATCCCCATGGGCCTGGTGGTCCCGGGCGCGGTGCTGCCCGTGAAGGTGGATCCGGCCCGGCCGGACCGGATCCGCATCGACTGGGCAGCCTGGCGCCCCTCCCCCGCCGACGCCCCCTGGCGCCCGGCCACCCACTGACCGCCGGGGTACGGCGGTCGAGCGGCTAGCTCTGCCGGCCCCCTGCCACCCGTTCGACCTCGAAGACCAGTGCCGAGGCCGGACGCAGCGCGGGCCCCGGCAGCCCCAGCTCGGCCAGCGCCGCCCCCGGCAGCCGGGCCGGCGCGAACACCCACTGCGGCAGCCCCGCGCCCTCCGGCAGCGGCCCCGCGGCGCGCACCTCGTACAGCGCGGCCGGGTCGAGCCCCGGCAGCCGCAACGGTTCGGGGCTGACGGTGACGCGGCTGGTGAGCTGGACGCAGGCGAACACGGCCCGTTCGGGCAGCACGACCCCGTGCACCAGCGTCGAGGGGTCGGGATGGTCGGCCCGCACGACCCGCCCGGCGTGCAGCACCGGCCGCAGCCGCTTGTGCAGCGCGATCCAGACGCCCAGCTCCTCCAGTTCCTGCGGACTCGCCGAGGTCAGGTCCCACTCCACGCCCATGTGGCCGAACATCGCGGTCGCCGCCCGGAAGGCGAGCGGCAGCGCGCGGCCGGTGATGTGGTCGTGGGGCGCGCCGACGTGGCAGCCCATGCGGTCCGGCGGGACCAGCAGCCCGGTCCAGCGCTGGATGGCCTGCCGGTCGAGGGCGTCGTTGCTGTCGGAGGCCCACACGCGGTCGGTGCGGGCCAGGACGCCGTAGTCGATGCGCGCGCCGCCCGACGAGCACGACTCGATCTCCAGCCCGGGGTGGCGGCGGCGCAGCTCGTCGATCAGCCGGTAGACCGCGGCCGTCTGCGCGTGCACGCCGGGCGTCCCGTCGTGGACGGGCTCGGCCAGGTCGCGGTTGTGGTCCCACTTGATGTAGTCCAGCGCGTACTCGCGGGTCAGCGTGTCCAGGCGGTCGAGGAGGTAGTCGTAGACCTCGGGCCGGGCCAGGTCGAGCACCTGCTGGTTGCGCCAGAGCGCGGGCGGACGGGCGGCGCGGGCGAGGATCCAGTCGGGGTGGGCGCGGGCCAGGTCGGAGTCGGGGTTGACCATCTCGGGCTCGAACCACAGGCCGAACTGCAGGCCCAGCTCGCGTACGTGCTCGGCCAGCGGGTGCAGGCCGCCGGGCCACACGTCCTCGTCGACGTACCAGTCGCCGAGCCCGGCGCGGTCGTGGCGGCGGTGGCGGAACCAGCCGTCGTCGAGCACGAACCGTTCGACGCCGGCGGCGGCCGCCTTGTCGGCCAGCTCGCGCAGCCGGTCGAGGCCGTGGTCGAAGTAGGTGGCCTCCCAGTTGTTCAGGGTGACCGGGCGGACCGGGAGCGGCCGGGCGGCGCGCAGGTGGTCGTGCAGGCGGCCGGCGGCCTCGTCCAGGCCGCTGCCGGACCAGGTGAAGTAGACCCACGGGGTGGTGTAGGCGCCGTCCTGGGCGAGGGTGATCTCGCCGGGTTCGAGCAGTTCGCCGGCGGCCAGCACGGCCTGCCCCTCGACGAGCCGTTCGGCGTAGTGGACGTGGCCGCCGCTCCAGCCGGCGTGCACGGCCCACACCTCGCCGGAGCGGAACCCGAAACCGGGCGTGCCGGCCACGAGCAGGCCGGTCGCGTCGTGCCCGGTCCGGCCGCGGCGGCTCTCCCGCGACCACACCCCCTGCCCGAACTCCCTGCGCTGCGGCACCTTCTCCAGCGCCCACCGTCCGGTGAAGTCCAGCAGCTCCCCGGCCCTGGCGGGCAGCGGCAGCGCGCACGTCAGCCCCTGCAGCCGGTACGGCGAGGCGGCGGTGTTGGTCACCGTGTGCCGCATCATGACGACGCCGGAGGCGTCCATCACCAGCTCGCTGAGCAGCCGCAACCCCGCCTCGGCGTCCACGGCGGCGACGGTGACGCGGCCGCCCGCGCCCGGCTCGGCCGCCGTCTCGACGCTCTCGGCGCTCCAGCGCACCGGCCAGTGCTCACCGGCCCGGTCACCGGACAGACCCGGCCGGCCGAACCAGGACTCGTCCTGGCCGGGCAGCAGCGCCGGCGCGGGGGTCAGCGACAGCAGGGCGGGCGCCAGGTCGGCTCCGGCGACCGCCCCGAGGTCGGCGCCGTAGTGCCGCACCCGCGGCAGCCCGGGACCGGAGTCGTCGAGCACCAGGGCCGAACCGGCGGCGGAAAGGATGACGGGGGGCACGTCACGCTCCTCTATGTCAGTAGATCAGGTGGAACGAGACGTTACCGGGCAGTACGCCCCCGCCCGCAACGCCCGTGGCGCCGGTCGCCGCGGGCTCTTCGCACGGAGGGGGCCTGCTCCGCGAGCCCGGACAGGAGGGCATGTACACTCCTCTTCGGAAACAGACCGTAGCGCTGCGTGACGATCATCGCATCCGGCGCCTTCGGCCAGGGGCGGGTCCCCGTAGTCAGCACCACCTTCCTCCGCCCGGACCAACAGCGGGGAGCCGACATGGATTCTCTTCACCTGACCACCAGCCGCCACGACACGACCGTGACCGTCTCCCTGAGCGGCGAGCTCGACATCGCCACCACCGAGGCCGTCCGCGGCCACCTGCTCGGCGTGCTGGAGGAGGCCGGGCGGGCGCGGCGGCCGGACATGTCGGTGGTGATCGAGGTGGGCGGCCTGTCCTTCATCGACGCGGCCGGGCTCGGCATCCTGGTCTCCCTGCACAACCAGGCCGCCCGCCGGCACACCAGCCTGCGGCTGGCCAACGTCCCGCCGAACATGAAGCGCCTGCTGCGGATCACCGGCCTCGATGCCCACCTGACGCCCCAGTCGTGACGGTACGCCCGCCTTGAGTAGGTTGTGGGCGTGTCGATGATTCAGGTTCCTGGCCCGATCCCCGCCAGGCTGGAGGACGGGTTCGACCGCGTGCTGCGCGAGCAGCGGCTGCCCGCCGGGTTCCCCCAGGACGTGCTCGACGAGGCCGACTGGGTGGCGCAGGTGCCCAGGCTTGACGCCAAAGACCTGACCGACGTGCCGTTCGTGACCATCGACCCGCCGGGCTCGATGGACCTCGACCAGGCCCTGCACCTGGAACGGCTGCGCGACGGCTACCGCGTCTGGTACGCCATCGCCGACGTCGGGGCCTTCGTCCGGCCGGGCGGCCCGATCGACGTCGAGGCCCGGACCAGGGGTGAGACGGTGTACCTGCCGGTGGGCAGGGTGCCGCTGCATCCCAAGGTGCTGTCGGAGGGCGCGGCGAGCCTGCTGCCGGGCGCGATCCGTCCGGCCGCGGTCTGGCGCGTCGACCTCGACGCCGAGGGCCGGATCGTCGGCGCGGACGTGCAGCGCGCCCGGGTGCGCAGCCGCGAACGGCTCGACTACGCCTACGTGCAGGCGGCCGTGGACACCGGCACCGCCGACGGCACCCTGAGCCTGCTGGCCGAGATCGGCGCGCTGCGGCTGGGGCTGGAGCGGGCGCGTGGCGGCGTCACCCTGCCCACGCCCGAGCAGGAGGTCGTCCGGGACGCCGACGGCGGCTACCGGCTGGAGTTCCGCGTGCCGCTGCCCGCCGAGGCGTGGAACGCCCAGATCTCGCTGCTGACCGGCATGGCCGCCGCCTCCATGATGCTGGACGCCGAGGTCGGCATCCTGCGTGTGCTGCCCGCGGCGCAGCCGGACGACCTGGCCAAGGTGCGCAGGGTCGCGCAGGCGCTCGGCGTGCCGTGGCCCGAGGGCGCCGGTTACGGGGAGGTCGTGCACGACCTCGACCCGAAGAACCCGCAGCAGGCGGCGTTCCTGCAGGAGTCGAAGGTGCTGCTGCGCGGCGCCGGGTACGCGGCCTTCGACGGCGCGCCGCCCAAGCTGGCCGAGCACGCGGCGGTGGCGGCGCCGTACGCGCACGTCACGGCGCCGCTGCGGCGTCTGGTGGACCGGTACGCGACCGAGGTGTGCCTGGCGGTCGCGGCGGGCGAGCCGGTGCCCGCCGAGGTACGGGCCGCGCTGCCGCTGCTGCCCGACATCATGTCGGCGACCGGCCGCCGCGCCGGGGCGGTCGACCGGGCCTGCGTGGACCTGGTGGAGGCGTTCCTGCTGCGGGAGCGGATCGGCCAGTCGTTCGAGGCGATGGTGATCGACGTGGACGAGCGCCGCGGCGGCGGCCAGGTGCAGCTCGTCGAGCCGGCCGTGATCGCCCGCTGCGACGGCGTCCTGCCGCTGGGCGAGCGGGTCACCGTCCGCCTGACGCAGGCCGACCCGGCCACCCGCGAGGTCCGCTTCACCCTGGCCTGAAGCCCGCCGCGGGGCCGGTGCCCGCAGGCACGGCGAGGGCCGTGCCGCCGGGCGCCGACGGGCACGGCGAGGGCCGCGCGCTCGGCGACCTGGCGCGCGGCCCCTGGTGGACCTGCCCTCACCGCTTGAGCGGCGACCATCCCGCGCCGACCCCCAGCAGGTGGAGGGCGACGCACAGCAGCCCGGCCGTGGTGAGCGTGCCCGCGGTGAGCACGTTGCCGACGGCGGTGCCGGCGATGTCGAAGATCAGGGCGAGCAGGAAGAACAGGGCGGCGATGAGAGCGAACACGGGTTACCTCCCGAGCTGACCGGACCCCGGCCCGATGGGCCTGAAGGGGGATCCCTTTCCTACGTCTTGGGGATGTCCGCCGGATTCGGCGGAGAAACTGCCCCGAGGGTGACGATCTGTAGCCATATGACGACAACCCCTTGACCGGCCGGTCAGTCGGCTGTGGCCGCTGGGATGCGCGGCGGGACGGGCGGCCGGTCAGTCGGCTGTGGCGCGCATGCCGTCGCACATCACGGCCGCCATCCGCCCTGCCGCGCCCCTGCCCCGCGCATGGCGTTCGGCCGCCAGGGCCCCGCGCAGCAGGTCACGGACGTCGTCGGCGGAGAGATCACGGCGCACGGCCCCGGCGCGCTGCGCGCGGGCCAGCAGCCGCCCGACCGCGTCGGCCAGGTCGGCCTCCAGCGCCGCGCCGGGCCGCAGTGTCTGCCCCGCGCCGCCGGCCAGCAGGTCGCACAGCGCCTGGTGGGCCGCGGCCTGCTCGGCGACCCGGCAGAACCAGCCGAAGAAGGCCCGCCCGGCGTCCTCGGCGGTGGCCAGCGCGCGGGCGTCGGCCACGAAACGTTCGGCCCGCCCCAGCAGCACGGCCTCCAGCAGCGCCTCCTCGGTGGGGAAGTGCCGGTGAACGGTGCCGACCCCGAACCCGGCGCGGCGGGCGATCTCGTCGAGGGAGATGGTCAGCCCGTCGGCGGCCAGCGCCTCCTGCGCGATCTGCAGCACCCGCTCGCGGTTGCGGCGGGCGTCGGCGCGTAACGGCCGGGCGGAGCTGTGGTCGCCCATGGGGAACCTGCCTTCGGCAAGCGGAGGGAGGGCTCCGATTCTACCGGGCGGTAGCCAGGCGTGGCGCGGCCGCCCGCCCTGGCCGGAGCCAGGAGGGGCGGCCGCGTGGGACCTGTCGCACCCGCCGCTCAGGGCGGCGTCGTCAGCCGCGGCCTGAGGCCGAACGAGCCGACGCGCTTGAGCCGGATGCGCTCCTCGCGGGGCACCGGCTCCAGCTCCACGGCTCGCGCGCCCTCGGGCACGTGACGCAGGTCGTGGGTGATGAGGATGGTCGTGCGCCCGGCCATCAGCCGCCGCAGCGGCTTCATGACCTGGGCGACGGTGGCGTCGTCCAGCCCGGTCATCGGCTCGTCGAGCACCAGGACGGGCGCGTCGCGCAGGATGGCCCTGGCGATCCCGATCCGCTGCCGCTGGCCGCCGGACAGCAGCCGGCCCCGCTGCCCGACCGGGGTGTCGTACCCCTGGGGCAGCAGCTTGACGAAGTCGTGCACGCCCGCCGCCTCGGCCGCCCTGATCACCTCGTCGAGCGAGGCGCCCGGCCGGCCGTAGGCGATGTTGTCGCGTACGGACCCCGAGAACAGCAGCGTCTCCTGGTGCAGGATCGCCACGTTGGCACGCAGCGACTCCCGCGTCAGGCCCCTGATGTCGCGGCCGTCGAGCAGGATGCGCCCGCGTTCCGGGTCGTAGAACCGCAGCAGCAGCTTGGCCAGCGTCGACTTGCCGCTCCCGCTGGGCCCGGTGCAGACGATGAGCTCGCCGGGCCCGGCGGTGAACGACACATCGCGCACGGCTGGTCGGGTGCGTCCCGGATAGGTGAAGCCGACGCCGTCGAACTCCACCCGTCCCTCGGCCCGGCCGGGCAGCGCCACCGCCCCCTCGGGGTCGGTGACGAGGGGCCGGACGTGCAGGACCTCGATCACCCGGTCGGATCCCGCCGCCGCCTCCGACACCGTCAGCGCGAGCTCCCCCAGGCTCTGCACGGCCGGGTAGAGCATCGCCAGGTAGGCGGCGAAGGCGAGCAGGCCGCCCAGGGTGAGCCGTCCGGAGACGATCTCCCAGGCGCCGAACCCGATGATGACGATCAGGCAGACCGTCTCGATGACCTGGACGACGGGCTGGTAGAGCCCCGACAGCCAGGCCTGGGACAGGTTGGCGCGCAGCCAGCGGCGGCCCTCGCCGTGCAGGCGCCCGGACTCGGCCCCCTGCCGGTTGTAGGCCTGGACGAGCGCCTGGTTGGCCAGGCCCTCCTCCAGCACGCTGTTCATGGCGCCGTTGCTGAGCCGCTCGCGCGCCGCCGCCGTCCTGAACCTGGCCGCGAACAGCTTCGAGACGACCAGGAACGCCGGGATCAGCGCCATCGTGACGAGGGCGAGGTCCCAGCGGATGAGGAAGGCGGCGCCGGCGAAGAACACCACGCTGGCCGCGGTGGTGAACAGTTTGACCAGGCCGGAGCCGACCAGTTCCTCGATGGCCTGGATGTCGTCGGTCAGCCGGGCCATGAGGTCACCGAGCCGCCGGTTCTCCGAGAAGTCCGGCGACAGGGTCTGGATGTGCGCGAACACGCGGTCGCGCAGGGCGAGCAGGAAACGTTCCGCGCCGTAGGCCGTGGCGTACGTCCCGACGAAGGACGTCAGCCCGGCGAAGGCGGCGAGCCCGAGCCAGGTGAAGGCGGGCGCCCAGAAGGCGTCCAGATCGCGAGTGGCGAGCACGTCGTCCGTGATGTGCCCGAACAGGCGGATCGCGGCGACCTCGCAGAGTGCTGCAAGGACGGCGAACACCACGCCACACGCGAAGAACCGGCGCAGACCTTTGGTGTCCGGCCAGAACTCGCGAAAGGTTCGACGGATGGAAACGGCAGGAGCGAGTTCACGGCCGGAGAGCGTAAGGGAGAGCCGGCGGCTGGGCCGCCGGCTCTCACGGGGTTGCTCTACCACCCCCAGCCCCACCACCTGCGGTAGCAGCAGCGACGGCGGTACCACCGGCGACGGCGGCAGCGCCAGGACTCCTGGAAGCCGGGCTGGGTCAGCTGGTTGTTAGCCATGTTTTCCTCCCCCGTATGGCTGTTCCATTCGACAAATGGGACGATACCCACGAATTCGCCGCAAATCACCAGAAGTTCGGACTTAAAGGGAGAATTGACCGGTGAATCCCGGCCACAAAGGCACTGCTGCCGACCACTTAAATGAGCCGTAAATCGTGAAATCCGCTGATAGCGGTAACGGAACGCCCAAAGATGCTACTCAGAACTGGTTCTCACCTAATCGGAAAACCCGAAGGGCGGGCGGATCCGGCCGGATCCGCCCGCCCTTCGGGGACATTCCCGCGGCTCAGGTGAGCCCTCAAGATGAGTCCTCAGGTGAGCGACGAGTACGCAACGACGCCGCGTCGCATGGCGTCCATCGCCTTGCCGGCGGTCTGCTTGATCTTGCTGCCCTCGGGAGCCGCGTTGCCGAGCTGGCCGAGCAGGTCCATCAGCTGCTTGATCCACCGCACGAAGTCGCCGGCCGCCAGCTCGTTGCCGGCCACGCCCTCCAGCAGCACCGCGTCGAGGCTGTGGCCCTTGGCCCACCGGAACGCCGCCCACGCGAACCCCAGATCGGGCTCACGGATGGTGGACAGCCCGTGGTCGGACTCGATGCCCTCCAGCTCGCCCCACAGCCGGATCATCGACGACAGCGCGTCCTCGGCCCGCCCGGCCGGGATCTTGGGACGGCGCGCGTCGTCGGACTGCCGCGACTCGAACACCAGCGCCGACACGCACGCGGCCAGCTCGGCCGGTTCGAGCTCCTCCCACAGGCCGCCGCGCAGGCACTCGGCGGTCAGCAGGTCGAGCTCGGTGTAGAGGCGGCCCAGGCGGCGGCCCTCGTCGGTGACGGCCTCGCCGTCGAGGTAGCCCAGCTGCTCCAGCACCGAGCAGATGCGGTCGAAGGTGCGGGAGATGACGTGGGAGCGGCCCTCGACTCGGCGGCGCAGCCCCTCGGTCTCGCGCTGCAGCTTGTAGTAGCGCTCGGCCCAGCGGGCGTGGTCCTCCCGCTCGTCGCAGCCGTGGCAGGGGTGCTGGCGGATGCTCCGGCGCAGCTCGTTGACCTCGTCGTCGTCGACCGAGTGGTCGCGCGCCCTGGCCGGCTTGCCGAGGTCGCGATCGCCGATCTTGGCCAGCAGGGTGGAGACGAGGTTGGCGCGCTCCTTCGGCGAGCGGCCGTTGAAGTTCTTCGGGATGCGCAGCTTCTCCAGCGGCTCGACCGGGACCGGGAAGTCGGCCGGGTCGAGCTTCTTGACCTGCTTGCCGATGGTCAGCACCAGCGGGCTCGGGCCGTGGCCGCGCGGGTTGCGCCCGGGGTCGAGCACGATCGCCAGGCCCGCCCGGCGCCCGCCCGGCACCCGGATCACGTCGCCCGGCTGCAGCGCCTCCAGCGAGCGCACGGCGGCCGCCCGCCGGGCCGCGCCGCGCTGCTTGGACAGCTCGGCCTCACGGTCCGACAGACGCCTGCGCAGCGCGGCGTACTCGGGGAAGTCGCCCAGGTGGCACGTCATGGCCTCCTGGTAGCCCTCCAGGGCCTCCTCGTGCTTGCGCAGCTGCTTGGCCAGGCCCACGACCGCCCGGTCGGCCTGGAACTGCGCGAAGGACTCCTCCAGCAGCGTGCGGGCGCGCTCGCGGCCGAACTGGCCCACCAGGTTGACGGCCATGTTGTAGGACGGCTGGAAGCTGGAGCGCAGCGGGTAGGTGCGGGTGCCGGCCAGCCCGGCCACCGACAGCGGGTCCATGCCCGGCTGCCACAGCACCACCGCGTGCCCCTCGACGTCGATGCCGCGCCGCCCGGCCCGCCCGGTGAGCTGGGTGTACTCGCCCGGGGTGAGGTCGGCGTGGGTCTCGCCGTTCCACTTGTCGAGCTTCTCGATCACCACGCTGCGCGCGGGCATGTTGATGCCGAGCGCCAGCGTCTCGGTGGCGAAGACGGCCTTGACCAAGCCCCGGGTGAACAGCTCCTCGACGACCTCCTTGAAGGCCGGCAGCATGCCCGCGTGGTGGGCGGCCAGGCCGCGCTCCAGGCAGTCGCGCCACTCCAGGTAGCCCAGCACGGCCAGGTCCTCGTCGGGCAGGTGGGCGGTGCGCTCGTCGACGAGCTGCCTGATCTCGTGGCGCTCGCGGTCGGTGGTCAGCCGGATGCCGGCGTAGAGGCACTGCTGCACGGCCGCCTGGCAGCCGGCCCGCGAGAAGATGAACGTGATCGCCGGGAGCAGCCCCTCGGAGTCGAGCTTCTCGATCACCTGGACGCGGTCGGGCGGGCGCGAGCGGTGGACCTTGCCGTAGCCGCCGCGCCCGCGCCGCCCGGCCATCAGCCGCTCGGCGTCGCGCGTCACCCGCATCAGCGCGGGGTTGATGCGCGGCGTCAGGTCGTCGGTCATGAACATGTCGTAGACGCGGTTGCCGACCATCATGTGCTGCCACAGCGGCACCGGCCGGTGCTCGTCGACGATGACCGTGGTGTCGCCGCGCACCTCGCCCAGCCACTCGCCGAACTCCTCGGCGTTGCTGACCGTGGCCGACAGCGCCACCAGGCGCACCGACTCCGGCAGGTGGATGATGACCTCTTCCCACACCGCGCCGCGGAAGCGGTCGGCGAGGTAGTGGACCTCGTCCATGACGGCGAAGCCCAGCCCGGCCAGGGTGGCCGAGCCGGCGTAGAGCATGTTGCGCAGCACCTCGGTGGTCATGACCACGATGGGGGCCTCGCCGTTGACGCTGTTGTCGCCCGTCAGCAGGCCGACCTTGGCCGTGCCGTAGCGCTTGACCAGGTCGTTGTACTTCTGGTTGGACAGCGCCTTGATGGGGGTGGTGTAGAAGCACTTGCGGCCCTGCTCCAGGGCCAGGTGGACGGCGAACTCGCCGACGACCGTCTTGCCCGACCCGGTGGGCGCGGCCACCAGGACGCCGTCGCCCGCCTCCAGGGCCCGGCAGGCGTCGAGCTGGAAGTCGTCGAGCTCGAAGTCGTAGAGACCGCGGAACGATCTCAGCGCCCCTCCGTCGTCTCCGTGCTTCTGACGGAAGGCCGCGTAGCGTTCCGCTGGCGTTGTCATACCCGTCAGCCTACCGAAATCGCCATTCCGGTCCGTCCCGGCGGACTCGGCCCGCGGCGAACAGCCTTCACGTCGTGGATCAGGTGATCACGCGCAGCGCGCCGGGCTGGATCTCGCAGCTGACCGGCACCGGCCCCACGCGCTCGCCGTCGGCGTAGGCCACCACGTCGGCCGCCTCCAGCGTGACCCGGCGGGCCCGCCGCACCGACACCGCCGGGTGCCCCACGTGGGTGCCCCGGTAGACGCCCGGGAAGACGCGCAGGAACTCGCCCTTGGACACCGCGCCGACCATCATCACGTCGAGCAGGCCGTCGTCGGGCGAGGCGTCGGGGCACACGCGCATGCCGGCCCCGTAGGAGCGGGTGTTGGCCACGGCGACCATCATGGCCTCCTGCTCGACCACCTCCCCGTCGTCGAGGGTGACCCGGAACGGGATGGGCCGGAAGGCGCGCAGCTCCTCGGCCACCGCCACCAGGTAGCGGCCCTTGCCGGGCGGCCAGGTGCGCCGGTTGGCGCGTTCGTTGACGCGTGAGTCGAAGCCGCAGCAGAGCACCCCGGCGAACAGCTCCTCCGACTCCCCGGCCCGTACGCGGGCCGCGTCGACCGGCCGGGCCCGCATCCGCAGCACGGTCCTGGCCGCGGCCAGCGGGTCGCGCGCCAGCCCAAGGGCGGCGGCGAAGTCGTTGCCGGTGCCGGCCGGGATGATGCCGAGCGGCACGTCGGTGCCCGCCACGGCCTGGACGGCGAGGTGGACCAGCCCGTCGCCGCCGAAGGCGACCAGCGCGTCGGGGCGCTCGGCGACGGCGGTGCAGGCACGTTCGAGGGCGTCGGCGGCGTCGGCGCCGACGATCACCGACAGCTCGGCGCCGCCGGCCCGCAGCCGGCGGGCGACGGGTTCGAGCAGTCGCAGGGTGCGCCCGCCGCGTGCGGCGGGGTTGACGAGCAGGGCGATTTGGGGGGCCACGCCCGGAACCTATCGCCTATCGGGCGCCGCCGGAATCCTCGGCGTCGGACGCGGCGTCGGCCGGGGCGTCCGCCAGCGGCGAGGCCTCGTCGTCGGACAGGTGCGAGAAGTCCTCGCCCGCGGGCCTGCGGCGCTCCCGCACGTACATGAAGAGCTCGGCGAGGAAGTACAGGATGATCATCGGCGCGGCCAGCGCCATCATGGTGAGCGGGTCGCCACCGGGGGTGATGACCGCCCCGAACACGAACATCGCGAAGATCACCGTACGCCGGTGCTTCTTCACGGTCGCGTGGGACAGGACGCCGATGACGTTGAGGAAGACCAGCAGCAGCGGCAGCTCGAACGACACGCCGAAGATCATCAACATGATCAGGACGTAGTCGAGGTACTCGTCGATCGAGATCGTCGCGACGGTGTCTTCAAGCGAGAAGCTCAGCAGGATGCCGAGGCTGGTGTCCATGATGACGTAGGCCAGGCCCGCGCCGAACACGAACAGCGGGACGGCCAGGCCGAGGAAGGCGATCGAGTAGCGCTTCTCGTTGCGGTAGAGGGCCGGGGTGACGAAGGCCCAGATCTGGTAGAGCCAGACCGGTGAGGCCACCACGACGCCCACCATCGCCGAGACCTTCAGGGTGATGAAGAAGGACTGGAAGATGCCGTTGTAGACCAGGCTGCAGTGACCGTTGAGCTGGCGCGACTGCACCGTCTCGCAGTAGGGCGCGCGCAGCGCCTCCCACACCGGGTCGAACAGCATCCAGCCGACGACGATGCCCACGACCACCGCGAGAACCGAGATGAGCAGCCTGTTGCGCAGTTCGCGCAGGTGCTCCATGAGCGGCATCCGGCCCTCGGGGTCGGGGGCCGATCCGGAATCTCTCGACCGTTTGAGCAGCGCCATTCGCACGTCCAGGGGTGAAGGAGGAAGGGGGGTCAGCCTTGCTTGTCGGCCTGGGCGGCGCTGGCGCGCAGGCGGGCGGCCTGCTCCTCGAGCTGGCGGGCCTGCTCCTCGGCCGAGAGCGCCGGGGCGGCGGCGGGGGCCGGGGCGGGAGCGGGGGTGATCGGCTGCGGTGCGGCCTGCTGGGCCGGAGCCGGGGCCGGCTGCGCCTGGACCGTGGTGTGGGGCGTGTCGTCGTCGTCATCGCGGAGCTTGGCGGTCTCCGACTTGAAGATGCGCAGCGACCTGCCGACGCCCCTGGCCACGTCGGGCAGCTTCTTGGCACCGAACAGCAGGACGAGCACGCCTGCGATGATCAGGAGCTCGGGAACTCCAAGGTTCGACATGAAACGTCCTTTATCAGCGAGTGCCGGTCTTCAGCCCCGATGGTACGCCCCCAGGGGCCGTGGTCTCATCCTTCCGGGGCGTCAATCTGACCTGCCCCCGCTCCAGACGCGCCTTCGCCGCGGCGACCTCGCTCTTCAGGGAACGTGCCGCGGCGGCGGCCCTGGCGCCCGCGACGCCGAGCACGGCCAGCCCGGCCAGGACCAGCCCGGCGGCCAAGAAGATCCACGTCATGGGTGCTGAGCGTACAGGGCCAGGGCCCGCTCGGCCTCCCCGCGCACGGTCTCGGCCATCGCGGGCGGGAAGACGACTCGGCCGGTGTCGCCGAGCCGCAGCGCCAGCTTGACGATCCAGTCCTCGTCACGCGCCCGCAACGAGATCTTCAGCCGTCCTTCACCGAGCTCGGTGACCTCCTCGCACGGGTAGTACTCGGCCACCCACCGCCCGGCGGCGCTGACCTCCAGCTCTACCAGCTCGTCGGTCGGCGAGGGACGGAAGACGCCGCGGGTGACGTCGATGGGCTCGGCCTCGGCCGGCGGGTCGGCCGGCACGTCGAGCACGTCGACGCCGAGCACCCGGTCGAGCCGGAACAGCCGCATCGCCTCGGCCCGGTAGCACCAGCCCTCCAGGTAGGTGCGGCCGTCGACGACCACGACCCGGGTCGGGTCGACCTCGCGCGGGGTGACCTCGTCGCGCCCGGGCACGTAGTAGCGCAGCGACAGCCGGCGCCGGGCGGTGAGCCCCTCGCGCACCCGGCCGAGCGCGTCGGGTGCGGCCTCGACGTCGAAGGCGACCTGGCTGCTGACGGTGGCCGCGCCCTCGCCCGCGGCGCGCTCCAGCTTGGCCACCACGCGCGGCAGCGCGTCGCCGGCGGCCACGTCGGCCAGCTCGGGCGTGGCGGCCAGCATGCGCAGCGCGACCAGCAGCGCGCTGGCCTCGTCGATGCCGAGCCGCAGCGGCCGGGCGATGGTGTCGGCGTTGTCGATGATGATCTCGCCGCCGTCCCAGGAGACGTCGATGAGGTCTCCTGGGGTGTGGCCGGGCAGGCCGCACATCCACACCAGTTGCAGGTCGTCGATGAGCTGCTTCTCGCTCAGCCCGAACACCTCGGCGACCTCGCCGACCTGGGCCCCCGGGTGGGACATCAGGTACGGCACCAGCGCCAGCAGCCTGGGCAGCCGGTCAGCCGAACCGCTCATGCCAGGGCTCCCTTCAGTCGGCGGATGACGGCCTCGCGGGCGTCGGGCGGCCCGACCACCTCGACGTCGGCGCCGAGGCTGGCCATCCAGCCCGCGAGGCGTTCGGGGTCGGCGAAGGCCAGCTCGGCCTCGTCCCAGCCGTCCTCGCGCGGGTGCACGGCCCTGGCGAGCTGGCGCAGGCCCTCGCAGGTTCCCCGGCGCACCCGGATGACGGCGACGCGCTCGTCCACGGGCTCCTCGGGGAAGCCGACCATGGCCCGCAGGTCGACCCCGTGGGGCACCTCGACCACGCCGGGGCGGCCGAGGGCGGTGACCGGACCGGCGATGCGGCTGAGCCGGAAGGCGCGCGGCGCGGCGCGGTCGCGGTCGAACCCGGCCAGGTACCAGCGCCCGCGCCGGCTGACCACGCCCCACGGCTCGACGGTGCGGGCGCGCACGGTCTCGCTGCCGGAGGCGCGGTAGTCGAAGCGCACCACGCGGCGGTCGCGCACGGCGTCCCACAGGGCGGGGAAGGCCGGGTCGCGGGTGTCGACGCGCAGTTCCAGGGCGCCGCCGCCGATCGGGCCGCCGACCGGCTCGTCGGTGGCCACGCCGGCGGCGCGCAGCTTCAGCAGCGCCCCCGAGGCGGCCTCGGCCAGGCTGGCCCGCTGCCACACCTGCGCCGCCAGGCCCAGCACGGCGGCCTCGTCGGCCTCCAGGGTGATCTCCGGCAGCTCGTAGGACTGCGGGTCGATGCGGTAGCCGGGCTCGTCCTCCCACGGGTCGCGCACGACGTCGATGGGGATGCCGATCTCGCGCAGCTCGTTCTTGTCGCGTTCGAACATGCGCTGGAACGCCTCGTCGCCGTCGCGGTCGTAGCCGGGAACCGCCTGGCGGATCTGCTCGGCCGACAGCGGGCGACGGGTGGCGAGCAGGCAGATCACCAGATTCAGCAACCGCTCGGTCTTACGGCGCGACATCTGCCTCACTCCTCCTTCATCGACGCTACCCTGCCCCCGTGATCAGATGGCGCAAGGGCGAGGTTGTCCGGATCCGACGCGAGTGGCCGGGAGCGGTGGAGCTGGATGTCGCCGTTCCCGAAGGTGAGTGCCGGGCACTGGCCTACCCCCCGTTGGTGGGCCGCCCGGAACCCGGTGACGAGGTGCTGCTCAACACGACCGCACTCGCGATGGGTCTCGGTACGGGAGGTTACGCCATGGTGGTGGCCGTCCCGAACCGTTTGCCGCAAGATCCGGTGGGTCCGGGGCACCTGGTGAAGGCCCGCTACACGCCGCTGCAGGCCACGGTGCTGGGCGCCGACGAGCAGGATTCGCCGTTCCACGACGTCCTGAGCCAGGCCGACGACCTGGCCGGGATGCCGGTGATCGTGGCCGATCTGCACTCCGCGCTGGCCCCGATCCTGTCCGGCCTGTACGACGGCGCCCCCGGCCCGCGGGTGGCGTACGTGATGCAGGACGGCGGCGCGCTGCCCGCCTGGTTCTCGATGTCGGCGGCCCGGCTGCGGGAGACCGGCTGGCTGGCCGGGGTGGTGACGACGGGCCAGGCGTTCGGCGGCGACGTCGAGACGGTCACCGTCCACACCGGGCTGCTGGCGGCCAGGCACGTGCTGCGGGCCGACGTGGCGATCGTCACGCAGGGCCCGGGCAACCTGGGGACGGGCACCCGCTGGGGCTTCTCGGGCGTGGCGGCGGGCGAGGCGGTCAACGCCGCCGGGGTGCTGGGCGGCCGTCCGGTGGCGGCGCTGCGGGTCAGCGAGGGCGACGCGCGCGAGCGGCACGTCGGCGTCTCCCACCACTCGCTGACCGCCTACGGCCGGGTCGCGCTCTCGCCGGCCGACGTGGCGGTGCCGCAGCTGCCCGGCGCGTTCGGCGAGCGGGTGCGCGAGCAGGCCGAACCGCTGGCGGCCCGGCACCGGCTGGTGCCGGTGCCGGTGGACGGCCTGCACGAGGCGCTGCGCGCCGCGCCCGTGAAGCTGTCCACCATGGGCAGGGGCCTGGAGGAGGACCTGCCCTACTTCCTGACCTCGGCGGCGGCGGGCAGGCTGGCGGCCTCGCTGCTGTCGTAGGAGTCCTTGTACGTGAACGCCTCGGGGCTCGGCCCCTCGGTCCTGAGGCGTTCCAGCCGCCGCATGCCCTCGGCCAGCGACGGGATGTGCCCCTCGGGCACCCACCACATCACCATGTACGGCTCGGCCACGCGCAGGAACCACTCCCTGCGCCGGCGCAGCACGCCCAGATGGACGCTGCGGTAGGTGAAGTCCCACAGGGTCTGCAGCGACTCCCACACCGAGAAGTTGATCAGCAGGTGGTCGCCGTAGTCGTGCATGACGGTGGCGGTGGGGTCGCTCTCGCTCTCCTTCATCCGCCACACGAAGCCGGGGGCCTCGTCGGCGACGGCGTTGACGGGTTCGAGCAGGGCGACGAACTCGGCGAGTTCGGGGGCGTCGATGGGCGCGCGCAGGTGCGCGACGTTGAGCTGGGCCAGATGCATGGGGCTCAGCACATCACTCTCGCGGCTTCTATGTCAATCTTCATTTGTTTTAGAAAGCGAGACGCAGCACTCCCCCGGCCGCGGATCCAGCCGCGCCCTGCCCGGGTCCTCGCCCATGCCCTCCAGCAGCCCCTGGCACAGCGCCAGGTTCATCGAGCACACCAGCAGCGGCTGCTCCTGCGACAGCAGGTGGAAGGGGCAGTTGCGCAGCCGCAGCGCGCCGCCCTCGTCGTAGGGCTCGTAGCCGCGCTCGCGCAGCACCCGGCCGACGGGCTCGCCGCCGCGCCCCCTGCCGATGCGCGCACCCGCCCGGCGGGCCGCCTGCTCGGCCTGCTCCTCGGCGCCGAGCAGCTCCACCACGTCGGCCAGCACCGCGGCGGGCGTGGCGTAGTCGCGTGGGGGGAGGCTGACCGTGCGCTCGCCCTTGGCCCTGCGGTAGACCTTGGCCGGGCGGCCGCTGCCGGGGCCCTTCCTGTCCTGGGGACGAAAGCCGCTCTCCAGCAGCCCGGCCTCGACGAGCTTGTCGAGGTGGTGGCCGGCCAGCGTCCTGGACACGCCGGCCGCCTCGGCGGCCTCGCCCCTGCCGACGTCGCCGCCGCCGGCCGTCACGGCCTCGTACAGGCTGCGGCGCACGGGGTCGTGCAGCAGGCCGAGCGCCTGCAGGTCGTCGTCACTGCTCACAGCCGGAGTCTACGGAGCCTCAGTAGGCGGCCAGGACGTCCACGACGAACACGAGGGTGTCGGAGCCCTTGATCCCGTACGCGGGATGGCCCGGCGCGCCGTAGCCGTAGGCGGGCGGGACGACCATCAGCACCCGGCTGCCGACCGGCACGCCGACCAGCGCCTTGTCCCACGCCTTGATCACGGTGCCGTCGCCGATCCGGAACGCCTTCGGCAGGCCGGTCGACCAGGTGGCGTCGAAGACCTCGCGCCGGGCCCAGACCGCGCCCTCGTACTGGGTGACCAGGAGCTGCCCGGCCCGCGCCGGGCCGCCGCTCCCCCGCCGCAGCACCTTGGCGGCGAAGGCGCGCGGCGGCGCGGCGGCCGGGATCGACACCTTCGGCCGCTCGCCGCCGGTCACCCGGACGCCGGCCAGCGACCCGCCGGCCGCCTCGACCGAGGCGCCCTTGCGGTGGGCGCCCAGGATGTCCACGACGTAGACCAGGTCGTCGGCCGGGCCGACGCCGCGCGGCGGGGCGGCGCCGAAGCCCTGATCGGGCGGGACGGCCGCGAGCACCCTGCTGCCCACCGTACGGCCGCGCAGCGCCCTGCCGAGCCCCGGCAGCAGCGAGCCCACCGGGAAGGCCGCCGGGACGCCCCGGTTGAAGCTGGAGTCGACCAGGCGGTTGTCGCGGCCGTCCCAGACGTGCGCGGTGTACTGGACGACCGCGACGTCGTCCTCGCCCAGCCGGTCGCCGCCGCCCGTGGTCAGCTCGTCCACCTGGAGATCGGCGGCGGGCCGGCCGGCGGGGAAGACGATCGTGGGCCGGGCGCCGAACGCGCCGCCCACCTTCAGGTCGAGTTTCTCCGCCGCCTTGGGCGCGGGCTCGCCGGCCGTCGGGCCCGTGCAGGCGGCGGCCAGCAGCAGCGACGCCAGCGACGGCACGATCGTACGGCGGCGCATCTGCCCTCCCACGACAAAGTGGCCCGGCGGCGAGACGCCACCGGGCCACGAGATGCTACCGCGTCGTCGGACGGCCCGTCAGGAGATCACCCGGTCAGGAGGCCGCCAGCACGTCGACCACGAACACCAGCGTGCTCTTGGCGGGGATCTTGTCCTGGGCCTGGTCGCCGTAGCCGAGGTCCGGCGGGATGCTCATCACGACCCGGCTGCCGACCGGCACCCCGGCCAGGCCCTTCTGCCAGCCCTGGATCACGTTCGCGAGCGGGAACTCGGCCGGCTCGCCGCGCTCCCAGCTGGAGTCGAACTGGCTGTCAGTGCCCCAGATCTTGCCCGTGTAGTGGACGGTCAGCGTCTGGGTGGGCTGCACCTTGGCGCCGGTGCCCTCGATGATGGTCTTGACCACCAGCTCCTTGGACGGCTTGTCGCCGGTCTTGGTGGTCAGCGTCGGGGCCTTCTCCCCACCCGGGTTGTCCACCTTGACGCCCTTGAGGGTCTGGCCGGTCTCCTTGCCCGTGGCCGCCTTCAGCGCCGGGGGCCGGGCGCCGACCACGTCGAGCACGAACACCTTCGTCGGCTCGGCGCCGGCCGTGGCCTGCCCCGCCGGGGCCGAGTCGTTGGCCAGCACGGCCAGCAGCCGGCCGCCGTGCTTGACCTTCGTGAAGCCGTCGCGCAGCACCTGCGGCAGCTGCTCGTTGACCGGGACGGTCTCGGGCTGCTTGGTGTCGTAGGAGGAGCCCTGGATCGCGTTGCCCTTGCCGTCCCAGTTGTAGACGGTCAGGTTGACGATCAGCTTGTCGCCGGTCTTGACCTCCGGGCCGGTGCCCGGCTGGATCACCTTGTAGGACGACTTCGTCGCCGGCGAGCCGGCGGGGAAGGTCACCGTGGGCTTGACGCCCACGTTCCCGGTGACGGTGAGCCCGGCCGCGTCGGTGCCGGTGGTGGCGCCTCCGTTCGCCCCGGCGTCGGTGTCGCCGCACGCGGCGGCGACGAAGATCAAAGGCACGGCTGCCAGTACGGCCAGAGCGCGGCGCATGGACTTCCCTCGGAAAAGACGTCAGATTCGCGTCACCCTACCCGACATCGAGGTAGGGCCGAGGTAAACACCACGCCCCGGCCGTCGCCTCACATGCCGGCGATGAGCTTGTCGACGCGCTCGTCCACGCTGCGGAAGGGGTCCTTGCACAGCACCGTGCGCTGGGCCTGGTCGTTCAGCTTCAGGTGAACCCAGTCGACGGTGAAGTCGCGCCGCTTCTCCTGCGCCTTGCGGATGAACTCGCCGCGCAGACGCGCCCTGGTGGTCTGCGGCGGCACCGACTTGGCCTCGAAGATCTTCAGGTCGGAGGCCACCCGCTCGACCGAGCCGCGCTTCTGCAGCAGGTAGAACAGGCCGCGCTTGCGGTGGACGTCGTGGTAGGCCAGGTCGAGCTGGGCCACCCTGGGCGAGGACAGCGGCAGGTCGT
This sequence comes from Nonomuraea sp. NPDC049655, assembly GCF_044465465.1. Lineage (NCBI taxonomy): Bacteria > Bacillati > Actinomycetota > Actinomycetes > Streptosporangiales > Streptosporangiaceae > Nonomuraea > Nonomuraea sp. NPDC049655. Next base: position 109,329 of record NZ_JBITLS010000014.1, read on the forward strand.
ACTTCTTGCGGTAGCGCTCGATCAGCTGGTATTTGGTCACCCAGTCGATCTCGCGCGAGACCAGGTCGAGGTCGCCGGTCTCGACCGCGCGCAGCGTGCGCTCCCACAGCTCCAGCACCCGGCGGGTGATGGCGTCGCCGCCGCGCCGGTCGACGAAGTCCTGTGCCTTGGACAGGTACTCCTGCTGGATCTCCAGGCTGGAGGCCTCCCGGCCGTTGGCCAGGCGCACCCGGCGGCGGCCGGTCATGTCATGGGAGACCTCGCGGATGGCCCTGATCGGGTTCTCCAGGGACAGGTCGCGCATCACCGTGCCGGCCTCGATCATGCGCAGCACCAGGTCGGTCGCGCCGACCTTGAGCAGCATCGTGGTCTCGCTCATGTTCGAGTCGCCGACGATCACGTGCAGGCGGCGGAAGCGCTCGGCGTCGGCGTGCGGCTCGTCGCGGGTGTTGATGATCGGCCGGGACCGGGTGGTGGCGCTGGAGACGCCCTCCCAGATGTGCTCGGCCCGCTGCGAGACGCAGTAGACGGCGCCGCGCGGCGTCTGGAGCACCTTGCCCGCCCCGCACACGATCTGCCGGGTCACCAGGAACGGGATCAGCACGTCGGCCAGGCGGCCGAACTCGCCGTGCCGGCCCACCAGGTAGTTCTCGTGGCAGCCGTAGGAGTTGCCGGCCGAGTCGGTGTTGTTCTTGAACAGGTAGATGTCACCCGCGATGCCCTCTTCGCGCAGGCGTTTCTCGGCGTCGACGAGAAGGCCCTCAAGGATGCGCTCGCCCGCCTTGTCGTGGGTGACGAGTTCGATGACGTTGTCACACTCGGGTGTTGCGTACTCAGGATGGCTGCCCACGTCGAGGTAGAGACGTGCGCCGTTGCGGAGGAAGACGTTGCTCGATCGGCCCCAGGACACGACCCGCCGGAACAGGTAGCGCGCGACCTCGTCGGGGGACAGCCTGCGCTGTCCCCTGAACGTGCAGGTCACGCCGTACTCGTTCTCCAGCCCGAAGATGCGACGATCCATCACCTCACACTATGCCCACGGATCGGCGATCGGGAGAGATCTTCACAGGTGTTTTCCGGTGGACGTCCCATTTGCCAGATTTGCTGGGTGGGTTTTACCAGGTCCGCGCCCGCCCCCGCGAAGCGCGGAGCCGGGATCACGGGGTGTAGATCTCCTGCACCTTGACGATCTTGCCCTGGTGCACCGTGATGAGCGACGGCTGCCGCTGCTTGTCGTGCCGCTTGACCAGGACGGACGCGGGGCAGCGCTTGGCGCCCAGGCCGGTGTTGCGGTCGACGGTCATGGCCGCCATCACCGGCTTGCAGCCGTAGGCCGACAGGAAGACGACGTCCTTGGCGATCGGGGAGGCGTAGGCCGTCACGTCGCCCTCGGGCGGGCCGACGAAGTAGCCCTCGGTGGTCTTGGACCGCTTCCACTTGATGGGCTCGTACTCGGCGACGCCGTCGCGCACGTCGGTGATCCAGCCGCGCAGGATGCCGTTGTGGCGGGAGTGGATGCCCTTGGTGAAGTCGTGGCCGGGGTCGGCCTGGAAGCTCGTGCCGAAGATCGCGGGCTTCTTGTACGCCGGGTAGGCGGTGGCGGCCTGGCTCGCCGTGGCCGTGGCCGTGGCGGTGGCGGTGGCGGTGGCCGCGTGGGCGGCGACGCCGGAGGCCAGCAGCGCGGCGGCGGCGGTGCCGCCGGCGAGGAGGGTGCGCATCGTTGTGTTCACGCTTGCTGAGATCCCACCTCGCGCCCCGGGGTTCACCGCCACGCCAGTGATACAGGTCACACAGCGCGGGCCCTGTCGCGGGCGGTGAGCTCACGGGAAAGGGCGAGGGCCGTCATGGTGGCCCTCGCCCTTTCCCGGCGGTCTTCGAAGGCTCAGAGCGGCCCGGATCCGTCGTCGACGTCGCCTTCGGGGCCCGTGGGCGGACCGGTCGGCGGCGCGGCGGGCGGAGTGGCGGGCGGAGTGGCGGGCGGGGTGGCGGGCGGGGTCTCAGGCGCCGTCTCGGACGACTCCGCGGCGGGCCCGGTCGGCGGGGCCTCGGGCGGCGTGGCGGGTTGCGTGGCGGACGTCGTCGTCTGGGCGAGCAGGCGCTCCAGCCGCGCGCCCGTCAGCCGCAGGAACTTGCGGTGCTCGCGGTTGCGGTCGAGCACCGCGACCTCCAGCTGGCTGACCGGCGGCCGCTCGCCGCCCGGCTCGGTGAGCGCGGCCAGCGCCACCTCAAGGGCGTCGGCCAGCGACATCGACTCGCGGTAGCGCTCCTTCAGCCGCCCGGCCACGGCGTCGGCCTGGCCGCCCATGGCCGCGAAGCCGTGCTCGTCGAACACCGAGCCGTCGAAGGTCAGCCGGTAGATGGCGTCGCCGTCGGGCGTGTCGCCGACCTCGGCGACGACGACCTCCACCTCCAGCGACTTGATCGACTCGGTGAAGATGCGGCCCAGGTTGGAGGCGTAGAGGTTGGCCAGCCCGCGGCCGGTCACGTCGGAGCGGTCGTAGGTGTAGCCGTTGATGTCGGCGTAGCGGATGCCGCCGAGGCGCAGCTCCTCGAACTCGTTGTAGCGGCCGACGGCGGCGAACCCGATGCGGTCGTAGATCTCGCTGATCTTGTGCAGCGCCCGCGACGGGTTGGGCGCCACGAACAGGATGCCGTCGACGTACTGCAACACGACGACCGACCGGCCCCGCGCGATGCCCTTGCGCGCGTAGTCGGCCTTGTCCCGCATGATCTGCTCAGGGGACGCATATCCAAAAGGCATGGACACGGGCAGTGGTCCTTTCTAGCGCAGCGGGGCGATGGGGCCGTCGGGCGAGATCATCCGGGCCTCCAGCATCTGTTCGACCTTGGCGGCCACCTGCTGATCGGTCAGCCTGCGGAAGCCGTCGGCGTCGATCACCGACACGATCGGCCAGATCTTCCTGGACACGTCGGGCCCGCCGGTCGCCGAGTCGTCGTCGGCCGCGTCGTAGAGGGCCTGGATCACCGTCATCACCATGTCGTCGGCCGAGGCGCCGTCGCGGTAGAGCTTCTTCAGCGAGCCGCGGGCGAAGATCGAGCCGGAGCCGATGGCGTCGTACCGGTCGCGCTCGTAGGGGCCGCCCGCCACGTCGTAGCTGAAGATGCGGCCCTCGTCGCGGTCGGGGTCGTAGGCCGCGAACAGCGGCACCACCACCAGGCCCTGCATCGCCATGCCGAGGTTGCCGCGGATCATGGTGGCCAGGCGGTTGGCCTTGCCCGCCACCGAGAGCGTGCGGCCCTCCATCTTCTCGTAGTGCTCCAGCTCCACGCGGTAGAGGCGGGCCATCTCGATGCCGGTGCTGGCCGTGCCCGCGATGCCCATGCACGAGTAGTCGTCGGAGCGGAACACCTTCTCGATGTCACGCTGCGAGATGATGTTCCCCGACGTGGCCCGCCGGTCGCCCGCCATCACCACGCCGCCGGCGAAGGTGGCGGCCACGATCGTGGTCGCGTGCGGGACCTGGTCGCCGATCGGAGTGGCCAGCGCCTGGTGACGCTGCGGCAGCAACTCGGGCGCGTAAGAGCCGACGAACTCGGTGAACGAGGAGTTCCCTGAGTTTCGGAAAAGCTGGTCCACCAGGCCGACGGGCAGATCCCTGTTCGGTGCCACGCGACTCCCTCCCAACATCAGTGTCTCTAGGCCGACCCTACTCATGTTGCGTTGCTGTCTGCACTTCCCACGATCAGCTCACGGCGAACCGTTCATCAGATCGTTTCTTTACGCCCGCCACACCCCGTGCGATTGTCGGTATGTCTGCACGTCCTGAACAGGAGGCCGACTTGCGACTTCCCAGCCGGCCCGCGCTCGTCGCGGCCGCAGCCGTCCTGGCCCTCACCTCCTGCGGCTCCGGCACCCAGTCCGGGGGCAGCATCACCCTCACCATCACCGCCAACTCCATCGAGGGCGGCAAGAACTCCGAGTCCGCCGCCTGGATCAAGAAGTGGGTCATCCCCGAGTTCGAGAAGACCCACCAGAACGTCAAGGTGCTCTTCCAGGGCAACGGCGTGGACGACGAGCAGTACAAGACCAAGATCGCCCTCGACCTCAAGTCCCGGACCGGGGCCGACGTCATCGACCTCGACGGCATCTGGGTCGGCGAGTTCGCCCAGGCCGGATACATCAAGCCGCTCACCGAGGTCGGCGGCGCCGGCGTCGAGCAGTGGGAGGGCTGGTCGCAGATCCCGCAGGCCGTCCAGGGCCTCGGCATCTTCGACGGCAAGAAGTACGGCCTGCCCCAGGGCACCGACGGCCGCGTGCTGTTCTACAACAAGGCGCTGTTCAGGAAGGCCGGGCTGCCCGAGACCTGGCAGCCGACCAGCTGGCAGCAGATCATCGACGCCGGCGTCAAGCTCAAGGCCGCCGGGGTGCCCACGCCCCTCCAGATCGACGCCGGCACCGCCATGGGCGAGGCCACCACCATGCAGGGCGTGCTGCCGCTGCTGGCCGGCGCCGGGACGGAGATCTACGCCTCGGGCAAGTGGACCGGCGCCTCCCAGGCCGTCAAGGACGTCCTCGGCTTCTACCAGCAGGTCTACGGCGGCAGCGGGCTCGGCGACCCCAAGCTTCAGCAGGAGGCCAAGGGCCGCGACAAGTCCTTCGCGCAGTTCGCCGCCGGCAAGATCGCCATCCTGGCCGAGAGCGACTACTTCTGGCGCTCGGTCATCGAGCCCCAGGCCGGGGTCGCCCCCATGCCCGACCGCGACCAGGTCGTGGGCTACGCCAAGATCCCGGCCAGGCAGCCCGGCGGCGGCATCCGCGGCCAGGACTTCGTCAGCATGTCCGGCGGGGCGGTCCGCGTGCTCAACCCCTTCTCCAAGAACCCCAAGGCGGCCTGGGAGCTGCTGGCCTTCATGCACTCGGCCGCCGCGACCAAGTCGCAGCTGGCCGGGCAGGCCCGCGTCAGCGCCCGCACCGACGTCAACGAAGAGGTGCTGAGCGCCGACCCCATGCTCAAGTTCGTCGCCGACGAGGTGCTGCCCATCACCGCCTACCGGCCGGGCCTGGCCGTCTACCCGCAGGTCTCCACCGCCCTGCAGGAGGCGACCGCGGCCGTGGTGGCCGGGAAGAGCGCCGACGAGGCGGCCGCGGCGTACCGGAGCAAGCTGGAGGGACTGGTCGGTGGCGCGGCCAACGTCGGCGGCTGACGCCGCCGGACTGGGCCGGGGCAGGGCGGTCGCGTTCGTCCTGCCCGCCCTGGTCCTGATCGGCGTCTTCCTGCTCTTCCCTGCCCTGTGGACCATCTACCTCGGCCTGACCGACTACCGGCTGACCGGCCTGGCCGCCGCCGACCCCCAGGTCGTCGGACTGGACAACTACACCGCCGCGCTCGCCGACCCGCGGTTCCTGTCCTCGCTGTGGCTCACCCTGCTGTACGTCGGCGGCTCGGCCGTCGTCGGGCAGGCCGGGCTGGGCTTCGCCCTGGCCTGGATCCTGCGCTCGCGCACCGGCCCGCTGCGCCGGGTCGTCGAGGGCGCGGTGCTGCTGTCGTGGATCCTGCCCAGCACCGTGGTCGGCATGTTGTGGTTCGCGCTGCTCGACCGCGACGACGGCACGCTCAACGCCCTGCTGCACACGCCCGGGTTCGCCTGGCTGCTGGACTACCCGCTGCTGTCGATCATCGTCTTCAACGTGTGGCGCGGCACCGCGTTCTCGATGATGCTCTACTCGGCCGCCCTGGAGAACGTGCCGCCCTCGCACCTGGAGACCGCCCGGCTGGCCGGCGCGAGCGTGCCGCAGCAGCTGCGCGACGTGGTGCTGCCCGCCATCAGACGGCACGTCCTGACGAACCTGCTGCTGATCAGCCTGTGGACGTTCAACGACTTCACGCCGTTCGTGCTGACCGGCGGCGGGCCCGAGGGCCGCTCGGAGATCCTGCCCGTGTACGTCTACCGCGTCGCCCTCCAGGACGGGCAGCTCGGCGTGGGCGCCGCCATCTCCTTCCTCATCCTGCTGATCAACCTCGTCTTCGCCCTGGCCTACCTGCGGTTGCTGCGCGGACGTCGCCGCACGCGGGAGGTCGCCGCCGCCGGAGGACCGCCCGCATGATCCGCCACACGCTCGGACGGCTGGCCGCCACCGTGTTCGTCGCCGTCGTCCTGGCCTTCTTCGCGCTGCCCATGCTCTGGCTGGCCAGCGCGCCCTTCGACGACACGCCGACGATCACCACGTCGATCCCCGAGTTCACGTTGCGCAACTTCGCCGCCGTCCTGGACAACCCGTACGCGCTGGGCTCGATCCGCAACTCGCTCATCCAGGGGGGCGGGGCGGCGGTGCTGGTCGTCGTCCTGTCGGCGCTGGCCGCCTACGCCCTGTCGCGGGTGCGGCTGCCCGGCCGTGACGTCCTGCTCTACCTGCTTCTGCTGCTGTCGTCCGTGGTCACCGGCACCGCGGCGATGGTGCCGATCTTCGAGCTGGCCACCCGGCTCGGCCTCATCGACACCCATCTCGGCGTCGTCCTCGTGGTCTCGGCCGGTCTGCTGCCCGCCGCGATCTTCATCCTGAAGGACTTCATGGACGAGACGCCCACCTCCTACGAGGAGTCGGCCCGGGTCTTCGGCGCCTCGTCGCTGCAGATCCTGCGGCACATCGTGGTGCCGCTCGTCCGGCCGGGGCTGGCCACCATCGCCGTGTGGGCGCTGGCCAGCGTGTGGGGCGGGTTCCTGTTCCAGTTCATCCTGCTGCGCGACCCCGAGAAGGCGCCCGGCTCGATCATCCTCTACACGCTCTACACCGAGGGCGGCGCGCCCCGGCTCGACCTCATCTCCGCCTTCTCGCTGCTGTACTCCCTGCCGGTGGTGCTGATGTACCTGTTCGTCTCCCAGCGGTACGGTTTCCGCTTCCACGGAGGAATCAAGCGTTGATCTCCCTGCACGGCCTGACCAAGGTGTTCCCCGGGGGCGTGCGCGCGCTCGACGACCTCGCCCTCACCGTCGAGGACGGCGAGTTCTTCGCCCTGCTCGGCCCCTCCGGCTGCGGCAAGACCACCCTCCTGCGCAGCATCGCCGGCCTGGAGACCCCCACCTCCGGGACCGTCGCCATCAACGGCAAGGACGTCACCGCGCTGCCGCCGGGCGAGCGCGACGTCGCCATGGTCTTCCAGGACTACGCGATCTTCCCCCACATGGACGTCACCGCCAACATCGCCTACCCGCTGCGCATCAGGAAGGTCCCCCGCGCCCGGCGGACGGAGAAGGCGGCCGAGGTCGCGGCCCGGCTCAGCCTCACCGAGCTGCTGCTGCGGCGTCCGTCCGAGCTGTCCGGCGGCCAGCAGCAGCGGGTGGCGCTGGCCCGCGCGATCGCCTGCCACCCGGCCGCGTTCCTGTTCGACGAGCCGCTGTCCAACCTCGACGCCCGCCTGCGCCTGGAGGCGCGCACCTTCCTCAAGCGGCTGCAGCGGGAGCTGGCCGTCACCACCGTGTTCGTCACCCACGACCAGGCCGAGGCGCTCGCACTGGCCGACCGGATCGCCGTCATGTCCAGGGGCTCGATGATCCAGGTCGGCACCCCGGCGGAGATCTTCCACCGGCCGGCCACCACGTTCGTGGCCTCCTTCATCGGCTCCACCCCGATGAACCTGCTGCCGGCCCAGGTCACCGGCTCCGGGCTCAAGGTGGCCGGCGCCCTGCGCCCCCTGCCCGACGGCCTGACCCCGGACGACGACGCCCCCGTGACGTACGGCGTGCGCCCGGAGTACATGGACCTGTCCCCCGCCGAGCGCCCCGACGCCTTCCCCGGCGTGGTCTCCGTCCTGGAGAACATGGGCACCCACACCCTCATCACCCTGGAGTCGCCGGACGCGCTCATCCAGGCCGTCGTGCCGGAGGGCGAGGAGCCGCCGCTCGGCGCCGCCCGCTGGGCCGTGCCGCGCCGCGCCCTGGTCTACCGCGACGACCGGCTGCTGTGACCCCGGGGCGGCCCGCCTCGCATACTGGACTCATGGCCAGGTCCTGGATCCTGCACGTCGACCTCGACCAGTTCATCGCCGCCGTCGAGCTGCTGCGCCATCCCGAGCTGCGCGGCAGGCCCGTCGTCGTGGGCGGTTCCGGCGACCCCGCCCAGCCCCGCACGGTCGCCGCGACCGCCACCTACGAGGCCCGCGCGCACGGCGTGCACTCCGGCATGCCGCTGCGCACCGCGCTGCGGCGCTGCCCCGACGCCGTCTTCCTGCCCAGCGACCCGCCCGCCTACGAGGCCGCCTCCGAGCGCGTCATGGCCGCCTTGCGCGAGCTGCCGGTGCTGGTGGAGGTCTGGGGCTGGGACGAGGCGTTCGTCGGCGCCACGACTGACGACCCCGAGGCGCTGGCGGCCGACCTGCGGCGGGTCGTGCTCGACCGCACCACGCTGAGCTGCTCGGTCGGCATCGGCGACAACAAGCACCAGGCCAAGCTCGCCTCGGCCTTCGCCAAACCGGCCGGCGTCTACCGCCTGACCGGCGAGAACTGGGCCGAGGTGATGAACGACCGGCCGACCGACGCGCTGTGGGGCATCGGCGCCCGGACGGCGAAGAAGCTCACCGGGCTCGGCCTGCGCACGGTCGCCGACCTGGCCGCCGCCGACCCCGCCGAGCTGGCCCGCGCCTTCGGTCCGGTGAACGGCCCCTGGTACCGCTACCTGGCCCTCGGCAAGGGCGAGGCCGAGGTGGACACCACTCCCTGGGTGGCCCGCGGTCACAGCCGCGAGATCACCTTTCCCCGTGACCTCACCGATCGGGAGGCCGTCGCCGGCCAGGTGGCCGATCTCGCCGGGCAGGTCGCCCGTGACGCCGTGGCGGCGGGGCGTCTCTGCGCGCGGGTGACGGTCAAGGTGCGCTTCACCCCGTTCCTGACCCGTACCCGGCAGTGCACGCTCCCCGAGCCCACGGCCGACGCCGGCACGCTGACCGAGGCGGCGCTCGCCGCGCTGGGCCGCTTCGACCTGGACCGCCCGGTCCGGCTGCTCGGCGTGGCGGTCGACTACACGGCACCCGCCTGAACAGCACCGGGCTGGTCCGAGGAGTGAGCCCCGGCCGCATCGGCCGGGGCTCATCCTTCCCCATGGTCAGAGCGGTGAGGACAAGGCCCTACTGGCCCTACTCGCCACCCTTTTGCACATAGGAACGCACGAATTCCTCTGCGTTCTCTTCGAGCACTTCGTCGATTTCGTCCAGGATCGCGTCCACATCGTCAGTGAGCTTCTCCTGTCGCTCCTGCACGTCCGGCGCCGCCGAGGCCTCGGTCTCCTCAACTTCGGCCTCACGCCGGCCGGTCTGCTTCTGCCCGCCGGTGTCCTTGGTTGCCATGTCCTACCTCCGCTTGGGGGACTGCCTCTAAGGCATATCTTCCCCGAACCGGACGACATTTCGCGTCGAACGCCCTGCGATCTTGGCGGCTTGACTGGATAGCACTCCTATCCAATAATGGATCCACCTATACACAAGGAGATCCCGACATGTCGCCTTCGTCGCTGCACACCGCAGGTGTGCTCCTCATCACAGTCCCCGGCGTCGCGTTCGGCGGCGTGACGCTGCTGCGTTTCCTCATGCGCAACGAGCCGGGCTATCTGGACAACCCCGTCCGCAGGGGCCTGTGGCGGGCCGGGCACGCGCATGCGGGCGTCCTGGTGCTGTTCAGCCTGGTCGCGATGGTGTACGTGGACCAGGCGAGCCTGTCCGAAGGCGTGAAGGCGCTGACGCGCACGCTCATCGTGGCCGCGCCCATCCTGATGCCGCTGGGCTTCTTCCTGTCGGTGCTGCGTCCGCGCGACACCAAGCCGAACCGGCTGATCTGGCTGACCGCGGTGGGCGGCGCCTCGCTGGCCGCGGGCACGCTGACGCTCGGCATCGGTCTGCTGTGAGCCCCGGGACGGCCCGGGGCCCCGGCTACTCCCCGGTGCCGGTCAGCGCCGCGACCAGCTCGGCCGCGGTGCGGCAGCGGTCGAAGAGCTCGCCGACGTGGGCCTTGGTGCCGCGCAGCGGTTCGAGCGTGGGCACGCGCTGCAGGGACTCCCGGCCGGGGATGTCGAAGATCACCGAGTCCCAGGAGGCGGCGGCCACCGACTCGCTGTACTGGCTCAGGCAGCGCCCGCGGAAGTAGGCGCGGGTGTCGGTCGGCGGCAGCTCGATCGCGCGCTCGACCTCCTCCTCGCTGATCAGGCGCTGCATGCGCCCGCGCGCCACGAGCCGGTTGTACAGGCCGCGGTCGGGGCGGATGTCGGAGTACTGGAGGTCGACGAGCTGCAGCCGCGGGTGGGACCAGGGCAGGCTGTCGCGGGTGCGGTAGCCCTCCAGCAGCTCCAGCTTGGCGACCCAGTCGAGCTCGCGCGAGAGCTGCATCGGGTCCTCGGCCAGGCGCGTGAGCACGGACTCCCAGCGGTCGAGGACGTCCTTGTTCATCTCGTCCTGGGCGGTGCCGCGTTCCTCGACGTACTTGCGGGCCTGCTCCAGGTACTCCATCTGGAGCTGCACGGCGGTGAGCCTGCGGCCGTCGCGCATCGGGATCTCGTAGCGGCAGGTCGGGTCGTGGCTGACCGCCCGCAGCGACTGGACGGGGTTCTCCACGGCCAGGTCGCGGGTCAGGAAGCCCTCCTCGATCATGGCCAGGACGAGCGCGGTGGAGCCGAGCTTGAGATAGGTGGAGATCTCCGACATGTTGGCGTCGCCGATGATCACGTGCAGCCGGCGGTACTTCTCGGGGTCGGCGTGCGGCTCGTCGCGGGTGTTGATGATGGGCCGCTTGAGCGTGGTCTCCAGGCCCACCTCGACCTCGAAGAAGTCGGCGCGCTGGCTGATCTGGAAGCCCTCGCCCCGGGAGTCCTGGCCGATGCCGACCTTGCCCGCGCCGGTGACGACCTGCCGCGAGACGAAGAACGGCGTCAGGTGCCGGACGATGTCGGCGAACGGCGTGGCCCGCCGCATCAGGTAGTTCTCGTGGCAGCCGTAGGAGGCGCCCTTGGCGTCGGTGTTGTTCTTGTAGAGCTGGATCGGCGCGTTGGACGGGATCGCCGAGGCGCGGGTGGCCGCGTCGTACATCACGCGCTCGCCGGCCTTGTCCCAGATGACCGCGGCCCGTGGGTTGGTGCACTCCGGCGAGGAGTACTCCGGGTGGGCGTGGTCGACGTAGAGCCTGGCCCCGTTGGTGAGGATGACGTTGGCCAGCCCGAGGTCCTCGTCGGTGAGCTGGCTGGGATCGGCGACCTCGCGGGCCAGGTCGAAGCCGCGCGCGTCGCGCAGCGGGTTCTCCTCCTCGAAGTCCCATCGCGCTCTGCGCGCGCGGGCCGCCGAGGCGGCCAGGTAGGCGTTCACGACCTGGGAGGAGGTCACCATCGCGTTGGCGCCTGGCTGACCTGGTACGGAGATGCCGTATTCGGTCTCGATGCCCATCACCCGACGCACCGTCATGCAACACCCTCTGTTCGTCCGGATCTGCCTATCCGCCGTTTATATGCCCGAGCCTATGCCCTTCACAGTGCCCCGAGGCCACAGAGTTATGGCACCGACGCCTTCTGAATCTGTACGGCGGAGCTTGTTGTGGTTTGCGGTGATCTGCGGGGCTTGAGGAGTCGCTGGATCGGCCGTTCGGCAAAGGAGTAGATCAGATACGACAGCACGACGGCGGCCAGCGTCGTGACCAGGGCCACCGCCCAGGGGGGCAGGTCGCCGGTGAGCAGCGGGATGAGCGCCGCCGCGGTGACCCCATGGAAGAGGTAAAGCGGGTAAGTGGTGGCGCCCAGCGCGGTGAGCGTCCTGGACGGCTTGAGACGGATGAGGCCGAGGGCGACCAGGGCCATGGCGGCGAAGATCAGGGTGATGGTGACGATCACGCTGGTGTCGGTGACGGGCATGTTCTTGAACCCGGCGGCGTCGATGCGGCGTTGCACGCGGTCCAGCGCGGCGGGAATGGCCATGGCGTATCCGGCGGCGACGTACAGCCACGGGAGCAGGGCCTTGCGGTTCTGGTGGATGAGATAGAGGGCCATGCCGGCGACGAAGTAGGGGGCGTAGTCGGGCATGACGATCTCCTTCAGCAGATCGTTCTCCACGAATCTGGCGGCCAGCGCGGCGGCCAGCCAGACGCCCGAGAAGACCAGCACGCGCCCGTACGTGACACCGGCGATCACCAGGATCGCGATCAGCAGGTAGAAGCGCAGCTCGGCCCAGAGCGACCAGTAGACGCCGCTGGCGTCGGCCACCTTGAACAGCCGCTGGAACATGGTGGCGTTCACCAGGTACTGGCCTGGTGAAAGTTTTGGGTCCAGCGCGGTGGCGCCGGTCAGACCGTACAGGGCCGCCACCGCGCCGAGGCTCAGCCAGTACGCCGGGTAGAGCCGCACCAGCCGCGACCGGGCGAACGCCCCGAGCCCCCTCCCCCACACCGTCATGAGGATGACGAACCCGCTGATGACGAAGAACAGCTCGACGCCGAGGATGCCCAGCCCGGCGAAGGGCGCCAGCGCGGGGAACAGCGCGGCGGGCCTGGCCCCCCAGACCGAGGCGAAGGCCACCAGGTAGTGGAAGGCGACGACCGCCAGGGCGGCGAGGAAACGCAGCAGGTCGAGCTCGGCCAACCGGCCGTCTCCCCGAGCATGCTTTGGCCGGTTAGCTTGATGCACGCCCTTTTGACGACCCGCTGATCACTTTGGTTCCACGGGTCCCTCTGTTCCCACCAGCAACACGCGTGCGGCCGGGCCGAGCGCGATCGCCTCGCGGGTGCCCGGGTCGAGGGCGAGCAGCCCGGCGGCCCCCGCCGCGCCGCACTCCGACAGGGCCACCCCGCGCTCGGCCAGCAGCGCGGCGGCCTCGGCGGCCTGCTCGTCGGCCACGGTGACGAACAGGTCGGCCTGGCGGCTCAGCAGGTCGAAGGCGATCAGGGACGGCTCCAGGCAGTCGAGCCTGCCCAGGCGCGTGGGCGAACCGGTCGCGTGCACCGGCCGTCCCGCGCGGGCGCTCTCCAGCAGGCAGGGCGCGCCGTCGGGCTCGACCACGACGATCCTCGGCTGCTCGCCCCAGCGGTCGCGCGTGTACCCGGCCGCGGCGGCGGCCAGCCCGCCCACCCCGGCCTGCACGAACACGTGGGTGGGCGGGATCTCGATCTCGTCGAACAGGACGGTGTAGCCGCGCATCACGTCCAGGGGGATGTCGTCGTAGCCCTCCCAGGAGGTGTCGGCGACCAGGCGCCAGCCGTGCTCCTGGGAGGCGTGCAGGGCGGCGGCCAGGCTGGCGTCGTAGTCGCCGCCCTCGCGGCGGACCTCGGCGTCCAGGGCGCGCAGCCGGTGCGCGAACGGCTCGGGCACCTGCTCGTTGAGGTAGACGACGCAGTGCGCGCCGAGCTCCCTGGCCCCGGCCGCGACCGAGATGCCGTGGTTGCCGGCGCTGGCGCAGACGTACGTGGTGCCGCCGCCGTCGCGTTCGGACAGCCGGTGCACGGCGTAGGCCCCGCCGAGCGCCTTGAAGCTGCCCAGGCCCATGCGGCCGCTCTCGTCCTTGACGTGCACGGTGCCCGCCCCGGCCAGATCGGTCAGGGTGTGCACGGGCGTGGGCCGGTAGGCCGGGTGCCGGCCGAAGTGGGCGCGGGCCAGCCGGGCGTGCTCCACACCGATCAGCTCACGGTCGCGTTCGGCGTAGGGCGTGCGGCCGGGGTTGAAGAAATGCATGATCGCCATGCTAGGACGGGCCGGGCGGCGTTCCCCGGCACCTGGCGGGCGCGCCCGGCCGCATGTCACGCGGACCGGTCGCGGGCGGCGGCCACGGCGGCCTGGCCGAGGCTGAGGCCGCCGTCGCCGGGCGGCACCCGGGTGTGGGTGAGCACCCGGAACCCGGCCCCGCGCAGGCGCTCGACGGCCCTTTCCAGCAGCAGCGCGTTCTGCAGCACCGAGCCCGACAGCGCCACGGTGTTCAGGCCGGTGCCGTCCCTGAGCATGACGCAGCAGCGCACGACGGCGTCGGCCACGCCGTTGTGGAAGCGGCCCGCGATCGAGCCGGTGGCCACCCCGGCCGCGACGTCGGCGGCGGCGGCCCGGACGAGGTCGGCGGCGTGCACGACGAGCAGGTCGCCCTCGGTGATGGTCGCCGGGTACGAGCCGCTCTCGGCCGGGTCGGCGCGCTGTTCGAGCTCGGCGGCCGCCTGCCCCTCGTAGGTGACGGCGTCCCGGATGCCGAGCAGCGCCGAGACGGCGTCGAACAGCGGCCCGGCGCTGGAGGTCATGGGCGCGCCCAGCCCGGTGCGGGTCCGGGCGAGCACGTCGGGCCAGTGGGCGGCGTTGCGGCGGACGACGTCCAGGCCGGGGTGCTCGTCGCGCAGGTAGGCGGCGGCCATGCGCCACGGCTGGCGGACCGCGGCGGCGCCGCCGGGCATCGGGACCAGGGCCAGGTGGCCGAGCCGGTGGCAGGAGGTCAGGTCGGCATGCAGGAACTCGCCACCCCACAGCGTGCCGTCGAGGCCATGGCCGGGGCCGTCGAGGGCCACGCCGATCACCGGGCCCGTCTCGCCGTTGTCGGCCAGGCAGGAGGCGATGTGGGCGTGGTGGTGCTGGACGCCGACCAGCTCGACGCCGGTCAGCTCCAGGGCGTGCCTGGTGGACAGGTAGCCGGGGTCGAGGTCGTGGGCGACGACCTCGGGACGGATGTCGAACAGGCCGCAGAAGTGGTCGATGCCCTCGACGAAGGAGCGCAGGGTCTCCTGGTCGTCCAGGTCGCCGATGTGCTGGGACAGGAACGCGCGCCGGCCGCGTACCAGGCAGAAGGTGCTGCGCAGCTCGGCGCCGCAGGCCAGCACCGGGCGGGGCGCGGGACGGCGCAGCGTGAGCGGCTCGGGCGCGTGGCCGCGGGCGCGGCGCAGCACGGTGTGCCCGCCGGACCAGGGGCGCAGCACCGAGTCGTCGGCGGGCACGTGGATGGCCCGGTCGTGGACCAGGAAGGCGTCGGCGATGCCGCCGAGCCGGGTGACCGCGTCGGCGTCCTCGTAGGCGAGGGGCTCGTCGCCGACGCTGCCGCTGGTCAGGACCATGGGCTCGGCCAGCTCCGCGAGCAGCAGGTGGTGCAGCGGCGTGCAGGGCAGCATCAGGCCGAGGTCGCGGCTGCCGGGCGCGACGGCGTCGGCGACGGGCGCGCCGGGCAGCCGGGGCAGCAGCACGATCGGGCGCGCGCGGCCGGTGAGCAGCGCGGCGCCCTGCCCGTCGACCGCGCACAGCCGGCGGGCCTGGTCGAGGTCGGCGACCATGACGGCGAACGGCTTCTCCGCGCGGTGCTTGCGGGCCCGCAGCGCCGCGGCGGCCTCCTGGTGGGCGGCGGGCACGGCCAGGTGGAACCCGCCCAGCCCCTTGACGGCGACGACGCGGCCGGCCCGCAGCAGGGTCGCGCAGGCGCTGACCGGGTCGCCGCACAGCTCGGCGCCGCGGGCGTCCAGCAGGCGCAGGGACGGGCCGCAGGCCGGACAGCAGGTGGACTCGGCGCGGAAGTGGCGATCGCCGGGGTCGTGGTACTCGGCCGAGCAGCCGGCGCACATCGCGAACCCGGCCATGGTGGTCAGCAGCCGGTCGTAGGGCACGCCGCGCACGACGGTGAAGCGCGGCCCGCAGTTGGCGCAGGCGATGAACGGGTAGCGGTGGCGGCGGCCTGCCGGGTCGGCCAGCTCGCGCAGGCAGTCGTCGCAGGTGGCGAGGTCGGCCGGGACGAGGGCGCGGCGCGGGCCGGCCGGGTCGCCGGCGGCGATGCTGAAGCCCCGGTGGCCGGCGGGCGCGCCGCTGACGACGGTGACGCTCTCGATCTCCGACAGGGCGGGCGCGTCGCGCTCCAGCGCGGTCAGGAACTCCTCGACCCCGGCCAGGGCGCCCTCGACCTCGATGAACACCCCCTCGACGTCGTTGCGCACGCGGCCGGCCAGGCCGAGCCTGCTGGCCAGCGAATACACGAAGGGGCGGAATCCCACGCCCTGGACGACGCCTTCGACGCGGACGTCCACCCGTTTACGGACGGTCACAGGCCCCAGTGTGCGCCTCGCCGGGGCGGCTTGTACGCCGGATGAGGCGTGTCGCGGCCTTCCTCTCAGGAAGCCGACGTGCCCATCTCCCCCGGTGGGCATGGAAAGGGCCGCGCGGACGGCCGCGCGGCCCTTTCCAGACGTTCCCTACAGGTACTGGCCGGTGTTGGCGACCGTGTCGATCGAACGGCCGGCCTCGGTGCCCTGCTTGCCGGAGACCAGCGTGCGGATGTAGACGATCCGCTCGCCCTTCTTGCCGGAGATGCGGGCCCAGTCGTCGGGGTTGGTGGTGTTGGGCAGGTCTTCGTTCTCGGAGAACTCGTCGACGCAGGCGGTGAGCAGGTGTTGCACCCGCAGGCCCTTCTGACCGCTCTCCAGGAACTGCTTGATGGCCATCTTCTTGCCCCGGTCGACGATGTTCTGGATCATCGCGCCGGAGTTGAAGTCCTTGAAGTAGAGGACTTCCTTGTCACCGTTGGCGTAGGTCACCTCGAGGAAGCGGTTCTCCTCGCTCTCGGTGTACATGCGCTCCACCACACTCTGGATCATGCCGTGGATGGTCGCCTCGCGAGAGTCGCCGTGCTCGGACAGATCGTCGGGGTGCAGGGGAAGCTCGGCCAGCAGGTACTTGGAGAAGATGTCCTTGGCCGCCTCGGCGTCGGGCCGCTCGATCTTGATCTTCACGTCCAGGCGGCCCGGCCGCAGGATCGCGGGGTCGATCATGTCCTCGCGGTTGGAGGCGCCGATCACGATGACGTTCTCCAGGCCCTCGACGCCGTCGATCTCCGACAGCAGCTGAGGGACGATGGTGTTCTCCACGTCGGACGAGACGCCGGAGCCTCGGGTGCGGAAGATCGAGTCCATCTCGTCGAAGAACACGATCACCGGGGTGCCCTCGGAGGCCTTCTCACGGGCCCGCTGGAAGACCAGGCGGATGTGCCGCTCGGTCTCGCCGACGTACTTGTTGAGCAGCTCCGGGCCCTTGATGTTGAGGAAGAAGCTCTTGCCGGACTGGCCGGTCTTCTCCGCGACCTGCTTGGCCAGGGAGTTGGCGACCGCCTTGGCGATGAGCGTCTTGCCGCAGCCGGGCGGGCCGTAGAGCAGCACGCCCTTCGGGGGACGGAGTTTGTGCTCGCGGAACAGGTCGGCGTGCAGGTAGGGCAGCTCGATGGCGTCCCTGATCTGCTCGATCTGCCGCATGAGCCCGCCGATCTCCTCGTAGGAGATGTCGGGGACCTCCTCGAGCACGAGCTCTTCGACTTCGGACTTGGGTATGCGCTCGTAGACGTAGCCGGAGCGGGGTTCGAGCAGGAGCGAGTCACCGGCCCTGATGGGCTGGCCGACCAGCGAGTCGGCCAGTCGCACGACGCGCTCCTCGTCGGCGTGCGAGATGACCAGGGCCCGCTTGCCCTCGTCCAGCAGTTCCTTGAGCATGACGATCTCGCCGACCTCTTCGTAGCCGAGCGCCTCGACCACGTTGAGTGCTTCGTTGAGCATGACCTCCTGGCCACGCCTCAGCGAGTCGACGTCGACGGCGGGGCTGACGTTCACCCGGAGCTTGCGCCCTCCGGTGAACACCTCGATCGTGCCGTCTTCTCGGGCTTCAAGAAAGGTGCCGAAGCCGGACGGCGGCTGCGCCAGCCGGTCGACCTCCTCCTTGAGAGCGACGATCTGGTCCCGGGCCTCCTTGAGTGTGGCCACCAGGCGCTCGTTCTGGCCTGTCACGGCCGCGAGATTCGCCTGTGCCTCATGGAGACGTTCTTCGAGGACTCTGGCCTGACGGGGTGACTCGGCCAGCTTCCGCCTCAGCGCGGTGATCTCCTCCTGGAGGAAGGAGACCTGTGTTGAAAGATCAGCGACCTCCCGTTCGCGCTGCGCGGCTCGAGCCTCAGCATCATCGCGAGCTGCCACGCCCCGTCACCTCCTTCCCAGTCGAGGGCGACTACTAAGGACCTTACCTATCTCGGGCCCCTCCGTAACCTGGCCGGGCAGTGTTCGTCGAGTGACATGCAGTATTCGGTGAATAATCCCCAATGGTGCGTTTAATACTCCCAGCATATGAACACGGCGATCTGTTCCCGTGTCACGCACCAACGCACCCTCGTGGCCAAATTGTCATAGTTCCTCGGTGGTTCCCTTCGGTCGGCGGCGTCGCGGCGGCGGCGTCACTCCGTCTGCCATGCGGCGGGCGCTGACGAGGAAGCCGGTGTGGCCGATCATCCGATGATCGGGACGAACCGCGAGCCCTTCGACATGCCAGTCGCGAACCAGGGTCTCCCACGCATGAGGCTCGGTGAAACACCCGTGATCGCGAATGGCCTCCACGGTCTTGGACATCTGGGTGGTGGTGGCGACATAGCAGCAGATGACGCCGCCCGGCGTGAGGGCCTTGGCGGCGGCGTCGACGCACTCCCACGGGGCCAGCATGTCGAGGATGACGCGGTCGACGTCGGCCTCGTCGATCGAGGAGACCAGGTCGCCGACGACCAGGCGCCAGTTGTCCTCCATCGGGTCGCCGAAGAACTTCTCCACGTTCTTGCGGGCCACCTCGGAGAACTCCTCGCGGCGCTCGTAGGAGGTGACGTGGCCCTCGGGGCCGACGGCGCGCAGCAGGAAGCAGGTCAGGGCGCCGGAGCCTACCCCGGCCTCGATCACCCGGGCGCCGGGGAAGACGTCGGCCATGCCGACGATCATCGAGGCGTCCTTGGGGTAGATGACGGCCGCGCCGCGCGGCATCGCGAGCGTGTAGTCCTGGAGCAGGTGGCGGAAGGCGAGGTAGGCGGTGCCGCCGGAGGACCGCACGACGGAGCCTTCAGGCTGCCCGATCAGCTCGCTGTGCGGGATGGCGCCCTTGTGCGTGTGGAAGACGCCGTCCTGCTTGAGAGTGATCGTGTGGCGCTTGTTCTTGGGGTCGGTGAGCTGCACCTGATCCCCTGCCTGGAACGGCCCATGCCTGCGGAAACCCATGGCGGCAAGGTTATATGGGTTTCTCACGCGCGCGGACGCGCGGTATCTATGGGGGATGCTCCCGCGCGACGTGATCTCCACCGGTCCCCTGATCCTGCGAATGCCCGCCGACCCCGACGCAGAGGCGATCGCGCGCATGATGAACGATCCCGTCACCGCCCGGCATCTGCCGCTGCTGCCGTCGCCGTACCGGATCGAGGACGCCCGCGCCTACCTGAAGTTCGCCGAGGACAAGTGGGCGTCGGGCGGCGCGGAGTGGGCCGTCACCGAGGACGGCCGGTACGCCGGCGCGATCGGGGTCCGCCCGCCCGACCGCTGGGGCACGGCCGAGATCGGCTACGTGGTGGCGCCGTGGGCGCGCGGCAGGGGCGTGGCCGCCCGGGCCGCCAGAGCGGTGTCCGACTGGCTCACCGACCAGGGTGTGCACCGGGTGGAGTTGCAGGCCGAGGTGGAGAACGTGGCCAGCCTCAGGGTCGCGCTCAGGGCCGGGTTCCGCGAGGAGGGCCGGCGGCGCAAGGCCAAGCGGCTGCGCGACGGGCGGTGGGCCGACCTGGTGTCCTTCGCCCGGATCGCCGGGGAGCCGGCGGCGGCCGAGGAGCCGTACCTGCCCTTCTTCGACGGCGGCGAGCTGACCGACGGCGTGGTGCGGCTCGTGCCGCTCTCGGTGGAGGACGCCCCGGAGTACCACCGGATGATGTGCGACCCGAGTGTGACCGCCTACTCCCTGACCCCGCCCGCCTCCCTGGAGGAGGACGAGCAGCGCTGCCGCTGCACCGGCTACTGGTGGGTCACCGGGCAGCGGATCGAACTGGCGGTCAGGGACGCCGCCACCGGCGCGTTCGCCGGGCACCTCCAGCTCATGCAGGTCGTCCCCGTGCTCGGGCAGGCCATGATCGGCTACTCGCTGGTGCCGGATTTCCGCGGCAGGGGGTTCATGACCCGCGCGGTGCGGCTGCTGGTCGACTGGGCGTTCGCGCGCACGGCACTGCACCGGGTGGTGGCGGGCACCGACGTGGTGAACGCGGCCTCGCACGCGGTGCTGGAACGTGCCGGTTTCAGCAGGGAGAGCCTGCACCGGGAGCTGTTCCCGAAGCCGGACGGCACGCGGGCGGACGACGTGGAGTGGGTGCGGCTGCGCTCGTCGTGAACGGCTCGACCGGCCCTGCCTGCGAAATGCGGAAAAATCGCAATTTCCTGTTGAGGGGTAGTCAAGAGCCGCGTCGAGGGTGATACTCCGGGCACCGTTCGGAGTTTCGCGTGATCGGGCCGCGCGATCTCTTCCCCCCTCCACCCGAGGGAATCACCGCGATGCCAAACAACCGTGTCGATATCGCCATGCGTGAACTCATCACCGCGTTCTCCTGCCTGGAGGTCGCCGACGTGATCGATCGGCTCGCGCGCGCCGCGGCGGCCGTGGCGGGCACCGCGTACGCGGGGTTCGTGCACGTGGACGTCCTGCGGCGGGACGCCCGTCCGCTGCACGTCCACGCGCCGCCGGGAGACCCGCTGCGGGTTCGGCGCTGGTTGTCGGGGTCCGGGGTGCTGAAGGAGCTGGCCGCCGCGGAGGGGTCGCTCCGGCTGGCGCGGGACGAGACGATGGGCGAGCCGGGGTTCCTGGCCGTGCCGGTGCCGGCGCAGGTCCGCGACCACACGTTCGTGTGGGTGGCGGGACGGGGGTTCCAGGAGGGGGACGAACACCTGCTCAGCCGATACGCGACGGCGGCGGGACGGGCGGTGGAGGGGGCCCGCGGCCTGGAGGCGGCCGTGCGCCTGCTGCGCGGCGTACGCACCTTCCGCCCCACCTGACCACCAGCCCCAGCCCCAGCCCCAGCCCCAGCCACCCTCCCGGACCGCCCGCCCCTTCGGGCATGGACCGCCCCTTCCGAACCCCCACCCCCTCGAAACACCTGCACCTTCGGGCCTGCATGCCCCTTCAGGGCGGGCTGCACCTTCGGGTCTGCCACCTCTTCAGGGCGGGCTCCACCTTCGGAACGCCCGCCCCTCGAAACGACTGCACCTTCCGGACTTCCCGCCCTCTCGGAACGACTGTGCCATTGGCACGGCCGCCCCTTTGGGACGGTCCGGATCCCTCTTTCGGAAAGGGCCGCGAGCCCGGTCCTGACTTTTCCCGAAATATCGCCCAGCGCCCACGAAATACCCTTACCCACCCCCTCCCCCGGCCCCGACAATTCCCATTCAGCCATTTACCATCGGACATTCCAGACGCATTTCCTAAAGGGTTTCCGGAAACACGAACGCCCGCACCCCCGGGAAAGAGGTGCGGGCGGACAGGCGCCGGGATCAGCCCCGGTGGGCCTCGAAGCGGAGCGTGCGGGAGACGCCCACGCGGACCGTCGTGCCGGGCGCGATGGTGACCGGCTCGTTGGGCGGGATGTCGTAGAAGTTGGGGTCGCCGGGCGGCTGGATCTGGGTGCCGTTGACCGAGCCCAGGTCGACCAGGTTGACGTCCCAGCCGTCGAGGGCCACCCGCAGGTGGCGGCGCGAGACCGAGCCGTCGGGGCTGGTGACCTTGGCGGGCCGGGCCGAGCCGCCCGCCACCTCGGGCGCGCGCTCGGGGTCACGGCCCAGCAGGTAGTCGCTCTCCAGCGGCAGCGCCGTGCCGTCGTCGAGGATGAGCACCCCGAGCGAGGGCCGCGGCCCCTTGTACGGCACCAGCGTCCGCTGCACCAGGGCGATGCCGCAGACGGCGCAGTAGGGCACCCTCGGGTCGTTGAAGTGGTCGTTCTTGCAGTCGACCCCGTAGACCAGCGGGCGGTCGCCGTGGTCGCCCTGCTGCTGCTCCTGCGGCGGCGGCCCCGGGTGGTCGAAGTGCTCCGGCGGGCCGAGCACGGGCGGGGCCGGCTGGTCGAAGTGATCGGGCGGACCCATGTGCTGCTGCTGGTCGGCCATGCCGTTGCCGGACGGCGGCAGCTCGTCGTAGGACGGGAACTGCTGCTGGGGCTCGGGCTGGGGCTGCTCCTGCACGGGCAGGAAGGGAGGCTGGTCCTGGGGCGGGAGGTAGGGCGGCTGCTCGTGCCCGAACGGGGCCTGCTCCTGGCCGAAGGGCGGCTGCTCGTGCCCGAACGGCGGCTGGTCCAGCGACGGCGGGCCGGAGTGAGGACCGGAGTGGGGACCGGGCTGAGGGCCCGGGTGCGGGACGCCGGCCTGCGCGCCCGAGGGCGGACCCTGGACGATCGGCGGCTGGTCGGCCAGCGGATAGGGAGGCCGCTCGACGGGCCGCTCCACTGGCCGCTCGGCAGGCCGCTCGGGCGGCGGCGCCAGGTCGGGCTCCATGTGCAGGGCCGTGTTGGGCATCTCACTGGTGAGCGGCCTGGACCGGTCGGCCGCCTGCCCCTGGGGACGGACGTGCGACGGCTGGTCGGTGAGGTCGCCGATCAGGCCGCCGCCGTGGACGACGCCGCCCTCGAAGCCGACCGCGGGATGCGCACTGCCGGCGCCGGGCAGGGTGAGCTCGACGCGCTCGACCGGGCCGCTGATCAGCCGGTCGGCCCAGGTGAGGGAGTCGCTGCCGGCCAGGCGCGTCTCGCCGCCGGAGGTGCTGACCGAGGCCGAGGCCGAGCCGCTGACCAGCACGGCCACGCCGCCGCCGACGGGACCGGCGACCGCGCATGTGGCCGGGTCGCCCGCCATGTTGGCGGCCAGCACCTGCGCCGCGCGGCGGGCCAGCGCCCGGCCGTCGCCGCCGGAGGCCGCCGTCTCGCGCAGCGCCTCGATCAGGCCGTCGGCGGCCGCCTCGCCCGCGTCGCACACCAGCAGCAGGCCGCCGATGTAGGCGACCAGCCCGTCGCCGGGAAGGGGACGCACCACTCCGAAGCCCTGGCCGCTCATGCGCCCTCCCTCATGACGACCGTGCTGCGCTCATCGGTGCCCTCGCTGCGCTCGGTCACTCAACTCTCCTCCCGGAAGCCGGCGGTATTACGGCACCCGCACTGCCGTGCCGGCCACCAGCCATACGCATACCCAGACGACGACGCCGTGTCGCGGCCCAGGCGTCTCGATTCGGTGAACCGGTGGACCACGACCAACCCGTCAACTGTGCAAGTTCGGCCAAACAGAAGACTATCGGCCTGCCGTCCTGGCATCGAAATCGCCGGGCTACGGGAAGTGGCCGGACAAGACCTTAGCCGCAAACGCGCCGGGCATGTCAGACCCCGGTGAAGACGCGGTTGACGTCGGCGGTGGCGAGCACGCCGTAGATGTCGCCGCCTTGCTCCACCAGCAGGTACTCACCCGCGGGGGCCGAGCGCATGGCGTCGATGAGCGGCTCGCCGGTCAGGTCGGCAGCCAGCACCATGGTCGGTTCGAGCGCCTTGGCCAGCGAGCCCACGTCGACCCAGGGGCGCCGGTGCTCGGGGGTGGCCTGGACGGCGGCCTCGTTGACGATGGCGACCGGCCGTCCGTCGTGGTCGACCACCACCAGGGCGCCCGCCCGCTGCTCGGCGGCCTGCCGCAGCGCCTCGGCCAGCGGCGTCTCGGCCGCCACCGGGATCGCCCTGCGGGCCAGCGTGCGCGCGTTGACCTGCGGGATGCGGGCGCGGATGCGGGCCACGCGCAGCGACTGGGTGGCGCCCATCCAGATGAAGGAGGCCAGCACCACCGGCCACAGCAGCTCGACCGGGTCGAACTCCTGCCCGCTCGTCATCGACGTCGCGAACGGCAGGACGACCAGCAGCACGGCCAGCACGCGCCCGCCCCAGGCGGCCACGACCGTGCCGGAGCCGGGGTTCCTGGTCAGCTTCCACACGCCCGCGCGCAGCATCCGGCCGCCGTCGAGCGGCAGGCCGGGCAGCAGGTTGAACACGCCGACGATGAGGTTGGCCACCCACAGCTGCCAGATGAGCACCTCGGCGATGCCGCCGTCGTTGATCACGTACGTGTCGGCGAGCAGGCCGAGCCCGGCCAGGCCCAGCGACAGGGCCGGCCCGGCGGCGGCGACCAGGAACTCCTTGCCCGGCGTCGGCGGCTCCTTCTCGATCTCCGACACGCCGCCGAGGAAGTAGAGGGTGATCCGGCGCACCGGCAGGCCGAACATCTTGGCCAGCACGCTGTGGGCCAGCTCGTGCAGCAGCACCGAGACGTAGAGCAGCACGGCGAAGACGAAGGCCACCGCGTAGGCGACGGTGCTGTCCAGCTCGGGCAGCATGTCGCGCATGCGGGGGCCGAACATGACGGTGATGAAGGCAGCGACGATGAACCACGTCCAGGAGACGTACACCGGGATGCCGAAGGGCCGCCCCATCCGAAGGCCGGGGAACTCCTGACGCGGGCTCTGCTCGCTCACCGCACTCCTCGTACGTCCATTACGTGCTGTTGCTGCCTCGATGCTACGCGCCGGATCACGTGATCCTCGTCCCGGCGAGGGTTATTCTGTCGGGCTCTTGACCTAGAGTGCGGTGCATGACGTTGACCGAACCGGTGATCATCGGAGCTCTCTCCCCGTCCCGGGCAGGCGATTTCATGACCTGTCCCCTGCTCTACCGGTTCCGGGTCATCGACCAGCTGCCCGAGAAACCCTCCCCCGCGGCCGTGCGCGGCACCGTGGTGCACGCCGTCCTGGAGCGGCTCTACGACCTGCCGGCGCCGCGCCGGTCGGTGCAGGCGGCGCTGGAGCTGCTGGAGCCGCAGTGGCAGCGCCTGCTGCAGGAGGACGAGCAGTACGCGCGGATGTTCGCCGACGACGCCGAGCAGGCCGAGTGGCTGGCGCAGGCGCGGGCGATGCTGGAGCGCTACTTCACGCTGGAGGACCCGACCCGGCTGGAGCCCGCCGAGCGCGAGCTCTACGTGCAGGCGGTGCTCGACGGCGGCCTGATGCTGCGGGGCTACGTCGACCGGCTCGACGTGGCGCCCACCGGCGAGGTCCGGGTGGTCGACTACAAGACGGGCAGCGCGCCCGGCCCCGACTTCGAGGCCAAGGCGCTGTTCCAGATGAAGTTCTACGCGCTGGTGCTGTGGCGGCTGCGCGGGCAGGTGCCCCGGCTGCTGCAGCTGGTCTACCTGGGCGGGCGCGGCGAGGTGCTGCGTTACGCCCCCGACGAGGCCGACCTGCTGGCCACCGAGCGCAAGGTGATGGCGCTGTGGACGGCGATCGAGCGGGCGCTGGAGACCGGCGAGTGGCGCGCGCGCCGCAGCCGGCTGTGCGACTGGTGCGACCATCAGGCGCTGTGCCCGGAGTTCGGCGGCACCCCGCCGCCGGTGCCCGACCGCCAGCCCGGCGACACGGTGCGCAGCAACCGGCGCGCCGCCACCGACGAGCTGTAGCCCTGGGCCCGTAGCCCTCCCGCAGGCCGCCCCTTATCCTCCGAAGGGAGGAGTTCAAGGCTCTCACCTGGGCCTACAGTGAAGCGGTGCGGATCGACCGACCCCTGTTCCACGACACGGTCCTGGCCGTGGTGGTGGCCGCGGCCTCGGTGACGCTCTTCCTCCTCTACGGGCCCGAGCGCCTGGAGCCGGCGGAGCTGACGACGGTGAGCATGCGCGCCCCCGACGGGCTCGGGGCGACGCTGCTGGTGCTGGCCGCCGCGCCCATCGCGGTGCGCAGGCGCTGGCCGCTGGCGGCGCTGTGCGCCGGCCTGATCCCCGAGACGGCGCTGACCGCGCTGGGGTACGGCGCCGGCGCGTCGGGGGTGTCCAGCCTGGTGCTGGTGTACTCGGTGGCCTCCAACCGGGGGCTGGCGGTGGCGCTGGGCGGGCTGCTGGTCTCGCTGCTGACGTACGCGGTGGGGGCGGTAGCAGGGCCGGTCACGCCGCCGGGCGCGAGCGGGCACGTGGTGGCGGTGCTGGTGCTGCTGGCGGTCTGGGGGGCGGGCAGGAGCCTGCGGCTGCGGCGGGCGTACCTGGAGGAGCTGCGCGACCGGGCGGCCCGGCTGGAGCGGGCCCACGCGGCCGACACGCGGGCCGCGCGGGCCGAGGAGCGCTCGCGCATCGCCCGTGAGCTGCACGACGTGGTGGCCCACCACGTGAGCGTGATGACGGTGCAGGCGGCCGCGGCGCGGCGGGTGCTGGCCGCCGATCCCGACCTGGCGCGGGAGGCGCTGTCGGCGATCGAGAACACCGGGCGGCTGGCCATGTCCGAGATGCGCAACATCGTGGGCGTGCTGCGCACTGACGCGCGGGCCGAGCTGGGGCCGCAGCCGGGCGTGGGCGACCTGCCGGGGCTGGTGGAGCAGATGCGCGAGGCGGGGCTGCCCACGCGGCTGCGTGTGGAGGGCGAGCCGCGGCCGCTGCCCGCGGGGGTCGACCTGGCCGCCTACCGGCTGGTCCAGGAGGGGCTGACGAACAGCCTGCGGCACGCCGGGGCCGGGGCCGAGGCGGTGGTCACCGTCTCGCACGCCCCCTCGGGCCTCGACGTACGCGTCGAGGACGACGGCAGGGGCGCCGCGCCTGCGGCCGACCGGACGGGCCACGGCCTGGTCGGCATTCGCGAGCGGGTCGCACTCTATGGTGGAATTCTGAACATCGGTCCGCGACCGGGGGGCGGTTTCGAGGTGCGGGCGAGGTTCCCGTTGAAGGACGGCCAATGACGATCAGAGTGCTGCTGGTGGACGACCAGCCGCTGCTGCGCACGGGATTTCGCCTGATCTTGGAGGCCGAGTCCGACATCACGGTGGTCGGCCAGGCCGGCGACGGCAAGGACGCGATGGAGCAGACCAGGGCGTTGCTGCCCGACGTGGTGCTCATGGACATCCGGATGCCGGGCGTCGACGGCATCGAGGCGACCCGCCGGATCGTGCGGGAGGCCGCGCCCACGGCGCACGTGCCGAAGGTGCTGGTGCTGACCACGTTCGACCTCGACGAGTACATCGTGGAGGCGCTGCGGTCGGGGGCGTCGGGCTTCCTGCTGAAGGACGTGCCGCCCGACGAGCTGGTGCAGGCGATCCGGGTGGTGGCGGCGGGCGACGCGATCGTGGCGCCGAGCGTGACCAGGCGGCTGCTCGACCGGTTCTCCAAGCGGCTGCCCTCGGCCTACGAGCAGGCCACGCCGGCCCGCCTCGACCGGCTGACCGAGCGGGAGCTGGAGGTGCTGCGGCTGATCGCCAAGGGCATGTCCAACGCGGAGATCGCGGCCAAGCTCGTGGTGAGCGAGACGACGGTCAAGACGCACGTGGGCAACGTGCTGACCAAGCTGGGGCTGCGCGACCGGGTGCAGGCCGTGGTGCTGGCGTACGAGACCGGGCTGATCACGCCCGGCGCGACGTCCTGAGGCCGCCGCCCCGGCAGGAGGGCGGCGGCCGCAAGGTCTCAGGGCCCGCGTCAGGCCCGCGTCACACCGGGGTCAGGCCTGCGTCGCCGCGGCGGTCGCGGCGGCGGGCGCGTTCTCCGGGAAGTGGCAGGCCACGCGGTGGCCGCCGGCCAGCTCCTCCAGGGGCGGCTCGACCGTCTTGCAGATCTCCTGCGCCTTCCAGCAGCGGGTGTGGAAGCGGCAGGCGGGCGGCGGGTTGAGCGGGCTCGGCACGTCGCCGGTGAGCCTGATGCGCTCGCGTTCCTTGCGCGCCTTGGGGTCGGGCACGGGCACGGCCGACAGCAGGGCGTTGGTGTAGGGGTGCATCGGCGAGCTGTAGAGGCTCTTGCGGTCGGCGATCTCGACGATCTTGCCCAGGTACATGACCGCGACCCGGTCGCTGATGTGGCGCACCACCGACAGGTCGTGGGCGATCACGACGTAGGTCAGGTCGAGCTCGTTCTGCAGGTCCTCCAGCAGGTTGACGACCTGGGCCTGGATGGACACGTCGAGCGCGGAGACCGGCTCGTCGGCGATGATGAGCTTGGGCTTGAGCGCGAGCGTGCGGGCGATGCCGATGCGCTGCCGCTGACCGCCGGAGAACTCGTGCGGGTAGCGGTTGTAGTGCTCGGGGTTGAGCCCGACCAGGGCGAGGATGTCCTGGACCGCCTTCTTGACGCCGTTCTCGGTCTGCACGCCCTGGATGCGGAAGGGCGCGCCGACGATGGTGCCGACGGTGTGGCGGGGGTTCAGCGACGAGAACGGGTCCTGGAAGATCATCTGCATGTCGCGGCGGAGCGGCCTGAGCCTGCCCTGCCCCATGTGCGTGATGTCCTGGCCCTCGAAGACGACCTTGCCGCCGGTCGGCTCAAGGAGCCTGGTGACCAGGCGGCCGGTGGTGGACTTGCCGCAGCCGGACTCCCCCACCAGGCCGAGCGTCTCGCCCTTGTAGACGTCGAAGCTGACCCCGTCGACCGCCTTGACGGCGCCGACCTGCCGCTTGAGCAGGCCCTTCGTCACCGGGAAGTGCTTCTCCAGCCCCTGGACGGAAAGAAGCGGCTCGTTCGCGGTCACCGTCTCGCTCACTGGCTCTCCAGCACTGGCTTGATCTCGTTCTCCCACAGCTCCCGCCGCTCCGTCCTGCTCATGTGGCAGCGCACCAGGTGGCCGCCCTCGGTCTCGATCAGGCCGGGCACCTCGCTGCTGGACTTGCCCCCGGTGCGCTCGGCGTAGGGGCAGCGGGGGTGGAAGGCGCAGCCCGAAGGCACGTTGATCAGGGACGGCGGCGAGCCCTTGATCGGCAGCAGCCGTTCGGTGGGCTCCCGGTCGAGGCGGGGCATCGATCCCAGTAGACCCCATGTGTAGGGGTGCTCGGGACGGTAGAAGATGTCGTCGGCGGTGCCGTACTCGATGCACTTGCCGCCGTACATGACCAGGATGTCGTCGGACAGCTCGGCCACCACGCCCAGGTCGTGGGTGATGATGATCAGCGCGGAGTTGAACTCGCGCTGCAGGTCGACCATGAGGTCGAGGATCTGGGCCTGCACGGTCACGTCGAGCGCGGTGGTCGGCTCGTCGGCGATGAGCAGTTCGGGGTCGCACGACAGCGCCATGGCGATCATCGCGCGCTGCCGCATGCCGCCGGAGAACTCGTGCGGGTAGGAGTCGACGCGGCGCTGGGGCTCGGGGATGCCCACGCGGCCCAGCATGTCCACGGCGTGCTTCTTGGCGACGGCCTTGGTGACCTTGTGGTGGATCCGGTACGCCTCGACGATCTGGTCGCCGACCGTGTAGAAGGGGTGCATCGCCGACAGCGGATCCTGGAAGATCATCGCCATCTTCTTGCCGCGCAGCCCGCGCACGTGCTCCTGCGAGGCGCCCACGAGCTCCTCGCCGTCGAGCCAGATCTCGCCCGAGACGTTGGCGCCCTTGCCCTTGTGCAGGCCGAGGATGCCGAGGCTGGTCACCGACTTGCCCGAGCCGGACTCGCCGACGATGCCGAGGGTCTTGCCGCGTTCGAGGCTGAAGGTCAGCCCGTCGACGGAGCGGACCAGGCCGTCGTCGGTCGGGAAGTGGATCTTCAGGTCCTTGACGTCGAGGAAGGGACTCACGCCAGCCTCACTCTCGGGTCAACGACCGCGTAGAGCAGGTCGACGATCAGGTTGGCCAGGATGATGAAGGCCGCCGCGACGATCGTGACGCCCATCACCTGGGGAAGGTCGTTGTTGCTGATGGCGTCGACGGCGTACTTGCCGATGCCGGGCAGCGAGAAGGTGCTCTCGGTCAGGACGGCGCCGCCGAGCAGCAGCCCCAGGTCGAGGCCGAACATGGTGACCACGGGGGTGAGCGTGGCCCGCAGCCCGTGTTTGAGCACCACCTTCCGCTCGGGCAGGCCCTTGGCCCTGGCCGTGCGGATGTAGTCCTCCGACATGGTCTCCAGCATGCCCGCGCGGGTGAGGCGGGCGTAGCCGGCGGCGTACAGGAAGGCGAGCGTCACCCAGGGCAGCATGAGGTTGTTGGCCCAGGTGAGCGGGTCTTCGCTGATCGGCACCCAGTCGGCCACGTCGCCGACCAGGCCGAGCTGGTCGCGGAAGATGGCCAGGGAGACGATGCCGGTGAAGAAGATCGGCAGCGAGACGCCGGCCAGGGCGATGCCCATGGACAGGCGGTCGAAGAAGCTGCCGCGGCGCAGCGCCGACAGCACGCCGGTGGCCACGCCGAAGATGACCCACACCACGGCCGCGCCGAGCGCCAGCGACAAGGTGATCGGCAGGCGGTTGAGCAGGTCGGGCAGGACCGGGTTCTGGCTGACGTAGCTGTAGCCGAAGCAGGGCGCCGGGCAGTGCTCGATGCCGGGGCCGTAGTTGCGGTCGACGCCGACGAAGATGCCCTGCACGAAACGCCCGTACTGGACCAGGATCGGGTCGTAGAAGCCGAGGCGCACAGCCGTGTCGTGGATCACCTCGGCGTTGGCCGCCTTGCCCACGTACCGGGAGGCCAGGTCGTCAGCGGACATCCCAGCGAGCCGAGGCACGAGGAAGAAGATGGCGAACGTCGCGATGCTCACCACGAAGAGCAGCATGACGGCCGCTATCAACCGTCTGAGAATGTATGTGAACACTGATCTCGGCCATGGCGGCCGGGCCTTGTGAGCCCGGCCGCCGAAGCCTTCACCTGCTTTCGGTACGGGACGTTCCGGCAGTATGCGCCGTTGCTACTGGGTGCTCAGCGTGAGGAACTCGTACATGCCCCAGTTCTGGGAGACGAAGACGTTCTTCAGCTGCGGCGGACGGTAGAACAGGCCGTGCGCCCAGACGTAGGGAAGGATGTAGGCCGACTCCATGACCTGCTTGTCGACGGCGGCCCAGATGCTGTTGCGCTTGGTCGCGTCGGTCTCGCCCGCGGCCTGGTCGATCAGCTCGTCGATCTTGGGGTCCTTCACGCCGAGGTTGGTGTTACCGGCGGGACGGATGACCCGGCTGTCGACGATCTGCTGGAAGAAGCCGAAGCCCTCGGGGTAGTCGGCGCCCCAGCCGTAGACCATGAGGCCCAGGTTGTTCTTCTTGGCGAAGTCGGGCTTGCCAGCGTACAGCTTGAAGTAGTCACCCTGCGGGAAGCCCTTGAGCTCCAGCTTGATGCCCACGCGGCCGAGCGACTGCTGCAGCGACTCGGCGGTCTGCTTCTCGGCAGAGCGCTCGTTGCGGAAGGAGATGGTGGTGCTGAAGCCGTTGGGCTGGCCGCAGGCCGCCAGTTCTTCCTTGGCCTTGGCGATGTCGCCGGTCGGGTTGGCCTCGACGCCGTAGGGGTCGATCTTCTCGTAACCGGTCATCTTGGCCGGCATGAGGCTGAGGGCCACGTCGCCACCGGCGTCCGGGCCGCCGTAGGCGCCCTGGATGGCCGAGCGGTCGGTCGCGTACAGCACGGCCTTGCGGCAGTGGATGTTGTCGAACGGCGGCACGTCACCGTTGATGTTGGTGAACCAGGTGCGGTCGATCGGGGCCGAGTCGGCGTACTGCTTGACCTTCTCGTCGGTCAGGACCGTCTTGCGGGCGTTGGCCGCCACGCCGGTGCTGTTGACCTTGACGTCGATCTTGCCGGAGAGCAGGCGCTGGTCGAGGTCGTCCTCGTTCTGGCCCAGCAGCACCTCGATCGAGTCGTTGAGCTGCTTGCGGTTGGGGTCGGTCGCCGCGTCCCAGTTCGGGTTCTTGACGAGCTCGATGCGCTTGGTGAGCTCGTGCGCCTTGAACATGTACGGGCCGGTCGCGACCGGGTGCTCCTTGTACTTCGAGCCGGTGTCCTTGGCCTCGGGCACGGGGGCCGTCTGCGGGAGCATGGCGAAGTAGTCGAAACCGCCGTACGCCTTCTTCAGGTGGAAGACGATGGTCTGGTCGTCGGGGGTCTCGATCGCCTTGAAGTCGTCGAGCTTGCCCTTCATCTTGTACGGGCCGGTGTAGCTGCCGACGTCGAGCCAGTCGTTGAAGTACGTCGGGCCGCTGGGCAGGATGTCCTTGTCCAGCGAGCGCGCCACGCCGTACTTGACGTCCTTCGAGGTGACCGGGGTGCCGTCCTCGAACTTGACGCCCTTGCGCAGCTTGTACGTCCACGTCTTGCCGCCGTCGCTCGGCGTGCCCAGGCCCTCGGCCAGGTCGCCGACGAGCTGCAGGCCCTCCTCGCCGGGGACCGGCTTGAACATGGTGAGCGCGCGCGTGTAGAGGCGGGCGAAGTTCCAGGCGTAGCCGTAGTACATGTCGCCCGGGTCCACCGAGTCGAAGTCGCCGGGCATGCCCATGTGCAGGGTGCCGCCGACCTTCTCCGACGGGTTGATGACCGCCGTCACGCCCGCGTTGTACTTGCTGGACGGCTTGTCGTCGCTGCCCGAGCCGCTGGTGTTCTTGCTGCCACCGCCGCCGCCACACGCGGAGACGACCACGGCGAGAGCGGCGGTCACCGCGATCGCCGACGCCTTAGATCTCATCTTCATCGACCTGACACACCCCTTGAATCTAGGAGTTGAGAGAACTTGCGGATAACTACTCACGAGGCCTTATCGGGCCTTGGGATCGAAGGCGTCCCTGAGGCCGTCACCGAGCAGGTTGAACGCCAGCACGGTGATGAAGATCGCGAGGCCGGGGAAGATCATGAAGTTGGGCGCCACGTCGTAGTTGTGGACCGCCTCAGCCAGCATGCCTCCCCACGTGGGGGTCGGCGGCCGCACGCCCACGCCGAGGAAGGAGAGTGCGGCCTCGAACAGGATGTTCGACGGGATCAGCAGCGTCGAGTACACGAGGATCGGCGCGAGCAGGTTGGGCAGGATCTCCTTGAACAGGATCGTGTGGCTGCGCGCGCCCAGGCTTCTGGAGGCGTCGACGAACTCCCGCTCGCGCAGGGAGAGCGTCTGGCCCCGGATGATGCGCCCGATGTAGGGCCAGTTGAAGAAGCCGATGATGAACACCAGCAGGCTGATCCTGAGGGTGTCGCCCGACATGCCGAACGCCTTGTCGGGGATGACGCCGGCCAGCGCCAGCGCGAACACCAGCAGCGGGAAGGCGAGGAAGATGTCCATGAGGCGGGAGATGATGGTGTCGACCCAGCCGCCGAAGAAGCCGGCGATCATCCCCAGCACGGTGCCGATCACCACGCACAGCAGCGTCGCGAAGAACGCGATCAGCAGCGAGATGCGGGCGCCGTACAGGATCCGGCTGAACAGGTCGCGGCCCGTGGTGGGCTCGACACCGAACAGGAAGTCCCAGCTCATGCCGCCGAAGGCGCCGATCGGAGCCTGGATCGCCGGGTCGATCTTCTCCCGGTGCCATTCGGCCGGGTCGTGACCGAACCACGACACCAGCAGCGGCGCGAAGATCGCCACGAGGATCAGCAGGACGATGACGATGCCGCCGATCATCGCGATGCGGTCGCGCTTGAGGCGCATCCAGGCGATCTGCCCGAGGGAACGCCCCCGGATGACTGAAGACTCCGCCCCCTCAAGAACGGTCTCCGGCCCGGCCTCGACGGCCGAGTCAGGAACATCGAGCGGTGCGGTCATGCCAGTGGCCCCCTGGATTCCAGACGACGTCGTCCGTGTCGGCGCGACCCGGTCAGGGTAGTGCGCCCGTGCAAGGCGAGTCCGCAGAGTCGCGGCCCCAGGAGGCAGAATCTATGGCCTGAGCTGGTATGACCAGTCCCTCAGCGCTCGATGTGGCTCAACTGTGATTGACGCGAAACTTATTCGTATCGATCTTGATGTGAATGTCTACGGCCCGTCCCGGTTGGGTCTCGGAACTGTGACAGTGCCGATCCACGACCGTTTCCGTCCGAAATCAGCTGATGCCGCGGCGCTTCAGAAGCGCTTCGATATCGGAGAAGTCATCGTCGGTCTTGGGGGTCTTCGGGGCCACCGACGGCTGGGGTTTGTTCGCTACAGGCTGAACCGGCGGCTTCCCTCCCGGCTCGGGAGCGGCCTTCTTCTTGCGCCCCAAGGACAGCCTGCGGCCGCGCATCACCCCGGAGACCACGAACAGCACGGCGGCCAGGCCCGCCACGGCCACACCGGCCCACACCATCGGGTTGAGCACCAGCCCGGTGACGAACCCCACCGCGGTCGCCCCGATCGTCCACAGCGCGCTGAGCGCGCCGGTCAGGTAGGCCGCCACCGGCAGCAGGGACCAGGCCGCCAGCCTCATCCCCGCGGCCGCACCCCGGCGCCTGAAGGCCAGGAAGCTCAGCACCAGCCCTACCGCCGTCACCCCGGCGCACAGCGGCAACCAGGCGATCTGATTGAACATTACGGCCGCCCCTCGTCTCGACTACGCCTTCCATCCTGGCACGCGAAACGACGGGGGCCTCTCCTCCGCGAGGACCAGACGCCCCCTAGGGGATCAGCGCGCGCAGATCGGCGACGCCGACGCCGGCCAGCGAGGAGACCACCAGACGGCCGGGGGCAGGCTCGACGGGCAGCAGGTTGGGGACGGCCACGACGGCGCAGCCGGCCGCCGTGGCGGCCGCCACGCCGTTGGGTGAGTCCTCCAGCACCACGCAGCGCACCGGCTCGACGCCGAGCAGCCCGGCCGCCTTGAGGTAGGGCTCGGGGTCGGGCTTGGTCCGCTCGACGTCGGCGGCGGTGACGACGACGTCGAAGCGGTCTTCGCCGAAGCCCTTCAGCACGGCGTCGGCGATCTCCTTCATCGACGAGGTGACCAGGCCGACCGGCACCCCCTCGTCGCGCAGCGCCTCCAGCAGCTCCGCGGCCCCCGGCATGACGGCGACGCCCTCGGCCAGGCGCTCGACCATGCCGGCGACCATCCACTCCTGCACCGTCGGCGCCGGGACGTCGGCCCCGGAGACGGCGAGCATGTAGTCGAGCGTGCGCTCCATGGACCCGCCGACCAGGTGGGCCTGGTGCTGGGGCGTCCAGGCGGCGCCGAGCCTGGCCATCACCCTGGTCTCGATCTCCAGCCAGACCTTCTCGCTGTCGACGAGCAGGCCGTCCATGTCGAAGAAGACCGCTTCCACGTGCTTTCCCCCGATGACGAACTAGACGTTGAAGTACTTGGCCTCGGGGTGGTGTGCGACCAGCGCCGAGGTGGCCTGCTCGGGGTGGAGCTGGAACTCCTCCGACAGGCTGACGCCGATGCGCCCCGGGTCGAGCAGCTCGAACAGCTGCTGCTGGTCCTCCAGGTTGGGGCAGGCCGGGTAGCCGAAGGAGTAGCGGCAGCCCTGGATGTTGACCTTGAGCATGTCGTCGAGGGTCTCCTGACCGCCGATGCCCCACTCCGCGCGCACCCGGGCGTGCCAGTACTCGGCCAGCGCCTCGGTGAGCTGCACCGACAGGCCGTGCAGCTCCAGGTAGTCGCGGTAGGCGTCCTTGGCGAACAGCTCGGCGGTGGCCTGGGAGATCTTGGCCCCCATGGTGGCCACCTGGAAGCCGACGACGTCGACCTCGCCGGAGTCCTTGCTCCGGAAGAAGTCGGCCAGGCACAGGTGCCGGTCGCGGCGCTGGCGCGGGAAGGTGAAACGGGTGCGCTCGTTGCCGTCGTCACCCAGGATGATCAGCGAGTCGCCGTCGCTGACGCACGGGAAGTAGCCGTAGACGACGGCCGCCTCCAGCAGGCCCTCGGTCTGCATGCGCTCCAGCCACATGCGCAGCCTGGGCCGGCCCTCGGTCTCGACCAGCTCCTCGTAGCCGGGCCCGTCGCCGCCCCTGGTGGGCTTGAGGCCCCACTGGCCCAGGAACAGGGCGCGCTCGTCGAGGAAGGCCGCGTACTCGTTCAGCGAGATGCCCTTGACCACGCGGTCGCCGTGGAAGGGCGGCGTGGGCACCGGGTTGTCGGCGGCCACGTCGGAGCGGGCGGGCAGCTCCTCGACCGGGGTGCGCTGCAGCACCGCGCCGGTCCTGACCCGCCGCTCGCGCAGCGGCGGCAGCGTGGCGCCCGCGACGCCGCGCTTGACGGCCATGAACGAGTCCATCAGCCGCAGGCCCTCGAACGCGTCGCGGGCGTAGCGCACCTCGCCCTCGAACAGCTCGGCGAGGTCCTGCTCGACGTAGGCGCGGGTGAGCGCGGCGCCGCCGAGCAGCACCGGGTACTTCTCCGACAGGCCCCTGGAGTTCATCTCCTCCAGGTTCTCCTTCATGATGACCGTCGACTTCACCAGCAGCCCGGACATGCCGATCACGTCGGCCTTCTGCTCGTCGGCGGCCTCCAGGATGGCCGAGACCGGCTGCTTGATGCCGAGGTTGACCACCTGGTAGCCGTTGTTGGACAGAATGATGTCCACCAGGTTCTTGCCGATGTCGTGCACGTCGCCCTTGACCGTGGCCAGCACGATGCGGCCCTTGGTCTCGCCCTCGACGCGGTCCATGTGCGGCTCCAGGTAGGCCACGGCGGCCTTCATCACCTCGGCCGACTGCAGCACGAACGGCAGCTGCATCTGGCCGGAGCCGAACAGCTCGCCGACCGTCTTCATGCCGTCGAGCAGCACCTCGTTGATGATCTCCAGCGCGGGCCGCTGGGTGAGCGCGTCGTCGAGGTCGGCCTCCAGGCCCTTGCGCTCGCCGTCGATGATGCGCCGCTTGAGCCGCTCCCACAGCGGCAGCGCGGCCAGCTCCTCGGCCTTGCCGGCGCGCATGGCCGCGGCGTCGACGCCCTCGAACAGGTCCATGAAGCGCTGCAGCGGGTCGTAGCCCTCGCGGCGGCGGTCGTAGACCATGTCGAGCGCGACCTGGCGCTGCTCGTCGGGGATGCGGGCCATCGGCAGGATCTTGGAGGCGTGCACGATGGCGGAGTCGAGGCCGGCGTTGACGCACTCGTTGAGGAACACCGAGTTGAGCACCATGCGGGCGGCCGGGTTGAGGCCGAAGCTGATGTTGGACAGCCCCAGCGTGGTCTGCACGCCCGGGTAGCGGCGCTTGAGCTCGCGGATGGCCTCGATGGTCTCCAGGCCGTCGCGCCTGGTCTCCTCCTGGCCCGTCGCGATGGGGAAGGTCAGGCAGTCGACGATGATGTCCTCGACGCGCATGCCCCAGTTGCCGGTCAGGTCCTCGATGAGGCGGGAGGCCACGCGCACCTTCCAGTCGGCGGTGCGGGCCTGGCCCTCCTCGTCGATGGTCAGCGCGACGACGGCCGCGCCGTGCTCGCGCACCAGGCGCATGATCTTCTGGAAGCGGGAGTCGGGGCCGTCGCCGTCCTCGTAGTTGACGGAGTTGACGGCCGCCCGGCCGCCGAGCATCTCCAGGCCGGCCTGGAGCACGGCGGGCTCGGTGGAGTCGAGCATGATCGGCAGCGTGGAGGCGGTGGCGAAGCGGAAGGCCAGCTCCTTCATGTCGGCCACGCCGTCGCGGCCGACGTAGTCGACGCACAGGTCGAGCATGTGGGCGCCGTCGCGGGCCTGGTCGCGGGCGGTCTCCACGCAGTCGTCCCAGCGGCCCTCCAGCATCGCCTCGCGGAAGGCCTTGGAGCCGTTGGTGTTGCAGCGCTCGCCGATGGCCAGGTAGGAGGTGTCCTGGCGGAAGGGGACCGTCTGGTAGAGGGAGGATGCGCCGGGCTCGGGGTGGGGGCGGCGCGCGACCGGCTCCTTGCCGCGCACCCGCTCGACCACCTGGCGCAGGTGCTCGGGGGTGGTGCCGCAGCAGCCGCCGACCAGCGACAGGCCGTAGTCGCGGGCGAAGGTCTCGTGCGCGTCGGCCAGCTCCTGCGCCGACAGCGGATAGTACGCGCCGTCGGAGGTGAGCACCGGCAGGCCGGCGTTGGGCATGCAGGACAGCTTGAGCCGGGAGTGGCGGGCGAGGTAGCGCAGGTGCTCGCTCATCTCGGCCGGGCCGGTCGCGCAGTTGAGCCCGACGATGTCGACGCCGAGCGGCTCGATCGCGGTGAGTGCGGCGCCGATCTCCGAGCCGAGCAGCATCGCGCCGTTGGTCTCGATCGTCACCTGGGCGATGATCGGGACGTCCCGGCCGGCCGCCTCGACGGCCCGCTTGGCGCCGATGACGGCGGCCTTGACCTGGAGCAGGTCCTGGCAGGTCTCGATGATGAGCGCGTCGGCGCCGCCCGCGATCAGGCCGGCCGCGTTGTCGCGGTAGGCGTCGCGCAGACTCCGGTAGGGCAGGTGGCCCAGCGTCGGCAGCTTGGTGCCAGGCCCCATCGAGCCGAGGACGAAGCGCGGCTGCTCCGGCGTGGACCAGTGGTCGGCCCGCTCGCGGGCGATGCGGGCGCCGGCCTCGGAGTACTCGAAGACGCGCTCGCCGATGTCGTACTCGCCGAGCGCGGCCAGGTTGGCGCCGAAGGTGTTGGTCTCGACGCAGTCGACGCCGACGGCGAAGTACGCGTCGTGCACGCCCTGGACGATGTCGGGACGGGTGACGTTGAGGACCTCGTTGCAGCCCTCGTGCCCCTCGAAGTCGTCGAGCGTCGGGTCCTGCGCCTGGAGCATCGTGCCCATAGCCCCGTCGGCCACGATCACGCGCTGGGACAACACTTCTCGGAAGGACGGGGAGATGCTCATGCCGTAGAGCTTATCGGCTGAGTCCCGACCGCTTATTCTTCCGCCTGTCAATTGACCCGGCGTCCAATACCGGTGGGCCCGTCCGGCTTCCTTCGTGTCGTTCCGGCGGGCGGTCCGCCCCTTTCGGGGTGATCCGCTAGGGGCGAACGAAAGGGAGGGGTGAGCGCCGTGGGACGGGGGATAGTCGCGTGGTGGGCTGGGCGAAAGGGGTGGGCCGGTGGCTCGGAGCGTTCGCGGGGAGATCGGTGACGCCGACGCCTGCTTACCGCATAGGCTTAGCGCGATGAGGGAGAGAGGAGGCGACACGTGATCGAGCTCGAAGGGCTCCCCGAGCTCGTCGACCCGGTGCTCATTGCCGCGTTCGAGGGGTGGAACGACGCGGGCGAGGCTTCCAGCGGTGTGATCGCCCATCTCGAGTCGTCCTGGAAGGCCGAGCCGCTGATCGCGCTCGACCCCGACGACTACTACGACTTCCAGGTCACCCGTCCCGTGGTGGAGATGGGCGACGGGCTGACCCGGTCCATCGTGTGGCCGACGACGCGGCTGTTCCACGCCCGTCCGCCGGGCAGCGAGCGCGACGTCGTGCTGCTGCGCGGCATCGAGCCCAACATGCGCTGGCGTTCCTTCTGCGCCGACATCATCCAGGTCTGCCGCGAGCTGGGCGTCGAGCTGGCGGTCATGCTGGGCGCGCTGCTCAACGACTCGCCGCACACCCGTCCTGTGCCGATCCTGGGCGGGGCCACCGACGAGGCGCTGGCCCGTTCGACCAACCTGGAGCTCAGCCGCTACGAGGGCCCCACCGGCATCGTCGGCGTGCTCCAGCACGCCTTCGGCGAGGCCGGGCTCGACGCGATCTCGCTGTGGGCCTCGGTCCCCCACTACGTCGCCCAGCCGCCCAACCCGAAGGCCACCCTCGCGCTGCTGCGCCGCATGGAGGACGTGCTGGAGATCTCGATGCCGCTCGGCGACCTCGACGAGGAGGCGCGCGCCTGGGAGCGCGGCGTCGACGAGCTGGCCTCGCAGGACAGCGAGGTGGCCGAATACGTCAAGGAGCTGGAGGAGCGCAAGGACGCGGCCGAGCTGCCGGAGGCGAGCGGCGACGCGATCGCCGCCGAGTTCGAGCGCTACCTGCGCCGCCGCGACCGCGACACCGACAGCTGACCCCGGGCTCAGACCACCACACCCGCTGACCGACTCCTGGGCTCATCCCGGCCCAGACCGTTACACCCGACGACTGACTCCGGGG
This sequence comes from Nonomuraea sp. NPDC049655, assembly GCF_044465465.1. NCBI lineage: Bacteria > Bacillati > Actinomycetota > Actinomycetes > Streptosporangiales > Streptosporangiaceae > Nonomuraea > Nonomuraea sp. NPDC049655. The sequence continues at coordinate 148,748 of NZ_JBITLS010000014.1, forward strand.
CATCTCCGTATCGGGCTGCCCCACCCGACGGCTGCCCCCGGGCCATTTCGGCCCACGGCCCCCCACCTGGCCACTGACTCCGAGGCCCATCCCGTCTCAGGCCGCCACACCTGACCGCCTGCTCCCGGAGCAGTCCCGCGGCGCGGTCCTCCACACCCGGCGGCCGACTCTGCGAGCAGCCCTTGGGGGTCCGGGCGGGGCGGTGAGTTCGTGTGGCTGTGTCCCAGGCCGCGTTGGGAGGTCGCGTTTCGCGTCCCCGAGGCCAGGGCTGTGAGGTCGCGCGTGTGCATCCCTGAGGCCGGAAGGTGAGGGATCGCTGGGGTACATGCCAGGCCCGCGGGCTGAGAGGGCGTTCGGCTACAGCTCGGGGAGCGGAAGCGAGGTCGGTCGCTGCATCTCTCCATGCCTGTGAGGTCGCGTGGCCGGATTTCGGGGCATGTGAGGGCGGGTGTTACGTCCGGGCGGCGGGGGTCGGGTGCGGGTGTCGGTGTGTGAGGGACTGGTCGTAGCGGTGCCAGATGAGGGCGGTCACGGCGGGGTCCGGGGCGAGCGGGGCGGTGACCAGGTCGGCGCCCGAGGCGGTCAGCCGGTCGTGGAAGAAGCCGGGGGCCAGCACGTACGAGGCCACCACCACCCGGCCGCGGGACGTCCTGCGTGCCTGGTCCACCGCGTCCGGCAGCGACGGCGTCCCTGAGGCGGCGAAGGCCGCCGTGACCGGCCGCGACAGGCGTACCGAGAGCCGCCGGGCCGCGGCGCGCACGTCGGCGAGCCCGGCGGGGTCGGACGAGCCCGCCGCGCCCAGGATCACCGTGTCGTCGGCGCGCAGCCCCGCCTGGGCCAGCGTGCGGACGAGCGCCGAGGTCAGCAGGGCGTGCGGACCGAGCCGCCCGGCCACCAGCGCGTCCGGACGGCGGGCGGCGACCACCTCGGGCAGGTCGACGTGCACGTGGTAGCCCCCGGCCAGCAGCAACGGCACGACCACCACCGGCCCCGGCACGGCCGGCAGCACGTCGGCGAGCAGCGGCGCGCTGATCTCCAGGAAACTCGGCTCGACCCGGCACCCCGGCCGGGCCCTACGGACTGAACGGGCCAGCGCGGCCAGCGCCCGCTCCCCCGCCGCACTCCGCGTGCCGTGCGCGGCCAGCACCAACGTGGGCAGCGCCCCGTCCTTCAGCGCGAACCCACTCACCAGAGGGGACACACCCACCAGAGCGGGCGCACGTACAAGAGCGGGCGCACTCACGACAGCAGATGCACGCACGCCAGCAGGCGAATGCACGTGCACAGGTGCACCCACGACGTCGGGCGCACGCACGACGTCGGGCGCACGTACGAGAGCGGGCGCACGTACGAGAGCGGGCGCGTGCACAGGTGCACGCACGACATCGCACGCACCCACGACATCGGGGGCACGCACGAAGGCCGGGGCACGCATGAGAGTGGGCCCGATGTCCGGGGCCAGGCCGGGGTGGGTGGGGTGGAGAGGGGTCATGGGGTGGGCTGGTGGGGGCAGGCCAGGCGGTAGCCGCGTTTGACGACCGTCTCGACGATGCCGGCCGGACCCAGGGCGCGGCGCAGCCGGGTGACGGCCATCTCCACCGCGTGCTCGGCCGAGTCCCGGGCCGCGCTGCCCGGCAGCACCGTGCGCAGGTCGGCGCGGGAGACGACGTGGCCCGGCTTGTCGGCCAGGCGTTTGAGCACCGCCATCGGCGCGGGCGGCAGCGGACGCAGGTCGCCGTCCACGACGACGGCGTGGCCGCGCACCTCCAGCCGGTGCCCGCCCGCGACCAGCCGGGTGACGCCGTGCTCGGGCAGGTGCCTGGCCAGCGCGCGGGCCAGGGCGCCGAGACGGGACCGGTCGGGCCGCAGGACGCGTACGCCGCGCGAGGTCAGCGGCTCGGCCGTCACGGGCCCCACGCAGGCGGCCACGACGGGCCCGCCGAACGCGGCCAGCAGCGCGTCCTCCAGCCCGTCGGAGCGGGCCGCGCCGAGCATGGCATGGACGGCGGGCGCGCTGGTGAAGGCCACCGCGTCCACCGCGCCCGAGACGGCCTGGCTGATCAGGCGGCGCAGGGGCGAGCCGTCGCGGCAGGGCAGCCACCGGTAGACCGGGATCTCGATCACCTCGGCCCCGGCCGCGCGCAGGGCCGCCACGAAGGCGGTGAGCGGCTCGCCGTGCTGCTGGACCGCGATGCGCCGACCGCGCAGGTCCTGGGCGAGCAGGTGCTCCTTGACCTCGTCGCAGGACTCGGTGACGGGCGTCCAGTGGTCGGTCAGTCCGGCGGCCCGTACGGCTCCCCTGGCCTTGGGGCCGCGGGTGAGCAGGCGGGCCCGGCCGAGGTGGTCGCCCAGGTCGGCGGACAGGCCCCAGCCCTCGGCGGCGGCCATCCAGCCGCGGAAGCCGACGCCGGTGGTGACGACCACGTCGTCCAGGGGGGCCTGGAGGGTGAGCCGGGTGGCGGCGAGCAGGTCGGCGTCCTCGGCCAGGGGCACCAGGCGGATGGCGGGCGCGCTGACGACGCGGGCGCCGCGCCGCGCCAGCAGCGCGGCGAACTCCTCCCGCCGCCGCGTGGCGGTCACCCCGATGGTGAACCCGGCCAGCGCGTCGGGCGCCGTCTCAGGTGACCCTTGGATGAACCCGGCCGGCGCGTCGGGCGCCGTCTCAGGAGACCCTTGGATGAACCCGGCCGGCGCGTCGGACGCCGTCTCAGGAGACCCTCGGGTGAACCCGGCCGGCGCGTCGGACGCCGTCTCAGGAGACCCTTCGGAAAGGGCGGTCATGCCGGCACCTCCGGGCAGGCGGGGCCGGGCCGGGCCCCGAGCGCCCGGCCGGGCGTCACAGGCGCGGGCGACGCAAGTGAGATCACCCTCCGATCCTGCTTTCGGGTGGTTTCACCCTTGGGTCTCCACTGTTACCGCTGTGCTACAAGGCCCGGCCTTCAGGGTTGAGGGGATCCGGCGACGGGAACCGTTCCGCATGACGATCGCGGCGTTTCGGGGAGTTGCGGGTGACGGTCCGGCCTATTCGCGTGTTCGACGATCCGGTGCTCCGCGTGGTGGCGGAGCCGGTGCACGACTTCGACCGGGAGCTGCGGCGCCTGGTGAAGTCGCTGACGCTCACTCTGCGGGCGGGCACGGGCCGGGCGGGCCTGTCGGCCCCGCAGATCGGCGAGCCGGTGCGGGTGCTCGTCTACTCCTACGACGGCCGGTCCGGGCATCTGGTCAACCCGCGGCTGGAGCTGTCGGAACGGCGGATCACCGCCGACGAGGCGTGCCTGTCGGCGCCGGGCCTCTGGCGTCCGCTGGAACGCTCCTACATGGTCACGGCGCGCGGCCGCGACATGTTCGGCAAGCCGGTGACGCTACGGGCGCTGGGCGTGCTGGCGAGGGTGCTGCAACACGAGGCCGATCATCTCGACGGGGTGCTGTTCAGCGACCACCTCGAAGCTGAGGAGCGGGAACGCTTTCTTGCCGAGGCACTGCCGGCGAGCTGAGCTCACGCCGCTGTTCGGGGTCGGTGCCGCCCCACACGCCGTGCGCCTGACGGGTGTCCAGCGCGTACTGCAGGCAGGGCCGGCGCACGGGGCACCGGCCGCAGATGGTCTTGGCCTTCTCGACCTGCGAGCGGCCGGGGCCTTCGAGCGAGATCGGGAAGAACAGTTCGGGGTCCAGTTCCAGGCAGGCTGCCCTGCGTGACCAGTTGAGCATCATCATGCCCATCGCGCCTACCCATGCCTTCCGGCGTCATACCTGTCAGATCCCGGCTCGGACCTCGACTTGCATCCCGGCTCAGATCTCGGCCAGCAGCCGGTCCCAGTCCCGCAGGAACCTGGGCAGGCCGTAGCGCGCCAGGGCGGCGGCGCGCGCGGCCTTGCCGGCCTGGGCGGCCCGCTCGGGGTCGGTGACGAAGGCGTGCAGGGCGTCGGCCAGCACGTCCACCCTGGTGGAGAGCACCCCGGCCTCCTGCGGCACCGCCTCGACGGCCTCGGTGGTGGCCAGCGCCACGACGGGCATGCCCAGGGTCATGGCCTCGATGAGGGCCAGGCCCAGCGACGTCCAGCGGTAGGGGTGCAGGTAGGCGCGTCTGCGGGCCAGGGCGGCGTGCATGACGTGCTGCGGCAGGTCCTCGTAGGTGCCGTACGGCAGTCCGTCCACCTTCATGCCGAACACGTCCAGCGGGACGCGCTCGGCGAAGCGCGGCAGCAGGTCGGTGCCGGCGACCCTGGTACGGCGTACCGGCTCGTTGACCACGACGCCGGCCCTGGCCAGCTCGCCGGTGTACAGGTGGCCCGGGTCGGGGACGCCGTGCTCGATCACGCGGGTGGGCGCCCGGCCGTTGTCCCAGAACAGCTCGTTGAAGTGGGTCACATGGACGATCGTGATGTCACTCTGGCCGGACAGCGGATGCCTCGTGCGCGGGACGTCGCCGGCCGGGGTGTTGTGCTCGACGTACACGCCGGGGGCCGCGCGGCCGAGCCACTCGCGGGCCAGGTCGATCTCGTGCGGCCGCTGGTAGACGACCACGTCGATCGGCTCGTCGCGGAGCCGGTCGTAGGCCACCTCGCGGACGTTGTCCGGCCAGTCGTAGGTGGCGGCGCGCCCCCGGCCGTCGGGACCGCGGCCGGGAACGAGCGGCAGCACGTAGTCGTGGCCGCCGCTGACGAAGGCGCTGGTCCACGAGCCGTGGACGTGCCAGATGAGGATCCTCACCAGCGGCTCCAGCCCATGGCCCGGGCCCAGGGCGCGGACGAGGCCGCCGCCACGGGCATCTCGGGCGCGCTGAGCACCCGGTCGACGACGTCGGTGAGATCGTCGGCGACCTCGGCCGCCTGCTCGATCTCCTCCTCCAGCGTCTGCCTGGTCGGGACGAGGATGCCCCGGGCCCCCGCGGCCCTGGCCGCCTCCATGTCCCGGCCGATGTCGCCGACCACCACGCAGTCGCGCGGGCTGACGTCGAGGACGGCGGCCGCCCTGATCACCAGCCCCGGCGCCGGTTTGCGGCAGGTGCAGCCGTCGGCGTCGTCGTGCACGCAGATGGCCCACGCGTCGAACGGCCCGAGCAGCTCCTCCACCCTGGCGTTCACCTGGTCCATCTCGTCCGGCGAGAGCAGGCCCTTGGCGACGCCGGACTGGTTGGTGACCACCGCGACGGGCACGTCGGCCCGGCGGAGCCTGCCGAGCGCCTCGACCGCTCCCGGCATGGGCTCGACGAGGCGCGGGTCGCCGTTGTACGGCACGTCTTTGATCAAGGTTCCGTCCCGGTCGAAGAGGACGGCCCCGGGACGTCGCTTTTCGAACACCTCTCACCTCCGTCGCGTGGTCCGGCAGCTACCCGGGCCACCACCCGGCAAACAACTACTCAGAGTGACTAATCCCAGGCGGTTTCGCCCGTTTTCGCATCTCCCGAGGTAGCCCCAGGTTTGAGAGCCGCTTCTCTCGGTAGCGGTTCTCGACATCTGCGGGGGAGGAAACGATGAAGTTTCTCGGCATCAACGCGATCTTCCACGACCCGGCCGCGGCGCTGGTCGTCGACGGGAAGATCGTGGCCGCGGCGGAGGAGGAGCGCTTCAGCCGCCGCAAGCACGGCAAACGGCCGCTGGCGTTCTCCGCGTGGGAGCTGCCCGAGCAGGCCGCCGCCTGGTGCCTGCACGAGGCGGGCCTGTCCCCCGAGGACCTGGACGCCGTGGCCTACTCCTACGACCCGGCGCTGGTGGTCCAGCGGCCGGAGGGCGACTGGGAGGACCTGCGCACGAAGTACGCCGTCCGGGCCCCCGCCTTCCTGGCGACCGCGCTGCCGGGCCTGGACGCCGGGCAGGTCACCTACGTGCCGCACCACGTGGCGCACGCCGCCTCGGCCGGCCTGGCCTCCCCCTGGCGCGACTGCGCGGTGCTGGTGTGCGACGGGCGCGGCGAGAACGTCTCGCACCTGGCCGGCCGCTACCGCGACGGCGAGCTGGAGGTGCTGGCCGCCCAGGAGCTGCCGCACTCGCTCGGCCTGATGTACGAGGACGTCACCCAGCACCTGGGCTTCCTGCGCTCCAGCGACGAGTACAAGGTCATGGCCATGGCCTCCTACGGCCGGCCGCGCCACCTGGAGTCGCTGCGCGAGATCATCTACACGACCGGCGACGGCGGTTTCCGCGTCGAGCCGGTCGACTGGAACGTCTACGTCAAGGCCCTGGGCATGGGCGAGCCGTGGACCTCCGACCACGCCGACCTGGCCGCCAGCGTGCAGGCCCGGCTGGAGGAGGTGCTGCTGGAGCTGGCCCGCTGGCTGCACGAGCGCACCGGCGAACGGCGGCTCGCGCTGGCCGGCGGGGTGGCGCTGAACTGCGTGGCCAACACCCGGCTGCTGGACGAGGGGCCGTTCGAGGAGGTGTGGGCCCAGCCGGCCGCCGGCGACTCCGGCACGGCGCTGGGCGGCGCGCTGCACCTGGCGCAGACCTACGGCGAGCCGGCCGGTCCCATGCCGGGCGCGGCGCTCGGGCGCGGGTTCACCGACGAGGAGCTGGGCGCCTGGCTGGACGTGGCGCGGGTGCCGTACACGCGGCCGGCCGACCTGGGCGCGGCGGTGGCCGCCGAACTGGCCGCCGACCGGATCGTGGCCTGGTTCCAGGGCCGGTCCGAGTACGGGCCGCGGGCGCTCGGCCGCCGGTCGCTGCTGGCCCATCCGGGGCACGCGGGCAACACCGAGCGGCTCAACGACGTCAAGGGCCGGGAGCAGTTCCGGCCGATCGCGCCGATGGTCCTGGAGTCCAGGGCGCCGGAGATCTTCGGGCGGGGGCCGGTGCCCTCGCCGTACATGCTGTTCGTGCACGACGTGCGCGAGCCCTGGCGGGACCGCATCCCGGCGGTGGTGCACGTGGACGGCACCGCGCGCATCCAGACGATCTCGCCGGCCGACGACCCGCTGATGGCGCGGGTGCTGACCGAGTTCGAGGCGCGCACGGGGCTGCCGGTGGTGGTCAACACCAGCCTGAACACCGCGGGCCGGCCGATGGTCGACGACCCGCGGGACGCGCTGGAGTGCTTCGGCTCCTCGCCGGTGGACGTGCTGGCGCTGGGGCCTTACCTGGTGCGGCGCGGGGAGGTGTTCGCGTCGTGATCACCGTCGTGATCCCCACCATCGGCCGCGCCACGCTGCGGGAGACGCTGGCGGCGGTGGGCCGGTCGGTGCCGGTGATCGTGGTGGACGACCGGCGGGCGGGCGCCGCCGCGCTGGAGCTGCCCGATCACGTGCGGGTCGTGCGCTCGGGCGGCCGGGGCCCGGCCGCGGCGCGCAACGCCGGGTGGCGGGCCGCCGGGACGCCCTGGGTGGTGTTCCTCGACGACGACGTGATCCCCGCGCCCGGGTGGGCCGAGGCGGTCTGGAAGGACCTGGTGGACCTGCCCGACGACGTGGGCGGCAGCCAGGGCCGGATCGTGGTGCCGCGACCGGCCGGCCGGCGGCCCACCGACGCCGAGCGGCACACGCTGGGGCTGTCGGACGCGCTGTGGGTGACCGCCGACATGGCCTACCGGCGTTCGGTGCTGGAGCAGACCGGCGGGTTCGACGAACGTTTCCCCCGCGCCTACCGCGAGGACGCCGACATCGCCCTGCGGGTGGCGCGGGCGGGCCACCGGCTGGTCGCGGGCGAGCGGGTGACCACGCACCCGGTGCGCCAGGACGGGTTCTGGGCGAGCGTGCGCTTCCAGCGCGGCAACGCCGACGACGCGCTGATGCGGCACCTGCACGGGCCGGACTGGCGGCAGGCGATCGGCGGCTCGGGCGGCCGGCTGCGCCGCCACGCCGCCACCTCGGCCGCCGCGCTCACGGCCGCCGCCCTCGGCCTGGCCGCCACCGTGGCCCGCCCGTCCGGGAAAGGGCGCGCTGACCGGTGGCCGGAGAGGCGGCCCGGCGAGCGGCCCGGCAGTCGGCCCGGCAGGCGGCTCGATCGGCGGCCCGGCAGGCGGGGCGCGGCCGGCGGGTGGGGCGCGGCCGGCGGGTGGCGGGCGTTGCCGGTGCTGGCCGCGTTCGCCGGAGCCCTGTGGGCCGCGATGACCGCCGAGTTCGCCTGGCGGCGCATCGCCCCAGGGCCGCGTACTCCGCGCGAGGTGTGGCGCATGGCCGTCACCAGCGTGGTGATCCCGCCGGTCGCCTGTGTGCACCGGCTTCGGGGGGAATGGAGGTGGCGGCGATGAGACGTCGCGATCCGGCGGCTCGGTGCGGCCGCGGCCGTACGAACGCCACGCAGTGCCGCGGCAAGGCCGGACGGGCCGCCCGCGCCCGCAAGCCCGCGGAACCCACCACAGCGCAGACCGCCACAGCGGAGGCCGGCACGCTGGAGGCGGCGGCGTGCCGGGCGGCCGGAGAGCACGGCGGCGGCCGGGGACGCGTCCTGGTGGCGCGGCTCGACGACGCCGGCGACGTCCTGCTGGCCGGGCCCGCCACCCGGGCCGTGCGCACGCTCGCCGACGAGCTGGTCTTCCTGGCCGGTCCCAACGGCCGGGCCGCCGCCGAGCTGCTGCCCGGCGTGGACCGGGTGATCGAGTGGCGGGCGCCGTGGATCGACCACTCCCCCGCCGCCGTGTCCAACGCCCAGGTCGCCGACCTGATCGCCCGGGTGGAGGGCGTGGACGAGGCGCTGCTGCTGACCTCCTTCCACCAGTCGGCGCTGCCGCTGGCCCTGTTGCTGCGGATGGCCGGCGTGCGGCGCGTCTGCGCGATCAGCAACGACTACCCCGGCTCGCTCCTGGACGTCCGGCACGTCGTGGACGAGACGCTCGACGTGCCCGAGGCCGAGCGCATGCTGGCCGTCGCGCGGGCCGCCGGGTTCGATCTGCCACCCGGCGACGACGGCAAACTGGCTGTTCGGCGGCCCTTGCCGGATATCGGCCGGGAAAGCGGGCAGCTCCTAGGCGTCGGCGGCGCTGCCGATGAACGCTCGTACGTCGTGGTGCATCCAGGGACGTCAGCCCCCGCCAGAACGTGGCCGGCCGACAAGCATCGGCAGGCCGTCAGGGAGCTGGTGGACGACGGGCACCGGGTCGTCGTGACCGGCAAGGAACGTGACCTCACCGCCTACGTGGCCTGCGACGCGGCAGTCGACCTCGGGGGCAGGACCACGTTCGCCGAGCTGGCCGCCGTGATCGAAGGCGCCAGTGTGCTGGTGGCCGGGAACACCGGTCCCGCGCATCTGGCCGCGGCCGTCGGCACACCGGTCGTGAGCCTGTTCGCCCCTGTCGTCCCCGCCGCTCGATGGGCCCCGTACGGCGTTCCCACGGTGCTGCTCGGCGACCAGCAGGCGCCCTGCTCGGGAAGCAGGGCGCGCACCTGTCCGGTGGCCGGGCACCCGTGCCTGTCCCTGGTGACAAGTGAGCAGGTGGTCAAGGCAGTGAGGGAGCTGACGCAGTGAAGGTCGATCTCATCTCCGAACACGCCGATCCGCTGGCGGCCATCGGTGGCGTGGACGCGGGCGGGCAGAACGTCTACGTCGCGCACCTGGCCGTCGCACTGGCCGAGCGCGGGCACACGGTCGTCGTCCACACCAGGCGCTCGGCGCGGTCGCAGCCCGACGCGGTGACCATGGCGCCCGGCGTCACGGTCGAGTACGTCACGGCGGGGCCGGCCGCGGTCGTGCCGAAGGACGAGCTGCCGCCGTACATGCCGGAGTTCACCGAACGCCTGGCCGACCGCTGGGCGGCCGACCCGCCGGACGTGGCCCACGCGCACTTCTGGATGAGCGGCCAGGCGGCCCTGCGGGCCGCCGCCGGGGGCGTGCCGGTGGTGCAGACCTTCCACGCGCTCGGCACCGTGAAGCGGCGCTGGCAGGGCGAGGCCGACACCAGCCCGGCGCACCGGATCGAAACCGAGCGCGAGATCGGCAAGCGGGCCGACGCCGTGCTGGCCACCTGCAGCGACGAGGTCAGCGAGCTGTGCGCGATGGGCGTGCCCGAGCGGCGCGTCACGGTGGTGCCCTGCGGGGTGGACCTGACGGCGTTCCGCCCGCAGGGGCCGGTCGCGCCGCGCGCGGGCGCCAAGGTGGTGCTCAGCATCGGCCGGATGGTGCCGCGCAAGGGCGTGGACACCTTGATCGCCGCGCTGCGCCAGCTCCCGGACGCCGACCTGGTGATCGCCGGCGGCGGCCCGGACGACGAGGAGGAGACCGCCCGGCTGCGCGACCTGGCCCTCGCCTACGGGCTCCAGGACCGGGTGCACCTGATCGGCAGCGTCCCGCGCACGCACGTGCCGGCGTTGATGCGCTCGGCCGATGTCGTGGTCACCGTGCCCTGGTACGAGCCGTTCGGGATGGTCCCGATCGAGGCGATGGCCTGCGGCGTGCCCGTCGTGGCCTCGGCGGTCGGCGGCCACCTGGACACGGTCGCGGGCTGCGGCGTGCTGGTCCCGCCGCGCCGCCCGCGGGCCCTGGCCAGGGCGCTGCGCGACGTGCTCGCCGACCCGGGCAGGCGCGCGGCGCTGGGCGCGGCGGGGGCGCGGCGGGCCCGCGAGCGGTACGGCTGGTCGCGCATCGCCGAGCAGACCGAGGCGGTGTACACGCAGGTCATCGACGGCAAGCTCTGCCGCCTGGCCGCTCTGGGGGGTTGATCATGGACAGACATCTGGAAAAGCTCTGGACCACGCTGGAGAAGGTCGACGACCACGCGGTCACCATCCGCGCCTGGGGCGGGAAGCTGGCCGGCGTGCTGTCGGCCGGCGGCCGGCTGCTGGCCTGCGGCAACGGCGGGTCGGCGGCCGAGGCCCAGCACCTGACGGCCGAGCTGGTGGGCCGGTTCAGGGCCGACCGGCCGCCGTACGCGGCGATCCCGCTGCACGGCGACAGTTCCTCGATGACCGCGATCGCCAACGACTTCGGCCACGAGGAGGTCTACGCCCGCCAGGTGCGGGCGCACGGCCGTCCCGGTGACGTGCTGATGTGCCTGTCCACCAGCGGCGGCAGCCCGAACGTGCTGGCCGCGGCCCGCGCGGCGCAGGAGGTCGGCGTGGTCGCCTGGGCGCTGACCGGGCCCGCGCCGAACCCGCTGGCCGACCTGTGCGACGAGGCCGTGGCCGTGCCCGCGCAGGAGACGGCCACCGTCCAGGAGGTGCACCTCGCCATGATCCACCTGCTCTGCGACGCCATCGAGGAGGCCGTCTGATGGGCCCCCTCGTCGTCATCGGCGACACACTGCTCGACGTGGACGTCGAGGGCGACAGCGAGCGGCTGTGCCCGGACGCGCCGGTCCCGGTGGTCGACATCGCGGCCGAGCACGCCCGCCCCGGCGGAGCCGGGCTGGCCGCGCTGCTGGCCGCGCGGGACGGCGCGGAGGTGGTGCTGATCACCGCGATCGGCGACGACCCCGACGGTCACCGCCTGTGCGCGCTGCTGTCGGAGGAGGTCGAGCTGGTACGCCTGCCGCTGAACGGCGGGACCGTGCGCAAGACCAGGGTCAGGTCGAGAGGCCAGACCATGCTCAGGCTCGACAGCGGCGACGGCGTCACCCGGTCCGACCCGCCCGGCGAGATCCCCGAGGAGATCACGGCCGTGCTGGCCCGCGCCGGCGCCGTACTGGTCTCCGACTACGGCAGGGGCGTGGCCGGCATGGCCCGGGAGCTGCTGCGCGAGGCCCGCGTACCGGTCGTGTGGGACCCGCACCCCCGGGGCGGGCCGCCCATGCCGGGCTGCACGCTGGTGACGCCGAGCGAGGCGGAGGCCAGGATGTTGTGCCCGGACGGCTACCGCGGCCCCGACCACGCGGCCCGCCGCCTGGTGCGGGAGCTGCGCGCGGGAGCCGTGGCGGTCACCACCGGCGGCAACGGCGCCACGCTGGCCGTCCAGGGCGGCCCGCTGACGCGGGTGCCGCCGCCGGTGACGGCGGCCGGGCAGGACGCGTGCGGCGCGGGCGACCGGTTCGCCGGCGCCGCGGCGCTCGCGCTGCGGGACGGCGCGGACGTCGAGGAGGCGGTCACCATCGGCGTCGGCGAGGCCTCGCGCTTCGTCGAGCGCGGCGGGGCCGCCACCGTCAGGACCCAGGAACAGCGGCTCGGCGACCGGCCGCGCACCGCGCTGGAGGTGGCCAGGCTCACCCGCGCGCAGGGCGGCCGGCTGATCGCCACCGGCGGCTGTTTCGACCTGTTGCACGCGGGGCACGTGAGCCTCCTGCGGCGGGCCAGGGCGCTGGGCGACGCTCTCGTCGTCTGCGTCAACTCCGACGACTCGGTGCGCAGGCTGAAGGGCCCGTCCAGGCCCGTGGTCGACGCGCGGGACCGGGTCGAGGTGCTGCGGGCGCTGAGCTGCGTGGACGCGGTCCTGGTGTTCGAGGAGGACACCCCGGCCGAGTCCATCGAGCTGCTGCGGCCCGACGTGTGGGTGAAGGGCGGGGACTACGAGGGGGAAGTCCTGCCCGAGTCAGAGGTCCTGGAGCGGCTCGGCGCCGAGTTCGTCGCCCTCAGCACGCTGCCGGGACGTTCGACCAGCAATCTGATCAGGGAGATCCAGTGAATATTTTGATCACCGGGGGCGCCTCCGGTCTCGGCCTGGCCACCGCCGAAGCGGTCGAGAAGGAGGGCTGGCGGGCGCTCGTCGTCGACGTGCGCGAGCCGGACCAGCGCTTCGACCACGTCACGGCCGACCTGGCCGACCGCGGGCAGGCCGAGCGGGCCGTGCGCGAGCTCGCCGAGCGGGCCGGCGGCCTGGACGGCGTGGTGACCGCGGCCGGCATCGACGCCTGCGGACGCCTGGAGGACGTGCCCGCCGACGACTGGGAGCGGGTGATCCAGGTCAACCTGCTCGGCACGGCCGCCGTCGTCCGGGCGGCGCTGCCGTATCTGAAGCGGAGCCGCGGCAAGGTGGTGACCTGCGCCTCGACGCTCGGGCTGCGCCCGCTGAGCGACGCCTCGGCGTACTCGGCCTCCAAGTTCGGCGTCGTCGGCTTCACCAGGGGCCTGGCGGTCGAGCTGCGCGGCGAGGTGGGGGTGACCCTGCTGATCCCGGGCGGCATGCGGACGAGCTTCTTCGACGGGCGTCCCGAGCAGTACAAGCCGGGCCCGGAGGCGGGGCTGAACGACCCGGCCGACGTCGCCCAGACCGTCGTGTTCGCGCTCCGGCAGCCGGCCGGATGCGAGGTCAGAGAGCTGGTCGTCTGCCCCTCGACGGAGACGTCATGGCCCTAGAACTGCTGGCGTTGCGCGGGCTCGGCCTGGGCGACCTGCTCACGGCCGTCCCCGCGCTGCGGGCGCTGCGGCAGTCGTTCCCCGGGCACCGGATCACGCTGGCCGCGCCGAAGTCCCTGGAGGCCCTGCTGCCGCTGATCGGCGCGGTGGACGCCCAGGTGGACGTGTCCGGGCCGGGCCCGGTGCCGTTCCAGCGGCCCGACATCGCGGTCAACCTGCACGGCAAGGGACCGCAGAGCATCGAGGCGCTGCGCGCCACCGACCCGGGCCGGCTGATCAGCTTCGGCGTCGGCCCGCCGTGGCAGGACGGCGTGCACGAGGTGCGGCGCTGGTGCGGCCTGCTGGAGTGGCACGGCATCCCCGCCGACCCGGAGGACCTGACGCTCGGCATCTCCGACCGGACGGGCCCGGTGATCGTGCATCCGGGGGCCGCCTACCCGGCGCGGCGCTGGCCGCCCGAGCGGTTCGCCGAGGTCGCGGCGGCGCTGGACGACGTGGTCGTCACCGGCAACGCCGACGAGGTGCCGATCGCCAGGAAGGTCGCCGAGCTGGCCGGGCTGCCGCCGGAGCGCATGCTGGCCGGCCGCACCCGGCTGGCCGACCTGATCGACCTGGTCAGCCGGGCCAGGCTGGTGGTCTGCGGCGACACCGGGGTCGCGCACCTGGCGACGGCGTTCTGCGTGCCGTCGGTGGTGCTGTTCGGCCCGGTGCCGCCGTCGGAGTGGGGGCCGCCGCCCGGATGGCGGCACGTGGCCCTGTGGGCCGGTCGCAAGGGCGACCCGCACGGCCTGCGCCCCGATCCCGGCCTGCTCAGGATCGAGGTGTCGGAAGTGGTCGACGCAGCTCTGGAGGTCACGTCATGAGGGCTCTGGTCACCGGCGGAGCCGGCTTCCTCGGTTCCTACCTGTGCGAACGCCTGCTGGACGAGGGCGCCGAGGTCATCTGCATGGACAGTTTCCTGACCGGCGGCCCGCGCAACGTCGAGCACCTGCTGGACAATCCGGCCTTCCGGCTCATCGAGAGCGACCTGACCGGGTACGTGCACGTCCCGGGCCGGGTGGACCTGGTGCTGCACTTCGCCTCGGCCGCCTCGCCGGCCGACTACCTGCGCTACCCGATCGAGACGTTGCGGGTGGGCAGCGTGGGCACCCTGCACGCGCTCGGGCTGGCCAGGGAGAAGGGCGCCCGGTTCGTCCTGGCGTCCACCAGCGAGGTGTACGGCGACCCGCTGGAGCACCCGCAGAAGGAGACGTACTGGGGGAACGTCAACCCGGTCGGCCCGCGCAGCGTCTACGACGAGGCCAAGCGCTTCGCCGAGTCGCTGACCACCGCCTACCGCCACTCGCGCGGCACGGACACCGGGATCGTGCGCATCTTCAACACCTATGGCCCGCGGATGCGCCCGTTCGACGGCCGGGCGATCCCGACGTTCATCCGGCAGTCGCTGAAGGGCGAGCCGCTGACCATCACCGGCGACGGCACCCAGACCAGGTCGATCTGCTACGTGGACGACACCGTCTCGGGCATCCTGGCCATGGCCCGCAGCGACTTCACCGGCCCGGTCAACATCGGCAACCCGGACGAGCTGACCATGCTGGAGCTGGCCACCCTCATCCGCGACCTGACCGGTTCGGCCTCGGAGATCGAGTTCATCGACCGGCCCGCCGACGATCCGAAGGTGCGCCGGCCCGACACCACCCTGGCCGCCGAGCGGCTGGGCTGGCGGGCGGAGGTGCCCGCCAAGGAGGGGTTGCGGCGCACGATCGAGTGGTTCACCGCGGAGCTCGCCGCGAACGACAGGTTCGAGGAGCTGCGTGTGTGACGGAGAACGCCGAGGGATCGGCGACTCCACGGGAGGGGGGGGGGGGGGGGGGGGGGGGCGGGCCCCCCCCCCCCCCACCCCCGCCGCGCGGGGTGGGGGGGGGGGGGGGGGGGGGGGGGGGGGGGGGGGGGGGTGGGGGCGCGCGGGGGGGGGGGGGGCGCCCGGGCGTCGGCCTTCTCGGGGGCCGCGGCCCGCGGCGCCCCCCCCCCCCCCCCCCCCCCCCCACGACCATGTCACCCGTCGGTCGGTTTGTCAGAGGGCGATGCCGAGGAGGGCGTCGGTCAGGTCCTTGACCAGGCCGGGCTGCTGCGGGCCGCCCTCGGCCAGCGCCCGCTCGGCCCAGGCGTCGATCGCGGCCAGCGCGCCCGGCGAGTCGAGGTCGTCGGTCATCCGCTCGCGGACCGCGGCCAGCAGCTCCTCCGCGCGCGGCGCGCCCGGCAGGGCGACGGCCGAGCGCCACAGCGCGAGCCGGCGCTCGGCGGCGGCGAGCTGGTCGGGCGTGTACTCCCAGTCCTCCCGGTAGTGGTGGGCCAGCAGGACGAGCCGCACGGCCATCGGGTCGTGCTGCTGCCGCAGCCGGCTGACGAACACCAGGTTGCCCTTGGACTTCGACATCTTCTCGCCGTCGAGCGCCACCATGCCCGCGTGCGTGTAGAACTTGGCGAACGGCCACTCCCCCGTCGCCGCGTGCCCCTCGGAGGCGCCGCACTCGTGGTGCGGGAAGATCAGGTCGGAGCCGCCGCCCGCCACGTCGTAGCCGGGGCCCAGGTTGCGCAGCGCGATCGCGGTGCACTCGATGTGCCAGCCGGGACGCCCCCGGCCCAGGCTCGTCTCCCAGGCCGGCTCGCCGGGCCGCTCGGCCCGCCACAGCAGCCAGTCGAGCGGGTGCCGCTTGCCCGGCCGGTCGGGGTCGCCGCCGCGCTCGGCGGACAGGGCCAGCATCTCGGCCTCGTCGTACCCGGACACCTGGCCGAACTTGGGGGCGTCGGCCACCTTGAAGTAGACGTCGCCGTCGAGGTCGTAGGTGCAGCCCTTGGCGGCGAGCTCGGTGATCAGGTCGGCGACGTGGCCCACGACCTCGGTGACGCCGACGTACTCGCGCGGCGGCAGGATGCGCAGGGCCTCCATGTCGGTGCGGAACAGCTCGATCTCGCGCTCGGCCAGTTCCTGCCAGTCGATGCCGGTCTGGGCGGCCCGCTCCAGCAGCGGGTCGTCCACGTCGGTGGCGTTCTGGGTGTAGTGGACCTCGTGCCCGGCGTCCCGCCACATCCGGCCCACCAGGTCGAAGGCGTGGTAGGTGTTGGCGTGGCCGAGGTGGGTGGCGTCGTAGGGGGTGATGCCGCAGACGTACATCCGGGCGGTGGGGCCGGGATCGGTCTGCCGCACCTGCCTCGTCGTCGTGTCGTAGAGACGCAGCGGAATGCTCTCACCTGGGAGCTTGGGGATGTTCTGGGCAGACCACGATCTCATGCCTTTGAGCCTATCCGTGCCGTAAGGTCCGTGAACTCGTAGGCGGTGTCGTCCTGAGCCAGGGTGACCCGCATCACCGACAGCGAGGCGTAGACGCGGCCGTCGGGCAGGGTGTTGCGCACCAGGAGGGCGTCCGGCCGGTCGGAGTGCGCGCCGGTGATCAGCTCCGCCCAGTCGGGCGCGCTCGCGAAGCGTGGCAGGTGGGCCCGGACGCGGCCGGCGTCCGGGTCGAGGCCGGTGTTGACGACCATGCTGGTGCCGTCGGGCAGGGCGGAGGCGGTGAGGCGGTCGCCGTCCCAGCTGAACAGCCGCACGCCGGACAGGTCGGCGAGCACGAGGTGGAAGGGGTCGTAGCGGGTCAGGTCGACGTCCGGGACGTCGCCCGTGGACACCGCGATCAGGGCCAGGTCGCCGCGGGAGACCCTGATGGTCTCGGGGGCCATCGTGCCGTGGCCGTTGAGGAGGGCGGCGGCGCGGCAGGCGGACGGGGAGACGGCCATCCAGGTGCCGCCGCCCTTGAGGTCACGGCCGCCGATCACCCCGGGATGCTCGGGCCAGTGCTCCCCGGGCGCCTCCCAGGGACGGTCGGTGAGCTCGTCCCGCACGCCCATGAGGGTCAGCGGCTCCCCGGTTCTCACGATCAGCGTGCACATGCGGCAAAGGGTATAAAACCCCCGCCAGTCCTCAGATAGGGGGCCAGGGAACCGCCGGCCACCCTTCCGACGGGTACGGATGCACGCCGGTGTCCAGCAGCCGCCTGACCCGCCGCCAGGTGGCCTCCACCTCGGCCAGCGTGAGCAGCTCGCGCAGCCGCCGCCCCAGCGAGCCCGACTCCAGGTCGCGCTCCAGCTTGGCCAGCACCGCCACCGCCTCGCGCGCCAGCGGCTTGCCCCGCCACTGCCACAGCACGGTACGGAGTTTGTCCTCGACCGAGAAGCAGACGCCGTGGTCGACGCCGTAGACGTGCCCGGTCGGCAGCGGAAGCAGGTGACCGCCCTTGCGGTCGGCGTTGTTGACCACCGCGTCGAACACCGCCATCCGGCGCACCACCGGGTTGCGGCTCTTGACCAGCCGCATCAGGTCGATCTCGCGCTCGGTGTCGATCCACAGCTGGCACATGCCGGGCCCGAACGGGCCCTCGCGGTAGACGGTCGGCGGCACGATGCGCCAGCCGGTCGCCTGGGAGACCTCGTAGGCGGCCACCTCGCGGGCGGCGAGAGTGCCGTCGGGGAAGTCCCACAGGGGGCGCTCGCCGCGGACGGGCTTGTAGACGCAGGCGGCGCTGCGGCCGCCCAGCTTGATCGAGCAATAGAGAGTCATGTTGGTGGCCTCGACCAGGCGGCCGGCCACCTCCAGGCGCCCGTCGCGCAGCAGCGTGAGCGCCTCCTCCTCCTGCATGATCGGCCCTTGTGGCGGCTTGACGGCCGGTTCGCTCTCAGGAGCGGTCATGAAGCCGCCTCACCCCCGCGGTAGCCGTTGAGTCGGACGCAGACATGGCCTTCGGCGTCGAGCGGCTGCCCGCACAGGGGGCAGGGAGGACGGCCCGCCGCCACGATCTGGAGCGCCCTGCGGGTGAAGGCACGGGCGGCCCCGGCGCTGATCCGCACCCGCAGCACGGCGGGGTCGGGGCCGTCGAGGTCCTCCTCGTCGATGACCTCCTGCGCCTCGATCACCACCTGGGACTTGTCGTCGTCCCAGGCGAGCGCCATGGTGCCGACCCGGAAGTCCTCCGCGACCGGCACGTCGAGGGGGGCGTCGTCGGCCAGGTCGGCCGGAGCCAGCGCGGGCACGTGCGCGGTGCCCCCGCTGAGCCGCAGAACCTCGTCGAGCAGCTCGTCGAGCCTGCCCGCGAGCGCAGCCACCTGCAGCTTCTCCAGCGCCACGGTGGTCAGTCTGCCCTCGGCCCTGGCCTGCAGAAAAAAGACCCGCGCGCCCGGCTGCCCCAGGGCGCCGGCGACGAACCTCTCCGGTGGGTCGTAGTCGAAGACCGGCATAGCCTGACCTTACGTGGTCCCGGGTCCACCGCCGACGGCGGCATCGCTCCCGGTGATGTTTTCTCCCCCGTCTTTCTCCTCCGAATCCTCGGGCAACCGCAATTCCCCCATATCGTTAATCCTGAGAACAAAGGGACGCAAGGGGGCATAGCGAATCACGGTGAGGGCCGCAGGATCGGCTGTTATCCGCTGAAAATGATCGAGGTGCAGCCCCAGAGCGTCCGCCACGATCGCCTTGATGACGTCTCCGTGCGTGCACGCCAGGTAGACACCCTTCAACCCGAGGCGTCGATTCCACTCCCGGACCGCGGCGACCGCCCGATGTTGCATATCGGCCAGCGACTCTCCTTCCGGAAATGTCACCGCACTGGGATGCGCCTGCACGGTCTGCCAGAGCGGCTCCCGCGCGAGCTCCTTGAGCGGGCGGCCCGTCCAGGCGCCGTAGCCGCACTCGATCAGCCGCTCGTCGAGGACCACGTCCGCCCCGCGGCCCTTGGCGACGGCCTCGGCGGTCTCGCGGCAGCGTTCGAGCGGGCTGGAGACGACGGCGTCGAGCCGGACCCCGGCGATGCGGCCGGCCAGCGCCTCGGCCTGCGCCCGCCCGGCCTCGCTCAGGTGCACCCCCGGGGTGCGCCCGGCCAGCACCGGCCCGGTGAGGTCGGTCAGCCCGTGGCGGGCCAGCAGAAGGGTGGTCACACCAGCAAGTGTCGCAGGCGCGGATCACCATGTTTCACGCACCTGCGAGAAAACTTCGCATCCACCCGCCGCCACGCTCCTCACCAGGCAGGACATTGGAGCGGCGGACTGGCGGGCGAGCCCGTTCTTGGTAACCTGGCGGGATCATGGAGCAGCGCTATGTCGGCCGCAGCGGCCTGTCGGTGTCCCGGCTGGGGCTCGGCACGATGACCTGGGGCCGTGACACCGACCCGGAGGAGGCGGCCGCCCAGCTCCGTTCGTTCCTCGACGCGGGCGGCACCCTCGTCGACACCGCCGACGTCTACACCGGGGGCGACTCCGAGCGGCTGCTCGGCCGCATGCTGCGCGACTCCGTGCCGCGCTCGGAGCTGGTGATCTCCACCAAGGCCGTGGTCACCCCGACCGGCCGCCGGCCGCGCGACGCCTCCAGGCGCCACCTGATCGCCGCCGTCGACGAGTCGCTCAACCGGCTCGGCCTCGACTACGTCGACCTGTGGCAGCTGCACACCTACGACTCCGAGGTGCCGCTGGAGGAGACCCTGGCCGCCCTCGACGCGATCGTCTCCTCCGGCCGGGCCGTCTACGCCGGCGTGTGCGACTACGCGGGCTGGCAGCTCGCCGCCGCCGCGGTCACCCAGAGGTCGGTCCCCGGCCGCATCCCGATCACCTCGGCCCAGGTCGAGTACTCGCTGCTGGCCCGCGAGCCCGAGCGCGAGCTGCTGCCCGCCGCCGCCCACCTCGACGTCGGCGTGCTGGCCTGGTCGCCGCTGGGCCGGGGTGTGCTGACCGGCAAGTACCGCACCGGCATCCCGGCCGACTCCCGCGCCGCGACGCCGCACTTCGCCGACTTCGTCCGCCCCTATCTCGACGAGCGCGGCCGCAGCGTGGTCGAGTCGGTCACCACCGCCGCCGACGGGCTCGGCGTCTCGCCGCTGGCGGTGGCCTTGTCGTGGGTGCGCGACCAGCCCGGGGTGGCCTCGGCGATCGTCGGCGCCCGCACCCACACGCAGCTCAAAGGGATTCTGTCGGCCGAGGACGTCGTGCTCCCGATCGAGATCCGGGAGGCGCTGGATGACGTGTCCTCGCTCGACTGACGACGAACGAGAATCCATCTCGCGTATCACTAGTCGATACCGAATCGCAACTTTACCGGGAAAAAGCCTGCGTCTGACGGGCCTTGTCCATAAGGATTTCCTCCTGAAGCGACACAGGAGGGGACGGATGGGGAGCAGGACCGCGATCTCGGCCGGGGTGCTCGCGGTGGCGCTGGCGGCGATCCCGGCGGGGGCGCCGGCCGCTTCCGCCGCCGCCGTCCAGGGCTGCCCGGGCGAGGGTGGGCTGCTCTCGGGCGTCACCGACACGCTGTGCGACGTCGTCGGCGCGCTCACGGGCACGGTCGACGACGTGACCGGCGGCAAGGCCGACCCGGTGACCAAGGGCGTCGACAAGGCCACCGGCGAGGTGCTGGGCACCGTCGGCGACGCCGTGCCGACCGGCAGGCCCGCCGAACCGTCCCACTCGGACCGCCCCTCCCCCAGCCCCAGCCACAGCGACCTGGTGCCCGAGACGCTGAAGGACGTGTGCCTGCCGGTGCTGGCCTGCGACGACCAGGGCGTGCTCCCGTCGCTGACGGCCTACCCCACCCCGACGGCCTCGCCCGGGACCGAGACCGGGCCCGAGACCGGGACCGGGACCGGGCGCCGCCGGAGCGACCGGCCGCACGAGCGCGAGACCGACGAGGCCACCGCGCCGCTGCCGACGCAACCGCCCACGCCGCCGCAGCACCAGCCGTACACGCTGGACGACGAGCGGCCGGTCACCGCCGAGGAGCCGACCGCCGATCCCGACGACTCGCGGGTGGAGCTGCTGTGGCCCAACCCGTTCGGGCGCGAGCTGGCCGTGCCGCTGCGCGACCAGCGAGTGGTGCGGCCCAGCCCGCCGGCTCACGACGTGCTGGGCACCGTGCTGACGATCGTGCTGCTGGGGTCGGCGGTGCTGGCCACCCGGATCGTGCAGCAGCGGCGGCACCGGGCCGAGCCGAGCGAGTCGATCCCGTTCGAGCCGGCCCCGGCGGGCAGCAGCGGCAGGCACCGCCTGGCGTGAGGCGCGCTCAGCCGCCGATCGCGTGCGCGCCGCCGTCGACGTGCACGATCTCGCCGGTGGTGGCGGGGAACCAGTCGGACATGAGCGCCACGCACGCCTTGGCGGCCGGGACGGTGTCGGTGAGGTCCCAGCCCAGCGGCGAGCGCTCGGGCCAGCTCTCCTCGAACTCCTTGAAGCCCGGGATCGACTTGGCGGCCATCGTGCGCAGCGGCCCGGCCGAGACCAGGTTGACCCGGATGTTGTGCTTGCCCAGGTCGCGGGCGAGGTAGCGGCTGCACGACTCGAGGCCGGCCTTGGCCACGCCCATCCAGTCGTAGACCGGCCAGGCCTTGGAGGCGTCGAAGTCGAGGCCGACGACCGCGCCGCCCTCCTTCATCAGCGGCAGGCAGGCCACGGCCAGCGACTTGAACGAGTACGTGGACACCTGCAGGGCGGTGGCGACGTCCTCCCACGGCGTGTTGAGGAAGTTGCCGCCGAGGGCGCTCTGCGGCGCGAAGCCGATGGAGTGCACGACGCCGTCGAGCCCGTCGACGTGCTCGCCCACGCGGGCGGCCAGCGTGTCGAGCTGGTCGGTGTCCTGGACGTCGAGCTCCAGCACCGGCGGGGTCTGGGGCAGCCGCTTGGCGATGCGCTCGACCAGGCTCAGCCGGCCGAACCCGGTGAGCACCACCGTCGCGCCCTCCTCCTGGGCCAGCTTGGCCACCGAGAAGGCGATGGAGGCGTCGGTGAGCACGCCGGTCACGAGGATTCGCTTGCCTTCGAGAATTCCCACGTCAGTGCCCCATTCCGAGTCCGCCGTCGACCGGGATCACGGCCCCGGTGATGTACGAGGCGTCGTCGCCGGCCAGGAAGCGGACGACGCGCGCGATCTCCGCTGGGGCGGCCTGCCGCCCCAGCGGGATGTTCTTGACGATGGCCTCCTGGTCGAGGCCGGACGTCATGTCGGTGGCCACGAAGCCGGGCGCGACCACATTGACGGTGATGTTGCGCGAGCCGTACTCGCGGGCCAGGGAGCGGGCGAAGCCGACCAGGCCGGCCTTGGAGGCGGCGTAGTTGGCCTGGCCCGCCTGGCCGGACAGGCCGACCACGGAGGAGATGAGGATGATGCGGCCGCGCTTGATCTTCATCATGGGCCTGATGGCGCGCTTGGCCACGCGGTAGGCCCCGGTCAGGTTGGCGTCGATGACGTCGGTGAAGGTCTCCTCCTTCATCATCGCCAGCAGGGTGTCCTTGGTGATGCCCGCGTTGGAGACGAGGACCTCGACCGGCCCCTGCTCGGCCTCGACCTTGTCGAAGGCGGCCTCGACCTCGGCCGTGCTGGTGACGTCGCAGCGGACGCCGAACAGACCCTCCGGCGGCTCCCCCGATCGGTAGGTGACCGCGACGGCGTCGCCGGCCGCGGCGAGTTCACGGGCGATCGCGAGGCCGATGCCGCGATTGCCTCCGGTGACGAGTACAGAGCGTGCCATGGCATCTGACGCTATCTCTTACTTGCGGGTATCCGCTTGTCCGGGTGGCACAAGATCACAGGGTTAGGATCGTGGACATGCGCCAGATCGATCCCGATTTCCTGGAGCTGCCGCTGCGGCAGCTCGCGGACGCGGCCCTGCAACGCGCCCGCGACCTCGGCGCCGAGCACGCCGACTTCCGGCTCGAACGCGTCAGGGCCGAGACGCTGCGCCTGTACGACGCCCGCCTCGAAGGCGCGCTCGACGCCGACGACCTCGGCTACGCGGTCCGTGTCGTCAAGGGTGGCACATGGGGATTCGCGGCCGGCATCCACCTGACCCCGCAGGCCGCCGCGGCGGTGGCCGAGCAGGCGGTGCGGGTGGCCGAGGTGAGCGCGCCGGTCAACCGGGAGCCCATCGAGCTGGCGCCCGAGCCGGTGCACGCCGACGCGGTGTGGGTCTCCGACTACGACGTCGACCCGTTCGAGGTGCCCTCCGCCGACAAGGTGGGGCTGCTGGCCGACTGGTCGGCCGGGCTGCTCAAGGGCGCCGACCACGTCTCGGCGCGGCTGCTGCAGGTCAAGGAGCAGAAGTTCTACGCCGACACCGCGGGCACGGTGACCACGCAGCAGCGCGTGCGGGTGCATCCGTCGCTCAACGCGATGAAGGCGCACGAGGGCGGCTTCGACGACATGTCCACGATCGCGCCGCCGGTCGGCCGCGGCTACGAGTACCTGACCGGCACGGGCTGGGACTGGCCGGCCGAGCTGGGCCGGCTGCCCGAGCTGCTGGCCGAGAAGCTGGCCGCGCCCTCGGTCGAGGCGGGCGACTACGACCTGGTGATCGACCCGTCCAACCTGTGGCTGACGATCCACGAGTCGATCGGCCACGCCACCGAGCTCGACCGCGCGCTGGGCTACGAGGCCGCCTACGCCGGCACCAGCTTCGCCACCTTCGACCAGCTCGGCGAGCTGGTCTACGGCTCGCCGCTGATGAACGTCACCGGCGACCGCACGGTCACCCACGGCCTGGCCACGGTCGGCTACGACGACGAGGGCGTGCGGGGGCAGAGCTTCGACATCGTCAAGGACGGCGTGCTGGTGGGCTACCAGCTCGACCGGCGGATGGCGCTGATGAAGGGGTTCGGGCGCTCCAACGGGTGCGCGTTCGCCGACTCCCCCGGCCACATGCCGATCCAGCGCATGGCGAACGTGTCGCTGGCCGCCGCCCCCGGCGGGCCCTCCACCGAGGAGCTGATCGCGGGCGTGGAGCGCGGCCTGTACATCGTGGGCGACAAGAGCTGGTCGATCGACATGCAGCGCTACAACTTCCAGTTCACCGGGCAGCGGGCGTACCGGATCTCGCACGGGAAGCTGGCCGGGCAGGTCAGAGACTTCGCCTACCAGGCCACCACGACCGATTTCTGGCAGTCGATGGACGGCGTCGGCGGGCCGGGCACGTACGTGCTGGGCGGCGCCTTCAACTGCGGCAAGGGCCAGCCGGGGCAGGTCGCGCCGGTCAGCCACGGATGCCCGTCGGCGCTGTTCAGGGGCGTGCGCGTGCTCAACACGGTGCAGGAGGGCGGCAAGTGACTACTCCGCAGGAGATGGTGGAGAGGGCTCTGGAGCTCTCCGCGAACGACGGCTGCGTGGTGCTGGTGGACGAGGGCTCCACGGCCAACCTGCGCTTCGCGGGCAACACGCTGACGACCAACGGCGTGGCCCGCTCGTCCCGGCTGACCGTGATCTCGGTGGCCGGGCAGGGCGTGGGCGTGGTCTCGCGCTCGGCCGTGCGCGCCGACCAGCTCCCCGACGTGGTCGCGGCGGCCGACCGGGCGGCCCGCGAGGCCCGGCCGGCCGAGGACGCCCGCCCGCTGGTCGAGGGCGGCCCGGCCGCGCCCGGCTGGGACGACGAGGTGCGGCCGACCGACATCGGGGTGTTCGAGCGGTTCGCGCCCGCGCTCGGCGAGGCGTTCTCGGCCGCCGAGTCCGGCGACAGGAAGCTCTACGGCTTCGCCGAGCACTCCCTCACCTCGACCTTCCTCGGCACCTCCACCGGCGTGCGGCTGCGGCACGACCAGCCGACCGGCCGCCTGGAGCTCAACGCCAAGTCCGGCGACCTGAAGCGGTCGGCCTGGACCGGCGTGTTCACCGAGGACTTCGCCGACGTCGACGTGGCCGCGCTCGGCGCCTCGCTGGCCCAGCGCCTGGAGTGGGCCAAGACCCGGATCGACCTGCCCGCGGGCCGCTACGAGACGCTGCTGCCGCCGAGCGCGGTGGCCGACCTGATGATCTACCTGTACTGGTCCTCGGGCGCCAGGGACGCGCGCGACGGCCGCTCGGTGTTCTCCGGGCCGGGCGGCGGCACGCGGGTGGGCGAGCAGCTCGCCACGCTGCCGATCACGCTGTCCAGCGATCCCCGGGCCGCGGGCATCTCGTGCGCGCCGTTCGTCACCGCGCACGCCTCCAGCCGCGACGGCTCGGTGTTCGACAACGGCCTGCCGCTGGCCCCCACCGACTGGATCAGGGACGGCCGGCTGGAGTCGCTGCTCCAGACGCGCTACTCGGCCGAGCTGAGCGGGCTGCCGGTGACGCCCGGCATCGACAACCTGGTCATGTCCGGCCCGGCGGAGGGCGCCCGGTCGCTGGAGGAGATGATCGCCTCCACCCGGCGCGGGCTGCTCGTCACCTGCCTGTGGTACATCCGCGCGGTCGATCCCCAGACGCTGCTGGTCACGGGCCTCACCCGCGACGGCGTCTACCTGGTGGAGCACGGCGAGGTCGTCGGCGAGGTGAACAACTTCCGGTTCAACGAGAGCCCGGTCGACCTGCTCGGGCGCGTCACGGAGGTGGGGGCGGCCGAGCGCACGCTGCCCCGCGAGTGGAACGACTACTTCCAGCGCACGGTGATGCCGCCGCTGCGGGTGCCGGACTTCAACATGTCGACGGTCAGCCAGGCGAGCTGACCCCGCCGTACGTCAGGGCCGTACATCACGGCCGGGCGCGCCCGCCGTCCCGCGATCGAGCGGGGCGGCGGGCGTCGTCGTGCCGGCCGCCGTCCGGGCCCCCAGCGGGCCGCAGGGCGTGCCGGGGCCGGGACGGGGGTCGGGTGTGCCGGGGCGCCGGCCCCGGGCCGTCGGGGGACGGTCAGGAGTCCTCCAGGCGGAAGCCCACCTTCATGCCCACCTGGTAGTGCGCGATCTCGCCTCCGTCGAGGTGGCCGCGGATCTCGGTGACCTCGAACCAGTCCAGGTGGCGCAGGGTCTGCGAGGCCCGCTGGAGGCCGTTGCGGATGGCCTGGTCAAGGCTCTCCCCCGACGTGCCGACTATCTCAGTGACCCGATACGTTCGATCCGTCATCTCCCCATCCTCCTTACTCGAAGGCCATGATCGCATGACCCTCCTCATCGCCCGGCCGCGCCGTCGCGCCCTGCCCGTACGAGGTCTACCGTGGAAGGTATGAAGGGGTGGCGCAAGAAGCCGGACGTCCACCAGGTCACCGACGCCAGACCCTCGCTCACGGCGGACATCCGCAAGCGTGAGGTCGCCTACCTGATCAAGATGGGCATCCGGACGATCTGCCTGATCCTGGCGGTCGTGGTGCCGGTGCCGTGGCCCTACCGGCTGCTGTTCATCGCCGGGGCAGTGTTTTTGCCATACATTGCCGTAATCGGGGCCAATGAGCGCAGCGAGGGCGCGCCGCCGCCCCACTTTCAGTCCCCCGAGGCTAACCAAACCGAGATACCGCTGCATCGACGCGAGATCGGGTCGTGACTAAGTCTTGACGCATCCCATGGGTTGTAGGTGTACGCTTTAGGCAAGCGCTCCGGTCCCCCGTCGGAGTGCTGGTGCCGGCGTTCCGGGCCCCCGTCGGAACGCCGATGAAGCGACGCCGGGTGGTTTGCCCCCGTAACCACCCGGCGTCGCCCTTTTCCTGGCCAGCCCTTTGCATTGGACGATCAGTCCCCCGCGCCGGCCGGAGTCCGATAGGACCGCTTTCCCGAAATCGTTTACACCGGCCTCCTCCTCGTAATTCTCAGGAAATCTTCAGGAAGCGGCCGGCTTGACTTCAAGAGTTCGTTCGAGTGTCAGCCGTCAGTCAGCGTCTCGGTGGTCGCCTGCTCCCAGTTCTTCGCCAATGTGACCAGTCTGGCCACGGCGTCCTCAGGGGCGCTGCCCGCGCCCTGGGCCAG
Source organism: Nonomuraea sp. NPDC049655 (assembly GCF_044465465.1). Taxonomy (NCBI): domain Bacteria; kingdom Bacillati; phylum Actinomycetota; class Actinomycetes; order Streptosporangiales; family Streptosporangiaceae; genus Nonomuraea; species Nonomuraea sp. NPDC049655. Next base: position 175,623 of record NZ_JBITLS010000014.1, read on the forward strand.
CCCGAGCAGGTAGGCGGTGAGCGGCGCGGCGGGCCTGGCCACCCCGTGGGCGACCTCCTTGGTCAGGTCGAGGACCAGGTCGCGGTCCACCCGGGCGGGGTCGACGCCCAGCTCCTTGCACACCAGCGCCGTCCACTCGGCGAGTACGTTCATGCGAGCCTCCTTCAGGTCGTCCATCGTGTCGCAGTCGAACCACGGCCGGCCCGGCGAGGCCAGCCGCGTTCCGGTCAGGGGGCCGAGCAGGCCCTTGAGGGAACGCCCTGGGTAGGCGGCGAGCGCCGCCCGCAGCTGCGGCACCGGCCAGGCGCCGACGAGCCACTGCTCGCGGCCGTCGTCGTCGACCATGACCGCCCCCGCGCCGGGACGGGCCGCCGCCAGCAGCTCCCGCACGTGCGCGGCCGTCAGGAACGGCAGGTCGCCGGCGAGCAGCACCAGCCACGGCGCCTCGACCTCGCGCAACCCGGCGGCCAGCGCGGGGACGGGCCCGCCCCCCGGCGGGTCCTCCCGCGTGAACACGACCCCGGGCAGCTCCCGGGTCGGCCCGACGACGACCGTGCGGCGCGCGCCGGACGCCGCCGCGACCACCCGCTCGACCAGCGGACGGCCGCCGACGGTCAGGCCGGGCTTGTCGGCGCCGCCCAGGCGGCGGGCCGCTCCCCCGGCCAGGACGACCGCGTCGAAGAGCATCGTCAGCCGCCGATGGCCGACATCGGCCTGGACGGCTGGAGGAAGGACGGGTCGTCGATGCCGTGCCCGGCGCGCTTGCGGGCGACCGCGGCGACCCAGCGGGCGGCCAGGTCGTCGTCGGAGGCGCCCGCGCGCATGGCGGTCTTGAGGTCGGACTCCTCGGTGGCGAACAGGCAGTTGCGCACCTGGCCGTCGGCGGTGAGCCGGACCCGGTCGCAGGCACCGCAGAACGGGCGCGTCACCGAGCCGATCACGCCGACCCGGGCCGGGCCGCCGCCGACCAGGAACCGCTCGGCCGGGGCGCTGCCGCGCTGCTCCAGGTCGTCGGGGGTCAGGTCGAAGGCGGCCGAGAGGCGTTCGAGGATCTCGTCGGCGGTGATCATGCCTTCGCGGGTCCAGCCGTGCTGGGCGTCGAGCGGCATCTGCTCGATGAAGCGCAGCTCGTAGCCGCGCTCCAGGCAGAAGCGCAGCAGCGGCACGGCCTCGTGGTCGTTGACGCCGCGCATGAGCACCGCGTTGACCTTGACCGGGCGCAGGCCCGCCGCGTCGGCGGCGGCCAGCCCGGCGATGACGTCGGCGTGCCGGTCGCGGTGGGCGAGCTGCTTGAACGTGGCCGGGTCGAGCGTGTCGAGTGAGACGTTGACCCGGTCGAGGCCGGCCCGCGCCAGCGGCTCGGCCAGCCGGGCCAGGCCGATGCCGTTGGTGGTCAGCAGCACCTGGGGACGCGGGTCGAGGGCGGTGGTGCGGGCGACGATGTCGACCAGCTCGCGCCGCAGCAGCGGCTCGCCGCCGGTGTAGCGCACCTCGGTGACGCCCAGCCGCTCGACGCCTATGCGCACCAGCCGGACGATCTCGTCGGCCGTCAGCAACTGGGCCTTGGGCAGCCAGTCGAGCCCTTCGGGCGGCATGCAGTACGTGCAGCGCAGATTGCACTTGTCCGTGAGGGACACCCGCAGATCCGTCGCCACCCGTCCGAACGAGTCTCGCAACATGGGGCGTCACCTCCTGTCCGTTTCGCCAGAGAGCCAGACTACGACGGGTGTCGCGCGGCGCTCAAAACCGCCTGCCTCTCCCTGGCAGGCAACGCGCCGCGCCGGTGATCGATTCCGTGGGGCCGCCGGGACGGGATCGTCAGGGGTGGGCGGCCTGCCAGGACTCGCGGGCGTCGATGAGCTCCGACAGGTGCCGTCTGGACCACTCGCAGCCGGCCGCCATGGGCGCGAGCAGGCTGCGGCCGAGGGGGGTCAGCGCGTACTCGACGCGGGGCGGGATCTCGGCGTAGGCCGTGCGGGTGAGCAGGCCGTCGCGTTCCATGGCGCGCAGGGACTCGGTGAGGACCTTCGGGGTTATGCCGCGCAGCGGGACCTGCAGCTCGGTGAAGCGTCTCGGGCCCTGCTCCAGACAACGGATGATCTTGGCGGTCCACTTGTCGCCGACGCGGACGGGGGCGACGTGGACACAGGCGGCGAACATGTCGGGGTCAAGGGGTTCGGCCATGACGTCCATGCTAGGCGGCGGGAGCTCACTATCGTTGCGGGAAGTGACCATCGGGCGTCTACCGTCTGCCGGGCGCGGCCGGGTGTGCCGGCCGCTGGACGGAGTGTTGACGATGAGCAGGATCGTGGTTTTCGGCGCGGGCGGACGGGCCGGCGCGCGGGTGGTCGGGCAGGCCGTGGAGCGGGGGCACGAGGTGACGGCCGTGGTGCGCGACCCGGCCCGGTACGCGGGGCCGTCCGGTGACGGCGTGCGGGTGGTCGCCGGTGACGTGACCGACCGGGAGAGCGTGGCGGCGGTCGCGGCGGGGCACGACGTGGCGGTGCAGGCGAGCGTCCGGCTGGACGTGCCGTCCGCGGAGTTCTACACGGCGGCGGCGCGGGCGCTGACCGGCGGGCTGGCGGCGGCGGGCGTGCCCCGGCTGGTGGCGCTGGGCATCGGCACCCTGCTGGAGGTCGCGCCGGGGACGCGGCTGGTGGACACCCCCGGCTTCCCCGAGGACGCCCGGACGTTCTCCCTCGGGCACGCCGCCGAGCTGGAGGTCCTCCGCGCGGAGGGCGGGGCTCTGGACTGGGTGGTGATCGCGCCGCCGCCGGTGGTGCTGGACGACCGGGCGGAGCGCAGCGGGCGGCACCGGTTCGGCGGGGAGCAGGTCATGGCCGCCGAGGAGGGCGGGCCGGTGTTCTCCTACGCCGATCTGGCGGCGGCGGTGGTGGCCGAGATCGAGGACCCGCGGCACCACCGGGCGCATGTCGCCGTGGGCTACTGACGGCGACGACCGGCCCGGGAACGGCTCGGAAGACGCTCGGAACAGGGCCGGGAACGGCTCGCGAACGGCCTGGGAACGGCCCGGGAGCGGCTCCGGACGGGGCCGGACATGCCGGAAGCCCGGCCGTGAGGCCGGGCTTCCGCCGGTGCCGCTAGTGGCGGTGGCCGCCGCCGTAGACCTTCACCCAGTCCTTGCCCTCGGAGGGGGCCAGGTACCTGGAGCCCTCGAAGACGGCGCGCCAGGTGCCCGAGGTGTAGGCCCGCTCGCTGGTGCGGAAGGAGCCGTCCCGGTTCGTGCGCACCGACTCGACGTAGTCCCACTTGTCGCTGCCGTCGGCCTGGAAGAGGATCACGACCCGCTTCCACGCCAGACGGTGCCAGCGCTCGCTGTCCTTGCAGTAGTCGGCGTGGTGCACCGCGACGAACCCGCTGATGTAGTCCTCGTCGCAGGACACCGACAGCTTGCCCTGGATGTCGAGGGCCCTGCCGCGCCGCGCCGGCTCGGGGTTGACGTCGAGCTGGAGGCTCGTGCTCCCGCCCGCGAAGTCGGGATCGGGGTCCGTGTCCGCCAGGGCGGGCGCGGCGGCGGCGGTGGCCACCATCGTGGCGCCCAGAGCGGCCGCGGCCAGTCCGGCGGCTAGACGTCGCATCATCAAAAACAAATCCTTCCCCGTCTCGGACGCGCCCCAGGGACGGGACACGTCAACGCCTAATGACGCGTAAGGGTAAAGAAAAGTTGCGATACGACAGATCACGATTAGATAACGACAAATACCCCGGCGGATTTTTGTGCGTGCTTTATTACGTTAACTGGCGATTTGTCGGGGTTTAGTGGTGTATGGCGCGTAGTGGGGGTTTCCTGGGAAGTGCACGCGCCACAGGCCGCCTCTCCTGGGCGGCACCGTCTGCACGAAGGCCCCGGCCGCGTCAGTCGTCGTCTCGGCCACGTCCTCCCAGGCCGGCGAGCCCTCCCCGCGCCACTGGAGCCGCAGCCGCTGCTTGGCGTACGGCCCGAAGTCGGTGAAGCCGCGCGGGTCGATCCTGGTCAGCGAGCCGCGCAGGCGCACGCCGCCGGCGGACTTCGGCGACCTCTCCACCCGGACGGACGACAACCTGGTCGCCCTCCTGAGCTCGAAGGAGGCGTATTCGGTGACCGTGGCGCCGTCGGCGTCCCTGGCGGTGGCGCTGATCGTCCAGGTGCCGGTCGGGTAGAAGCGGTTCAGCTTCTTGTCCGGTAGGAAACGCCAGGTCTGCCAGTCGGCCGCCATCCGGGCCGGCGGGGTCGCCCCCTGCCGCCACACCAGCCGGGGCGGCAGCGTGCCGGTGGACGGGGCCTTCTGCAGGTCGACCCTCGGCTCGGCGGCACCTGGCCCGGCGGCACCTGGATCGGCGACGACCGTCAGGGGCAGCGGCATCAGGGCCCGCAGCCCCTCGACCGGGCCGCCGGAAGCCGGATGCGCGTACGCGCTCCCCGGCGCGGCGCCGGCCGGGCCGACCGGCGACGCCGAAGATCCGGAGGGCCCCGCGGACCCGGCGGACCCGGCGGACTCGGTGGACTCGGCGGGCCCAGAGGACTCGCCGGGCGCCGAGGACGTCCCGGGCGTCCAGGACGAGGAGGACGACGGCGGCCCGGAAACGGCCGGAGGCTGGAGGCCGGGTTCGGCGGCGGGCGGGAGGTCGGAGGCGGGCGGGAGGTCGGCGGCGTCCTCGACCGGGGGCTTGGCCGACAGCAGCGGGCCGGGCGGGGCGCCGGGCTCCACCTTGACGGTGACGCCGTTCTTGCCGCGCGCGCCCCGCGCGATCACGTCGATCACCAGGCTCACCGAGTCGTGGGCACCCACGACCGGGTTCGCGGGCCGTACGGTGATGGCGCGGATGGCGAGCTCGGTCGCGGCGGGATACGCAGGCACGGGCGCCGTGAGCGACCCCGCCGCGAGCGAGACGAGAAGGAGGCTTCTGGTCATGAGCGAGACGCTAGGAACCGCCCGGTCATGACCAGGACCGCGACACGCACCCCTTATGGCAAAGCCGACGGGGGCGCGAGATCAGCGCGCCTCGTCGTAGAGGGACTCGATGATGTCGGCGTACTTGGCGTGGATGACGCGCCGCTTCAGCTTCAGGCTCGGGGTGAGCTCCTCGGTCTCGGCGGTCCACTCGGTGCCGAGCAGCGCCCACCGCTTGACCTGCTGCACCCTGGCCAGCCTGGCGTTGGCGGCCTCGACGGCGGCCGCGACCTCCTTGAGGACGTCGGGGTGCTCGGCCAGCTCGGCCAGGGAGGTGAAGCCGATGCCGCGGGCCTGCGCCCAGCCCGGCGCGGTCTCGCCGTCGAGGGTCAGGACGGCCACCGGGTGCGGGCGGTTGTCGCCGTAGGCGAGGGCCTGGCCGATGAGCAGGTGCTCCTTGAGGTGGTTCTCGATCTCGGCGGGCGAGACGTTCTCGCCGCCGGCGGTGATGATGAGCTCCTTCTTGCGGTCGACGACGCGGTAGAAGCCGTCGTCGTCGACCGTGCCGATGTCGCCGGTGTGCAGCCAGCCGTCGGCGTCGAGCAGCTCGGCGGTGGCCTCGGGGCGGTTGAGGTAGCCGCCGGTGTTGAGCGGGCTGCGGGTGAGGATCTCGCCGTCCTCGGCGATGCGCACCTCGACGCCGGGCTCGGCCCTGCCGACGGTGCCCAGGCGGTAGCAGGAGGGGCTGTTGCCGGTGAAGGCGCCGGTGGTCTCGGTCATGCCGTAGACGTCGATGACCTTGAGGCCGAGGCCGGCGTAGAAGTGCTGGACCTCGGCGGGCAGAGGGGCGGCGCCGGTCGCGGTCCACTCGGCGCGGTCGAAGCCGATCATGCCGCGGACGACCGACAGCAGGGCCGCGTCGGCCTTGTCGTAGGCGGCCTGGATCTCGGGGGTGATCGTGCCGCCGTACTGGCCGGCCTCGACGTAGGCGGCGCCGGCCGCCATGGCCTCGCGTACGGCGGCCTGCTGCTCGGGCGGCTGCGTGGCGAGCACGGCCAGCAGCCGGGCCATCATCTTCTCCCACACGCGCGGTACACCGAAGAACATCATCGGCCTGACCTGGCCGAGCGTGGCGCCGAGGTTGGCCAGGTCGGTGCAGAAGTGCACGTGCGACATCTTGACCAGCGGGAGGTAGAGGCTGAGGATGCGCTCGGCGATGTGGGCGTAGGTGAGGTAGGAGATCTGGGTGCCGTGCGTCGGCAGCGAGGTGATGCGGTCGGTGGCGGCGGCCTCGTAGAAGACGTTGGTGTGGGTGAGCGGCACGCCCTTGGGCATGCCGGTGGTGCCCGAGGTGTAGAGCACGGTGACGACGTCGCCGGCGGCCACCTCGCGGGCGCGGGCCTCGACGGCGGCCTCGTCCTCGGCCAGGCGGGCGCGGCCCAGGTCGAGGAAGTCGGCCCAGGACAGGAAGCGCTCGTCGTCGGGGGCGCCGTCGAGCATGATGATCCGGCGCAGGCCGTCGAGCCGGTCGAGCACCGGCTGCCAGCGGGCCAGCTCGGCGGGGCCGCCCAGCACGGCGAAGCGGGCGCCCACGTCGCCGGCCACGAACGCGATCTGGTCGGGCGCGAAGGTGGAGTAGACCGTGCAGCCCACGCCGCCGGCGTGCACGGCGCCGAGGTCGGCCAGCACGTGCTCGCTGCGGTTGACCATCATGATCGCGACTGACTCGCCGCGCCGCAGGCCGAGGGCGGCGAAGGCGGCCGCGATCTCCAGGATGCGCCGCCGCGCCTGCCCGTAGGTCAACGTCGTCCAGCCGCCGGAGCCTTCGGGGTCGGAGTACGCGGGTGCGTCGGGGTGCCGGGCGGCCACCTGCCTGAGCTGTTCGCAGACCGTGCGACCGGCGATCTCCCGCTCGATGTCGGCCCGTACGTCGAGGACTTCGGCCATGGCACCCGCCTCCAGTCAGTAATCACTTGCACAGGTGGCATGCATCGCACCACACCCTCTGGACAGCGGCAAGACCCAGGCGGAAAACAGTCGGAGCTGTCACGTAGAGTGATCGTCCAGGTGCCGTACGTGTCTCGGGGGGGGCGGGCATGAGCAAGGGCGGAAGGACCTTCTTCGGGCATCCGTGGGGGCTGGCGACCCTGTTCTCCACGGAGATGTGGGAGCGCTTCAGCTGGTACGGCCTGCGGGCGATCCTGGCCACGTTCATGGCGGCCTCGCCGGCCCACAAGGGCCTCGGCATGTCGCAGGAGACCGCGCAGGCGGTGGTCGGCGTCTACGGGGCGCTGATCTACCTGGTGGCGCTGCCCGGCGGCTGGATCGCCGACCGCGTGCTGGGGGCGCGCAGGTCGGTGTTCTGGGGCGGGTTCGTCATCATGCTGGGCCACATCAGCATGGCGATCCCGGTGACGACGTCGTTCTTCGTCTGGCTGGGGCTGCTGCTCATCATCAGCGGCACGGGCCTGCTCAAGCCGAACATCTCGGTCATGGTCGGCCGCCTGTACGGCGAGGACGAGGACGGCCGCCGCGACGCCGGCTTCTCCCTGTTCTACCTGGGCATCAACCTGGGCGCCTTCTTCGCGCCCCTCGTCGTCGGCTGGCTGGCCGACGGCGACCGCTGGCACCTGGGCTTCAGCGCCGCCGCCGTCGGCATGGCCCTCGGCCTGCTGCAGTACGTCTGGGGCGGCCGGAACCTGCGCGGCGTCGGGGAGCGTCCCGGCGTCCGGCTGACGCCGCCCGAGCGCCGCCGGTTCGGCCGGATGGCCGGGGCGGGCGTGGCGGTGACCGCGCTCGCGCTCGGCGCGTGGGCGGCCACGGGCACGCTCACCATCGACCGTCTGGCGCTGGCGATCACGATCGTCATCCTGATCGTGCCGGTGGTCTACTTCGCCTACATCCTGCTGGGCAGCCACAGCCTCACCGACGAGGAGCGCAGCCGGATGAAGGCCTACATCTGGCTGTTCGTCGCGGCGGCGATCTTCTGGATGATCTACGACCTGGCGCCGAGCAAGCTGCTGTTCTTCGCCGCCGACCACACCCGGCTGGAGCTGTTCGGGGTGCCGATCCAGGCGGCGACGACGCAGTCGTTCAACCCGCTGTTCATCATGATCTTCGTGCCGGTGTTCGCGGCGTTGTGGGTGAAGCTCGGGGTGCGGGTGAGCACGCCGCAGAAGTTCGGGTTCGCGCTGGTCATGGTGGGGCTGAGCTTCGTGGTGATGGCGATCGCCGCCGGGCTGGCGACCGGCGGGCGGGTGTCGGTGTGGTGGCTGGTGCTGGTCTACCTGATCCAGGTGTTCGGCGAGCTGTCGCTGAGCCCGGTCGGGCTGTCGGTGACGACGAAGCTGGCGCCGGAGGCGTTCAAGGGGCAGATGCTGGGGATCTGGTTCATCGCGGTGTCGGTGGGCGACGCGGTGGGCGGCCAGACGGGGCGGCTCACCCGGTACCTGTCCGACCCGATGTACTACCTGGTCCTGGCGATCATGGCGATCGCGGCCGGGGTGGCGATGTTCCTGTTCACGCGGAAACTGCGGGTGCTCATGGCCGAGCACTACCATGCGGCGGCCATGCCGCCGATCCGGTAAAAACATCCAACGTGTCTGAAATTCTCGACCTTGTCGGTATTTTTGTCTTCGCACTGACCGGTGCGCTCATGGGTGTGCGCAAGCGGCTCGACGTGGTCGGGATGGGCGTCCTGGCCGAGATGACCGCGCTCGGCGGCGGCCTGGTCCGCGATCTCATTCTCAACGTGCGGCCGGCCGCCTTCCAGAGCCTGGGTTACGTGCTGGTGCCGGTGGCCGCCACGGTGATCGTCTTCTTCTGGCATCCGCACGTGGCCCGCGTGATGCCGGTCATCCTCGTGCTCGACGCGGCCGGCCTCGGCCTGTTCGCGGCCGTCGGCACCGAGAAGGCCCTGGAGTACGGCCTCAGCCCGTTGCACGCCACCATCCTCGGCGTCACGACGGCCGTCGGCGGCGGCGTGATCCGCGACGTGCTGGCCGGCGAGATCCCCACCCTGCTGTACGACCGCCAGCTCTACGCGGTGCCCGCCCTGCTGGGCTCGGCCGTGATGGCGGGCCTGTCCACGGCCGGGCTGCACGGCTGGCCGGCCACGCTGGCCGCCGCGCTGCTGGCCTTCGGCCTGCGCATCACCGCGATGCGCCGCAACTGGCGGGCGCCCCTGGCCAAGGGCGCCGAGGAGCACTCCTGACCCCCACACCACGCGCGAGCAGCCCCCGCACCACACACGGGCGAGCCGCTCACACCATCGGCACGAGCGAGTCGGCGTGGCGGCGGGCGCCGGTGGGGCCCTGGACGCGGGCGCGGGCGATGCGCGCGACGGCGTCGGCCACGGTCTCGGGCGGCAGGGTGAACGGCAGCCGCAGGTAACCCTCCAGGGTGCCTTCCAGGCCGAACCAGGGCCCGGGGGCCAGGCGCACGCCGTGGGAGACGGCGGCGTCGGCGAGCGTGGTGGAGGTGTCGCCGTTGAGCCGCACCCACAGCGTGCCGCCGCCGCGCGGCAGCGTGTACGTCCACTCCGGCAGGTGCCGGGCCAGCGCGGCGGTCAGCGCGTCCCGCGAGGCGCGCAGGCCGCGCAGGCGTTCTGCGCGGGTCTGCGCCATCCGCTCGAACAGGCGGGCGGTGACCAGCTGCTCCATGACCGGGCTGGAGATGTCGACGACCGCGCGGTGCCGGGCCAGCCGGCGGGCCAGGGCGGCCGTGGTGCGAATCCAGCCGATGCGCAGGCCGCCCCACCACAGCTTGGACGCCGACCCGATGCTGATCACCCGGCTGTCGGTGTCGAAGGCGGCCATCGGCGCGGTGCGCGGCACGTCGTCCAGGGCCAGCTCGCTCCAGGTCTCGTCGACCAGCAGGATGACGTCGTTGCGGCGGGCCGCGCCGGCGACGGCGGCGCGGGTGGCGTCGTCCATGAGGGCGCCGGTGGGGTTGTGGAAGTCGGGCATCAGGTAGGCCAGGCGGGCGGCCGACTGCCGCATCGTGGCGGCCATCAGGTCGGACTGCCAGCCCTCGTGCGAGATGCCGAAGGGCACGATCCGGGCGCCGTGCTGGCGGGCCACGTCGATGGCGTGCGGGTAGGTCGGCGACTCGACCATGACGGGGTCGCCGGGGCCGACCAGCAGCCCGGCCACGAGCTGGATGGCGTGCTGGGAGCCGGTGGTGACGACGATCTGGTCCGGCCGGGTGGCCAGGCCGCGCTCGGTGTAGCGGGCGGCGACGCGCTCGCGCAGGACCGGCAGGCCCATGGGGTCGTAGCCGTTGCCCATGCCGTACCTGGGCAGGTCGTCCAGGGCCTCGGCCATGGCCTCGCGCAGCGCGGACGGCGCGGGCGGGGCGGCGCAGTGGAGCTGGATCAGGCCGTCGTCGCCGGTGGACAGCCAGGGGTTCTCGCGGGTGGTGGCCGGGTCCGGCAAGGTCGTCCAGCTTCCCGAGCCCTGCCTGCTGTCCAGGTAGCCGCGCTCGCGCAGCAGGTCGTAGGCGGAGGTGACGGTGGTTCGGCTGACGCCCAGGGTCTCGGCCAGGTGGCGCTCTGCGGGCATGCGCACGCGTACGGGGATCTGGCCGTCCATGATGAGCGCGCGCACGCCGTCGGCCAGGGCGCGGTAGTACGGCCGCGCGGCCGGATCGACGTCGACCAGCCGGGCCACCTGCGCAGCCGACAAATGCCTCATAAGGCCACTTTCCACGATTGGCCCTGTTTTGGCAACCAGTTGGCCTGCCACCATAGGGCCATCATGAGCGAAGCAACCGTCCCCCGCCTGAGTTCCCTCCCCTCCCGCCTCCTGCGCCTCTACGGCGGCCTGGCCCTGTACGGCGCCGGCATCGGGCTGCAGGTGGAGTCGGGCCTCGGCAACGACCCCTGGGACGTCTTCCACCAGGGCCTGGCCCTGCGGCTGGACGTGTCCATCGGCACCGTCATCATCGGCGTCGGCGCCCTGGTGATGCTGCTGTGGATCCCGCTGCGCCAGCGGCCCGGCCTCGGCACGATCAGCAACGTGGTGTTCCTCGGCCTGTTCGCCGACGCGGCGATCCTGCTGCTGCCCACGCCGTCCCACCTGGCCGTCCAGGCGTTGTACGTGGCCCTCGGCGTGGTCGCGATCGCGCTGGCCACCGTGCTCTACATCGGGGCGGGCATGGGCCCGGGGCCGCGCGACGGCGTCATGACCGGCCTGATGCGGCTCGGCCTGTCCGTCCGGCTGGCCCGCTTCCTCATCGAGCTCACCGTGCTGGCCGTGGGCTGGCTGCTCGGCGGCAGCGTCGGCGTCGGGACGCTGGTCTTCGCCCTCGCCATCGGCCCGCTGACCCAGCTGTTCACCCGCTGGTTCCCCTTGTCGTGATCCCGCGCCGGGCCCGTCCTGACGCGACAGGCCCGGCCCGGCGCGGGATCGCCCGCGCGCGAGTAGCGTCTTGCGCATGCGGATTGAGGACTACGCGCTGATCGGAGACATGCAGTCGGCCGCACTGGTGGCGAGGGACGGTTCCATCGACTGGCTCTGCCTGCCCAGGTTCGACTCCCCCTCGTGCTTCGCGGCCCTGCTCGGCAGCGAGCGCAACGGCCACTGGTGGCTGGGCCCGGCGGCCCGGCGGCCGGCCACCCGGCGCCGGTACCGGCCCGACACGCTCATCCTGGAGAGCGAGTGGGACACCCCGACCGGCACGGTCCGGGTGATCGACTTCATGCCCCCGCGCGACCGGAACCCCGACGTCGTGCGCATCGTCGAGGGGGTCTCGGGCAGCGTCGAGGTCTCCACCCAGCTGCGCGTGCGCTTCGACTACGGGCGCATCGTGCCGTGGGTGCGCCGGACGAACGGCCACCTGCAGGCCGTCGGCGGCCCCGACTCGGTGTGGCTGCACTCCCCCGTCCCGCTCAAGGGCGGCGACTACGCCCACCGGGCGACGTTCACCGTCAACGCGGGCGACCGGCTGCCGTTCGTGTTCACCTGGCACCCCTCCCACGAGCCGATGCCGCCGCGCATCGACGCCGAGGAGCAGCTCGCCGAGACCGAGACGATGTGGACCGAGTGGGTCGGCAAGTGCGCCTACCAGGGCCCCTACCGGGAGGCGGTGACCCGGTCGCTGATCACGCTGAAGGGGCTGACGTACGCGCCGACCGGCGGCATCGTGGCCGCGCCGACCACGTCCCTGCCCGAGGACATCGGCGGCGTGCGCAACTGGGACTACCGGTTCTGCTGGCTGCGCGACGCCACGATGACCCTCGACGCGCTGATCAGCTCGGGCTACCTCGACGAGGCCGCCGACTGGCGGTCCTGGCTGCTGCGCACCATCGCCGGGCGTCCCCAGGACCTGCAGATCATGTACGGCGTCGCCGGCGAGCGCCGCCTGCCCGAGCTGCGCCTGGACTGGCTGGACGGCTACGAGGGCTCCCGCCCGGTCCGCATCGGCAACGAGGCGGTCCAGCAGCTCCAGCTCGACGTCTACGGCGAGGTGATGAACTGCCTGTACGTCTCCCGCGCCCGCGGCCTGGCCCCCGACGAGCGCGCCTGGTCGATCCAGCGCCAGCTCCTCGACTACGTGGAGGAGCACTGGGACGAGCCCGACGAGGGCCTGTGGGAGGTGCGCGGCCCGCGCCGGCACTTCGTGCACTCCAAGGTGATGTGCTGGGTCGCCCTCGACCGGGCCGTCAAGTACGTCGAGAGCTTCGGCCGCACCGGCCCGGTCGACAGGTGGCGCGTGCTGCGCGACACGATCCACGCCGAGATCTGCGACAAGGGCTTCGACCCCCACCGCAACACCTTCACCCAGTCGTACGGGTCGTCGGAGCTGGACGCGGCGCTGCTGATGATCCCGGTCGTGGGCTTCCTGCCGCCCGACGACCCCCGTGTGACCGGCACGGTGGCGGCGATCGAGAAGGAGCTCATGTCCGACGGGTTCGTCCTGCGTTATCCGCTGGCCGCCGACAACGACGTCGACGGCCTGCCCGGCGGTGAGGGCGCGTTCCTGGCGTGCAGCTTCTGGCTGGTGGAGGTGATGGCGATGCAGGGCCGCAAGGAGGAGGCCAGGGAGCTGTTCGAACGCCTGCTGGAGCTGCGCAACGACGTCGGGCTGCTGGCCGAGGAGTACGACCCGCGCTACGGGCGCCTGGTGGGCAACTTCCCGCAGGCGTTCAGCCACGTGCCCCTGATCCACGCCGCTCGCGCGCTGTCGCGGGCCTGACCCGGCGGGAACGGGCTTCCCCCACCGCGCCGGGTGGGACACCGGCGGGAACGGGTTTCCTCCACCGCGCCGGGTGGGACAAGACCTCGCATGGGTGAGGAATGGGACCTGGCGGTCGTGGGCGCGGGACCGGCGGGGTCGGCGGCGGCGCTGCGGGCCGTCCAGCTGCGGCCGGACCTGCGCGTGGTGCTGCTCGACCGGGCCGGCTTCCCCCGCGACAAGCCGTGCGGCGACGGCATCGCCGCGCACGGCCGCGACGAGCTGGCCCGGCTGGGCCTGCCGGACCTCATCGACGACTACCGGCCCACGCCCCGGCTGACCGTGGTCTCGCCGGGCGGGCTGCGCGTCTCGGCCGAGGCGGCCCGGCCCAACCACGTGGTGCCGCGCCGGGTGTTCGACGCGCGGCTGGTGGCGGCGGCCGGGGCCAGGGGCGTCGAGGTGCGCCGCCACCGCGTCAGGGAGCTGGCCCACGACGGGTCCTGGGTCGTCCTGGACGGGCGGCTGCGGGCCCGCGCGGTGGTGGCGGCCGACGGGGCCTACTCGGCGGTGCGCCGGCTGATCGGGCTGCCCGCGGCGGGCGAGCGGCACACCGCCCTGGCCGTGCGCGGCTACGCCGACGTGCCCGAGGCCGACGACGTGCAGCTCATCGCGATGCAGCGGGCGGGCTGGCCGGCCTACGCGTGGTCGTTCCCGATCGGCGACGGCACCGCGAACGTCGGGTTCGGCATGCTGCTGCCCCGGCTGCGGGCGGCGGGGGCGCCGGGCCGCCAGGTGCTGCACGGCAGGCTGGCCGAGCTGCTGCCCGACCGGCCCGCGCGCGACCTGCGCGCCCATCACCTGCCGCTGTCGACCGGGCGGCCCGCGCCGGGCGCCGGGCGGGTGCTGCTCGCCGGGGACGCGGCGGGGCTGATCAACCCGCTGACCGGCGAGGGCATCTACTACGCGCTGCTGTCGGGACGGCTGGCGGCCGAGGCGGTGGTCGAAGCGCTGGTCGAAGCGGCAGGTGCGGCGGCGGGCGACCCGCTGGCGCGGTACCGGGCCAAGCTTCGCGGCGCGCTGGGGCGGCACCTGCGCACGACCGACGTGCTGGCCCGGCTGGCGCAGTCGCCGGGGTTCATCGACGCGGCCATCGCGACCGCCGCGCGCCGCAAGGAGGTGTTCGACCTGCTGGTGGAGGTCGGGCTCGGGGCCGGGACGGTGCCCGCGCCGCTGGCCCTGGCGGTGGGCCTGCGCTGGCTGCGCGGCGCGGCACGCCTGCCCCACCGCGGTTGACCGAGGCTCAGACCGTCAAGGCGGCGCCGTTGGCGAGCAGCAGGAGCACGTCCACGGCCGCAACGGCGACGGCGGTGCCGAACGGCGCCCGCGCGGACCGTCCGGCCAGCAGCGCTCCCCCGGCCGCGAGCAGCACCGCGGCCGCCATGGCCGCCCATCCCGCGACCCCGGGGCCGCCCGCGGGCCCGAGGACGAGCAGGCAGGTGGCGGCCACCAAGGGCACCGGCACCAGCAGCCGTACGCGCGCCGCCCCCAGCCGCTGCGGCCACCCGCGCACGCCGGTCGCCAGGTCGCCCTCGATGTCGGGCAGCACGTTGGCCAGGTGCGCGCCCACGCCCAGCAGCGCCGCCGCCGCGACCGCCCACCACGCCGGCCACGGCTCCCCGGGCAGCCCCAGCGTCACGAACGCCGGAAGCACCCCGAACCCGACGGCGTACGGCGCCCACGACAGGACGGTGGCCTTCAGGCCGAAGTCGTACCCCCAGGCCCCCAGCACGCCCGCCAGGTGCGCCAGCCCCGCCGTCCGGCCCGAGGCCAGCGAGAGCGGCACGCACAGGGCGAGGGCCGCCAGCGCGGCCACCCGCACGGCGGTCACGCTCACCGTGCCGTCGGCGGCCGGTTTGCCCGTGCGCCCCGCGGCGGCGTCGCGTCCGGCGTCGAGCGCGTCGTTGCACCAGCCGATCGACAACTGCCCGGCCAGCACGGCGGCGGCCACCAGGACGCACCCGGCCGGGTCCCGGCCCGCCGCCACGGCCAGCGCGGTGACCAGGGCGGTCACGGCCACGGTCGGGCCCGGATGGCAGGCCAGCGCCAGCGCGACGGCCGTGCGGACCGGCCCGCCGCGCACGACGGCGGCGGCCGCGGGATCCGGGTCGGTCACACGGTGATCGTAGACCGGGAGATCCGGAACGAGAATTCCCACGCGCCGCGTATGGCTTAAATGACCATCCTTGCGGGAAGCGTGCGGGGAGTGGATGTTGTGGGCGACCTGTCGAGGGAGCACTGCATGACCCGAATCTCCGCAGTCCGTTGTGCGTTCCCTCCCCACCGCTACCCGCAGTCCGAGCTCACCGACATGGCCGCCCGCCTGTGCCTGCCCGAGGGCGCCGACCGCCGCCTGCTGGACCGGCTGCACCGCAGCGCCCGCGTGGAGCACCGCAACCTCGCCCTGCCCATCGACCGCTACGAGAAGCTGAACGGCTTCGGCGCGGCCAACGACGCCTTCGTCTCCGTCGCGGTCGAGCTGGGGCTGGAGAGCGTGAAGGCCGCCCTGGACGCCGCCGAGCTGGAGCCGACCGACGTCGACCTGATCATGTTCACGTCGGTGACCGGCATCGCCGCGCCGTCCGTGGACGCCCGGCTGGCCGCCGCGCTCGGGCTGCGTCCCGACGTCAAGCGGGTGCCGGTGTTCGGCCTGGGCTGCGTGGCGGGCGCGGCGGGCATCGCCAGGCTGCACGACTACCTGCGTGGCTGGCCGGACCACGTGGCCGTACTGCTGTCGGTGGAGCTGTGCTCGCTGACCCTGCAGCGCGGCGACTCCTCGCCCGCGAACCTGGTCGCCAGCGCGCTGTTCGGCGACGGCGCGGCGGCCGTGGTCGCCAGCGGCGGCGGGCGGGACGCGTCCGGGGCCGCCGCCGGGCCTGCGGTCGTCGCCACCCGCAGCCACCTGTATCCCGGCTCGGAGCACGTCATGGGCTGGCAGGTGGGCGACACCGGGTTCCGGGTCATGCTGGACGCCAGCGTCCCCGCCGTGGTGCGCCGCTACCTGGCCGACGACGTGCACGGGTTCCTGGCCGAGCACGGGATCACGCCCGGGGAGGTGACGGCGTGGGTGTGCCATCCGGGCGGGCCGAAGGTGCTGGAGGCGGTGTCGGAGGTGCTGGAGCTGCCGGTGGGCGCGCTCGACGTGACGTGGCGCTCGCTGGCGGCCAACGGCAACCTGTCGTCGTCCTCGGTCCTGCACGTGCTCGGCGACACCCTGGCCGGGGAGCCGCCCGCGCCGGGGAGCTGGGGGCTGGTCATCGCGATGGGTCCCGGTTTCTGCTCCGAGCTCGTGCTGCTGCGCTGGTAGTCTCCCCCGTCCCTGCGATCCGCTGGTGGTTGGCCTGTGACCTGGTATCTGGTGCTCATCGTGCTCGTCGGCCTGGAACGTCTGGCCGAGCTGGTCATCGCCAGGCGGAACGCCGCGTGGAGCATGGCGCGCGGCGGCGTGGTGACCGGGCGGGGGCACTATCCGTGGATGGTGGCCCTGCACACCGGGCTGCTGGTGTGCGCGCCGCTGGAGGTGGCCCTGGCCGGGCGGCCGTTCGTGCCCGCGCTCGGCTGGCCGATGCTCGCGGTGGTCGTGGCGGCCCAGGCGCTGCGGTGGTGGTGCATCAGCGCGCTCGGGCCCCGGTGGAACACGCAGGTGATCGTGGTGCCGGGGCTGCCGCTGGTGCGGCGGGGGCCGTACCGGCTGGCGTGGTTGCGGCACCCCAACTACGTGGCGGTGGCGGCCGAGGGGCTGGCGCTGCCGCTGGTGCACACGGCGTGGCTGACGGCGCTGGCGTTCACGCTGCTCAACGCCGCGCTGATGGTGGTGCGCATCCGCTGTGAGAACGCCGCGCTCGCCCTCGCGACCAGGGGGTGAGCCGGTGATCGACGTGCTGGTGGCGGGTGGGGGACCGGCGGGGCTGGCCACGGCGATTCACGCGGCGCTGGCCGGGATGGAGGCGGTGGTCGTCGAGCCGCGGGCCGCGCCGGTGGACAAGGCGTGCGGCGAGGGCGTCATGCCGGGCGGGGTGGCCGCGCTGGCGGCGATGGGCGCGCCGGTCGAGGGGCGGGGCTTCCGCGGCATCCACTACCTCGACGGGCGGCGGGAGGCGCGGGCCGCGTTCGCCGCCGGGCCGGGCCTCGGCGTCCGCCGCACGAGCCTGCACGCCGCGCTCTGGCAGCGGGCCGCCGAGCTGGGCGTCAAGACGGTCACCGGCCGGATCACCCGCGCCGACCAGGACCGCGACGGTGTGAGCGCGATCGGGCTGCGGGCCCGCTGGCTGGTGGCCGCCGACGGCCTGCACTCGCCGCTGCGCCGCTCGCTCGGCCTCGACCTGCCGGTACGCGGCCCCCGCCGGTACGGCCTGCGCAGGCACTACCGGATCGAGCCGTGGAGCGACTTCGTCGAGGTCCACTGGTCGGGGACGGGCGAGGCGTACGTCACGCCGGTCGGCGACGACCTGGTGGGCGTCGCGGTGCTCAGCTCGGCGCGGCGCGGCTTCGAGGAGCACCTGCGCGGCTTCCCCGGGCTGGCCCGCCGCCTGAGCGGCCCGGCCGTCACCCCGGTGCGCGGCGCGGGCCCGCTGCGCCAGGCGGTGCGCTCCCGCCGGGCCGGTCGCGTGCTGCTGGTCGGCGACGCCGCCGGTTACGTGGACGCGCTCACCGGCGAGGGCGTCTCGCTGGCCGTGCGCTCGGCGGAGCTGCTGGTCGGGTGCCTGGCGGCGGACCGTCCGCAGGACTACGACGGCGCGTGGCTGCGCCTGTCGCGCACGCACCGGCTGCTGACGGCGGCGCTGGTGCAGGCCGCCCGCCGTCCCGGCACGGCCCGCCTGGTGGTCCCGGCGGCGCGCCGGCTGCCCCGCCTGTTCGCCGGCGTGGTCCGCGTGCTGGCCTGAGCCTTCCCCGGCCCCTGGCCGGACGCCGATAATGAACCCCCACGGTCCCCGTCAAGGACGGTCGCCATGACAGACAAGCTCGTGCGGCAGGTGCTCGACCAGGTGGACGCCCCCGACCCGCGGGTCGGCGAGATCGTCTCCGCGCTGATCGTCCACCTGCACGCGTTCGTGGACGAGGTGCGTCCCACCGAGGCCGAGTGGCGGGCCGGGCTCGCCTTCCTCGCCGAGACCGGCAGGTGGTGCACGCCGGACCGCGACGAGTTCGTGCTGCTGTCGGACATGCTCGGCCTCACCTCCGCCGTGGACGACGTCAACCACGCCGGCCCGGACAACATGACGCCCTCCTCGGTCGAGGGCCCGTTCCACTCCCCCGCCCCCGTACGCGAGCCCGGCGCGTGGATCAGCGAGGGCCCCGAACGCGGTCGCGGAACGCCGATGGTCGTGCACGGACGGGTGCTGTCCTGCGACGGCACGCCGCTGCCCGGCGCGACCGTGGACCTGTGGCAGGCGGCCGACGACGGCCTCTACGACAGCCAGGACGACGCCCAGCGGCCCGGCAACCTGCGCGGCCTGTTCACCGCCGACGAGGAGGGCCGCTACTGCTTCCGCACGATCCGCCCGAGCAGCTACCCGGTGCCTGCCGACGGCACCGCCGGCCGGCTGCTGCGCGCGATCGGACGGCACCCGATGCGCCCCGCCCACCTGCACTACCAGGTCACCGCGCCCGGCCACCGGCCGCTGACCACGCACGTGTTCCTGGCCGGCGACCCCCACCTGGGCTCCGACGCCGCGTTCGCGGTCAAGGAGGAGCTGGTGCGGCGACCGGTCCCGCGTACCGGCGGCTGGGAGATGGACGGGCCCTACGAGGAGGTCGAGTTCGACCTCAGGCTGGTGCCGCTGGGGTGGGCGCCGGGCGGGTGAGCCGCTCCGGGGGGCGCAGGCCGTCCATGATCAGTCCGAAGAGGTGGTCGCCGCGGGCGGCCAGCGAGGGGGCCTGGTCGGCGATCCAGCTCACCGCGCTGGCCAGCGCGAACAGGTCGAGCCCGGTCACGTCGGCGCGCACCTCGCCGGCGGCCTGGGCGCGTTCGAGCAGCCGTCCGCCCGCCTGGCGCATGGCGTGGCAGGAGGCGTGCAGCGGCGAGCCCTCGTCGTTGATCGTGGCCATCATCGAGGCGGCCAGCCCCCGGTAGGCGCCCGCGCCCGCGACGAACGAGCGCAGCCACTCCACCAGCGCCTCGTGCGGCGCGGCGGCGCCGGCCAGCGTCCTGGCGCGCTCGGCGAGCAGGTCGAAGCGCTGCCGCAGCAGCGCCTCCAGCAGCGCCTCCCTGGTCGGGAAGTGCCGGTAGAGGGTGCCCAGGCCGACCTCGGCGCGGCGCGCGACGTCGCGCAGGGACGCCTCCGTGCCCTGCTCCTCGATGACGGCGGCGGCCACGGCCAGGATGCGCTCCCGGTTGCGCTGGGCGTCCGCGCGCTGGTTCCGGGGTGTTGAGGTCATCCGATACCTTCCGGCGATTGACAAGCGGAGCAGTGCTCCAGTTATGATCCGGAACACTGCTCCGCATCATAGCGGCGCCCGTCTCCCCGAGGAGAATCGATGATGAAGGCCATCCGCGTGCACGAGACCGGCGGCCCCGAGGTCCTGCGCCTGGAGGAGGTGCCGCGGCCCGCGCCGGGGCCGGGCGAGGTCCTGGTGCGGGTGCGCGCCGCCGCGCTCAACCCGCCCGACTGGTACGCCCGCCGGGGGTTCGCCAACATTCCGCCGTCGATGCGGCCGGAGATCCCGCTGCCCTTCACCCCCGGCTCGGACGTGTCGGGCGTCGTGACGGCCGTCGGTCCCGGCGTCACCGAGTGGCGGGCGGGCGACGAGGTGTACGGCCTCGTCCGCTTCCCGCGCGTCGGCGACGAGGGCGGCAGGGGGTACGCCGAGTACACCACCGCCCCGGCCGGCCACCTGGCCCGCAAGCCCGCCTCGGTGGACCACGTCACCGCCGCCGCCGTGCCGATGGCCGGGCTCACCGCCTACCAGTACGTCCACGACGTCATCGGGCTGCGGCCCGGCAGCCGGGTCCTGGTCAACGGCGCGGCCGGCGGCGTCGGCCACTTCGCCGTCCAGCTCGCCGCGGACCTCGGCGCGCACGTCATCGGCGTCGCCTCCGGCCGGCACGAGGCGTTCCTGAAGGACCTGGGCGTGGCCGAGTTCGTCGACTACACCCGGGTCCGGCCGCAGGACGCGGTGCGCGACGTGGACTGCCTGATCGACACCGTGGGCGGCCCCGACGGCCACACGCTGCTGCCCATGCTCAAGGACGGCGGCACGCTCAGCCCGGTCTTCTTCGGCGACTACCACGACGAGGAGCTCGCCCGGCGCGGCATCGTGCGCCGCGGCGGCCAGGTGCACTCCGACGGGGCCCAGATGGCCGCGCTGGCCGAGCTGATCGACGCCGGGCGGCTGCGCGTCGGCGTCGACAGCGTCTTCCCGCTGGAGGAGGCCCCGAAGGCGCACGAACGCGCCGAGCGGGGCCACATCCAGGGGAAGATCGTCCTGAGCGTGGCCTGAGCGCGGCCCGAGCGCGGCCCGCTCCGGCGGGTGGTTCGGGTCGCGTGCGGCCCGTGCGGGGTCAGGCCCGGGTCCACCGCTGGTTGGCGCCGCCGTTGCAGGTCCAGATGACGAGCCTGGTCCCGTTGGCGGTGGCGTTGCCCGGCACGTCGAGGCACTTGTTCGCGCCGACGGCCGTGAGCGTGCCGTCGGCGCCGAGCCGCCACTGCTGGTTGGTCTGGCCGTTGCAGTCCCAGATGATCACGCGGGTGCCGTCGGCGGTGCCGCGGTCGTACACGTCGAGGCACTTGCCGCCGTAGACGCGCAGCTCGCCCGCGGTGGTGGGGGTCCACTGCTGGTTGGCGCCGCCGTTGCAGTCCCAGATCTGGACCTGGGTGCCGCTGGTCTGGGACGCGCCGGGCACGTCCAGGCACCTGCCGGAGCCGGCGCCCTTGAGCGCGGTGGCCGCGGGGGGCGTGCCGCCGCCGGTGACGACGTACATGGCGGCTCCGTGGGCCGGGACGGAGGCGCTGATCGTGCCCGTCGAGGAGCCGGTCGTGTGGGCCCACAGGTCGCGTACGGAGTAGGTGGCGGCGGCGCCGAGGCCGAGCGCGGAGGCGGTGGTGGAGACGGTGGCCGCGGCGCCGCCCCGGTTGAGCAGCACGACGGCGGCCGAGCCCGTGCCCGTGCCGGTCGCGGCCATCGGCTTGCGCCAGACCTCCAGGTCGCCGCTGTCGGCGATCTTCTGCCCCTGCCGGCCGCCCCAGTCCTGGTCGACGGCGATGACCTCGCCGTTGGTGAGGATCGTCCGGGTCTCGGCGCTCATCGAGCGCAGGTCGTTGCCCGCGACGAGCGGCGCGTTGAGCAGCGCCCAGAGGCTGAAGTGGGCCCGCGACTCGGTGGCGGTGAGCCCGGCGTTGCCGACCTCCAGCATGTCGGGGTCGTTCCAGCCGCCCGGCCCCGAGTATGCCGCGAGCCCCGCCTGGCTGTCCAGGATGCCCATGACCGAGCCCCAGTTCGCCTGGATGTCGCCCGTGGTGCGCCAGGAGTTGCCGACCGGCATGCCCCAGGTCCAGACGGCGTCCTGGCCCCAGTTGCACAGGCTGTAGAGGATGGGCCGGCCGGTGGCGGCCAGCGCGTCGCGCATGGCGGTGTAGCGCTGCTGCGCGCTCTGCCCGAGGTGGTCGCCGCAGTTGTCGTACTTGAGGTAGTCCACGCCCCAGGACGCCCACAGGGCCGCGTCCCTGCGCTCGTTGCCGAGGCTGGCCGGGTAGCCGGCGCAGGTCGTGGTGCCGGCCGAGGAGTAGATG
This sequence comes from Nonomuraea sp. NPDC049655, assembly GCF_044465465.1. Taxonomy (NCBI): domain Bacteria; kingdom Bacillati; phylum Actinomycetota; class Actinomycetes; order Streptosporangiales; family Streptosporangiaceae; genus Nonomuraea; species Nonomuraea sp. NPDC049655. Next base: position 197,476 of record NZ_JBITLS010000014.1, read on the forward strand.
CCGAGCTTGAGCCCCTTGGCGTGCACGTAGTCGGCGACGGCCTTGACGCCGCCGGGGAACTTCTGCGGGTCGGGGACGAGGTCGCCGGCCGCGTCGCGGGTCCTGGTGGACCAGCAGTCGTCGATGTTGACGTAGGTGTAGCCGGCCGCGGCCATGCCGGAGGCGACCATGGCGTCGGCCGTCTGCCTGACGAGGGCGTCGCTGACCGAGCAGCCGAAGCTGTTCCAGTCGTTCCACCCCATCTGGGGCGTTCTGGCCAGGCCGTTGTCCAGGGCGGCGGCGGGGGGCGCGAGGCCGGCGACGGCGGTCAGGCAGGTCGCGGTGAGGGCCAGGGCGAGGGTTGACCGAAGGATCGCACGCATGGGACTCCTTCAACACCGAGGGGTGAGGACCCAACATGATCCGACTAAATCAAACAGGATCGTCCGTCGGTTTGCGTGTGCAGTCAAGGGGTCTTGAGGGATTCTGTTGCCTGCCGTTCGGCGCGCAAAGGGCTTCCGAAGGGGTGACCCGGAGCCCTCCGGGCCGCGTTTCAAGTCGCTGACCTGCGGTTACTATCTGTAGCGATTAGATCATCGACAGTGATTGGATCGGTGTGATGCGACGACTCATCGCAACACTTGTCTCTTGCGCCACCGCAGGCGCTCTTCCGCTCGTCACCGCCGGTCCGGCTGCCGCCGACCCGCGTCCGGAGCCGATCGAGTACGTGGCCCCGGACTACGACGTCAGGGGTCCGTACATCCTCGCCGACGACCCGTGGTGGCACCACCACCACAGGCACCACGGCGACCACCACTGGGACGGCGACCGTTCCTGGGACGGCGACCGCGACAAGGACGACCGGCACAAGGACGACGACCGCTGCAAGGACGACGACCACGGCAAGGAATACGCCTGGTACCAGGACGACGACCGGTACAAGGACGACGACGACCGGTGCAAGGACGACGACCACGGCAAGGAACACGCCTGGTACCAGGACGACGACCGCGACAAGGACGACGACCGGTACAAGGACGACGACCGGTACAAGGACGACGACCGCTACCGCGACGACGACCGCTACCGGGACGAGGAGCGCGACGACGACGACCGCTACCGCGACGGCGACCGCGACTGGGGCTACAACTACCGGTACGTGACCTCGCTGCGCTGCCGCCTGGGCGGTGGCGTCGTCGTGCGTAGCTGGCACAGCCCGACCAGGCTGTCCTGCTACGGCGGACGGTACAACGGATACTGGGTGGTCAGCTACGGGCTGTGATCCCCGTGGGTGCCATCAGGGCGGGTCCGCACCACGCGGGCCCGCCCTTCTCGTGCCCGCCTACGGCGCGCACATGGTGAACCTGACCGACTTCGTCCTGGGCGAGGGGGTCAGGATCCGGTAGGTGACGGTGTGCCTGCCCTTCGCGGGGGTGATGAGCCTTCTGGAGCTGACGTAGCCGCTGCGGCTGTTGGCGGGGAAGCGGGACGAGCCGCGCTCGATGACCCTGCCGTCGTAGAGCCACTGGTAGGAGTAGGCGGCGCCGGGGCGGCTGGCGTTCACCCCGGCGGCGAAGTTCACCGCGCCGGTGTAGCAGGCGACCCCGGCCGAGTTGATCGTCGAGGAGCCCTGGACCCGCACGTACGCCAGGGCGAAGGAGGCCCTGCGGGTGGTGGCGGGCGGCGTCGTGGAGCGTTCCGACGGGCCCGTCGCGGAGGGGGTGGGGCGGGTCGCGCGGTGCTGCGGCGTCCTCGTGGGCCTCGACGCGGCCGTGCCGTGCCGGGACGGTCCCGCCGAGGCGGACGTGCGCACGGGCTCACGGGCGGACCGCACCTCGGCGTCCGCCTGGCGCTTGCCGGAGTTCCACACCACGACGCCGGCCGCCACCGACACGGCCACCGCCCCGGCCGCCAGCGCCAGCACCGGCGACCGCCGTCCCACCGCCCACCTGGACCGGCCATCCGGTGAGGCGACCGGACCGTCGGCCGTCTCCGCGGGAGCGTGCCGATGATCGTCAGGAGGCTCCGCGGCCGTTCCCGCGGGAGCGTCCCGACGGTCCTCGGGAGGCGCCGGGGTGGCGGGGTGGGGCTCGCCCAGGACGAGCGGCAGGACGGCCGTCATGGGCGGGCGGGCCTGCGGATCCTTGGCCAGGCAGGGGCGGACGATGTCGCGCAGCGGGTCCGGCAGGTCGCCGAGCTGGGGCTCGCCGCGCAGGATGCGTCCGGCGACCGCGGCCGGGGCGTCGTCGCCGAACGGCGGCCGGCCCGTGGCCGCGAACACCATCACCGACGCCCAGGCGAAGACATCCGCCGCCGCTCCCGCCGCTGAGCCCGCCGCCGCACCCGACGTCGCACCCGCCGTCGTCCCTGACGTTGCGCCGGCCGTGCGCCCGGCCAGTTGCTCCGGCGCCATGTACGCCACCGCGCCGCCGTCGGAGCCGCGCCCGGGCCCGGTGCCCGCGCCGGCGCGGCCGGAGCCCGGGCCGGTTCCCGCGGTGCCGAAGCCGACCAGGCGTGCGCCGTCCCGGCCGAGCAGCACGCTGGACGGCTTGAGGTCGCCGTGCGTGAGCCCCGCCCGGTGCAGCGCGGCCAGCCCCGTGGCCGTGCCGACCGCCAGGTGCCGCAGGTTCCCGCCGCCGAGCCGGCCCACCTCGGCCAGCGACGGCCCCTCCACGTACTCGCTCACGATGTACGACAGCCGCCCCCAGGCCGCGTCGAGCACCCGCGCGACGCCCGGCGAGTCCACCCGGCGGGCCGCCTCCGTCAGGGCGGCGAACCGCTCACCGGCCACGATCCCGTGCAGGACCTTGACGGCCACGGGCCGCTCGTCCGGCCCCTGGCCGAGGTAGACGACCCCCTGCCCGCCGGAGGCCAGCCATCCGGTGATCCGGTGGGCCCCCAAGGACGTGGGATCTCCAGGACGTAAGGGCTCGGCGTTCGGCATGAGGCGGTGACTCCTGGGACAGCAGCGGTACCGAATCATGAACTTTAGCGGGATGAATCAGGATCCGCCGCCCACGGGTTCACCTCGCCGTTCGGCGCGGGACCCGTCCTGCGCCCGTTGGACAGCAGCCGACTCCTCATACTACGGTAATCATCAGTGCTGCTGACGATCAGCAGCACTGATGAAAAAGGGAGTTGGGGCAATGATCCTCATCACGGGCGGGCTCGGTTTCATCGGCACGCACACCGCGCGAGCGCTGCTCGACCTCGGCGAATCCGTCGTGCTCGTCCAGCGCAGGGCCCCCGAGGTGCCCGCGCCGCTGGCCGGGGAGGCCGAGGGGCGGCTCGTCGTCGAACGGGCCGACCTCACCGACCGGGCGGCGCTGCTCGCCCTGGGCGACCGGCACAAGATCACCGGAATCGTGCACCTGGCGGGCTCGATGCCCTGGCCGGTCGGCGCGCACGAGCCGGTCGAGGGGGTCGAGAAGTCCGTCGCGAGCCTGCTCAACGTCTTCCACGCCGCCACCGAATGGCAGGTGTCCCGGCTCGGCCTGGCCAGCACCATCGGCGTCTACGGCGGCGTCGAGGCCCCGAGCCCGCTGGCCGAGGACCTGCCGCTGACGATGTCGGCCGGCCACCCGATCCCGACGTTCAAGAAGATCGGCGAGCTGATGGCCGGTCATCTGGCCGAGACCTCCGGGCTGGAGGTGGTCAACCTCCGCATCGGCGCGATCTGGGGGCCGCTCGGCCACGCGCGTTCGCCGTTCTTCCTCCTGCCGCAGCTCGTGCACGCCGCCGTGCAGGGCGCCGTGCAGGGCGCCGCGCCGGACCCGACGAGCCCCGCGTGGGGCGCGCACGCCGGGGACGGCGGCGACCTGTGCTACGTCAAGGACTGCGGCCGGGCCATCGCCCTGCTGCAGACGGCCGAGCGGCTGCGCCACCGCACGTACAACGTCGCCACCGGCCGGATGACCACCAACGGCGAGGTCGCCGCGGCGATCCGGCGGGCCGTGCCCGGCGCGGACGTCGAGCTGCGGGAGGGCCGCGACCCCGCCGGCCCCGGCCGCGACCTGTGCCTCGACGTCACCCGGCTGCGCGAGGACACCGGCTTCGAGCCCGCCTACGACACCGGCTCCGGGATCGCCGACTACGTCTCCTGGCTGCGCGCGGGAAACGCCCGCTGACCGGGCCGATCCGCCATGCCCGGCCGCCCGGCCGGGCGCGGCGCCCGAACCCCGCTCAGCGCCGGTCCAGGCACCCCTGCCTGCCCAGCAGCCGGAACGCCCGCGCGGCCGGCGGCGGCAGGGCGCGGTAGGACCTGGGGAACACCGCCCGTACGGCGGCGGGCCGGTCCGGGGCTCGCTGTTCAGTGGCGAGGTCACCGCCGAGGTCGCTGTCTAGGTCACCGCCGAGGTCGCTGTCGAGGTCACCGACGAGGTCGGTCATGGTGAGCGACGGGTTCACCACCAGGTGCTCGGCCACGATGCGCAGCGCCAGCGGAAGATATCCGCACAACCGCGTCATGCCGGCGACGGCCCCGGGCTCGGCGGCGATGCGTTCCGCGCCGGCGGCGGCGGCCAGCAGGTCGGCGGACTCGGCGGCGGTCAGGGCGCCCAGGGCGAGGTGGTGGGCGCCGTCCCGGGCGACCAGCCCGCCCAGCCGGTGGCGGCTGGTCACCAGCACCAGGCAGCCGGGGTTGCCGGGCAGCAGCGCGCGGACCTGGTCCGTGGAGACGGCGTCGTCCAGCAGGACGAGCATGCGCCGGCCGCCGATCAGACTGCGGAACAGGGCCGCCCGCTCCCCCGCGTCGCCGGGCAGGCGCCGCAGGTCCGGGGCGAGGGCCCGGACGAGCTGGGCCAGCGCCTCGGCGGGCGGCAGCGGCCCCCGTTCTGCGTCGGAGCCGCGCAGGTCGAGGTGGAGCTGGCCGTCCGGGAACCGGCCGGCCACGCGGTGCGCGAAGTGCACGGCGAGCGCGCTCTTGCCGACGCCGGCGACGCCGTCGATCACCGCGATCGCGATGGCGTTGCCGGAGTCCGGCATCAGTTCCGCCAGGCGGGCGAGCTCGGCGCAGCGGCCGGTGAAGCCCGGCACGTCGTGCGGGAGCTGCGCCGGACGCGGCCGCTCGGGAGGACCGGCCACGGCCAGCTCCCACAGCGCCACCAGGCGCGCGGTGTCGCCGCGGCACGCCTTGCTGATGGCCTCGACGGCCTGGCGGGGCGGCAGCAGTTTGCCGCTGAGGTAGCGCTGGAGCGAGGACTTGCTGCAGTGCGTGTGCCCGGCCAGCTGCACCAGTCCGAGACCGGAGGCGGCCTTGAGCAGGCTGAGTTCGGCCGCGAGCATGCGGGCGTGGATGCCGTTCACCACCGCGGGGCTCATTCGCCCGCCTCCTTTTCCGGGGTTCGCAGGACGTTCCAGGCGCGGGTGACCAAGGTCAGGCGTTCGCGAAGTAGGCGTACAGGTCGACGTCGACGCTCACCTGCCCGGCGCCCTCGTTCTTCAGCATCACCGACCCGTCGGCGCGGACGGCGGCGATGGTGGACCCGACGGCGTCCTTGCCCGCCGGGTAGGAGACGACGCGGGCGGTCGAGGGCCCGCTCTGCGGCAGCACCGAGACGGTGCCGGCGGCCGAGCCCCGGGCGGCCACGGTCAGCGCGACCGCGGTGACGCCGGAGGCGGGCAGGCCGGTGAAGCGCACGGTCTTGGTGCCGCCCGCCGGAATCACCAGGGCCCGTCCCGCCGACGTGGGACGGACGGCCTTGACCAGCGCGCCGCGCCGCTCGCTGGAGAAGTAGCCGGTGACGTCCACGGAGATCTCGGCGTTGTCGTAGCCGAGGTTGTGCACGTTGATCTTGCCGTCCTGGCCCGGTTTGACGATCGTGTGGAACTGCGTGGTGAGGTTCGCCGGGTAGTCGATGTTGGCGTCCACGGGGTAGGCGTCCCCGGCGGCGTACATCCGTACGGTGCCGGTCGACGGGCTCTTCAGGACCACGGTGAGGGCGACCTGGGCGACCCCGGTGGCGGGCAGGCCGTTCATGCCCGCGACGGACAGCTCGTGGTTGCCCAGCGCGGGGATGACGGTGTGGTCGGCCACCCGGGCGGGCGTGACGGGGAAGTAGGTGCCGCCCACGGCGGCGGCCGCCTTGTCGAGGGTGTGGCCGTGCGCGTCGAGCGTCACCTTGACGGGGCCCGTCCCGCGGTTGACCACCTTGACCTTCCCGTCGGCGCCGACCCTGGCGATGATCATGGTGGAGGCGTAGCGGGAGGCGTCGTAGGCGAGCACCTTGCCGTCCGGTTCCTGCTCGTCGGTGGCGTGCACGGTGATCGTCCCGGTGTTGAAGAAGTCGCCCTTGGCGCTGACGTTGAGCGCGACGGACCGCACGCCCTGTGCGGGCAGCCCCGCCACGCCCGCCACCTGCACGGCCATGGTGGAGTTGGCGCTGATCCGGACGTTGTCCAGGATCCTGCCCCGCGAGTGGAAGTACTGGTCGGGCCCCGGCCGGGGCGTCGCGTCCAGGGCGGCGGCGTCGAGCTGGACGCGGGGCGTGGTGGCGCCGGTGTAGGCGATCGCGCGCCCGGTCTCCTTGAGCTTGGCCTCCAGCGCCGCGGGCCCGAGCCCGGGGAACGCCTGGCTCAGCACCGCGAACGCCCCGGCGACGTGCGGCGCGGCCATCGACGTGCCGCTCATCGACGCCCAGCGGTCGCCGGGCACGGAGGAGACGATGTCGCTGCCGGGTGCCAGCAGATCCAGCAGCGGGCCGCGGTTGCTGAAGGAGGACAGGGCGTCGGCGTCGGTGGTGCTGCCCACGGCGACGGCCGACGAGACGCAGGCGGGGGCGGCCACCGCGTTCGGGGAGGCGTCGTTGCCGGCCGCCACGACGGTGGCGACCCCGGCCGCCAGCAGGGCGTCGATGAGAGCCTTGCGCTCGTCGATTTCGCAGGGCGCGGTGTACGTGCCGCCGCCCAGACTCATGTTGACCGCCACGATGGGCAGTGTCGCCTTCAGCGCCTGGACCTTCTCCAGCGCGGCCACCTGGGCGCTGACGAAGCTGAGCAGGCACGGCGTGCCGAGGGAGGCGCAATGGACGTCGGAGTCGAAGCGGCTGAAGACCTGGATGGCCACGAGGTCGGCGCCCGGCGCGACCCCGCTCCCGCCGTCGCCGTCGATCCCTTCGCCGTCACCGGCGATGATCCCGGCCACGTGCGTCCCGTGGGAGCAGTCCAGCAACTCGTCGGAGCAGCCGCCGCGCTCGGCGTCGGCCGAGCCGGGGCCGTCCTGCTCGGGGGTGCCGTCGGGGCACAGGCTGGTGGCGGAGTAGTCGGGGTCGGCGGGTGAGAAGCACGCCTCGGCCACGACGCGGCCGCCGAGGAAGGGGTGGCCGGTGGCGACGCCGGTGTCCAGCACGGCCACGGCGGTGCCCGCGCCGGTCAGCCCGGCCGCCCTGGTGCGGTCGCCGCCGATCAGCGGGACGCTCTGCCCGAGGGCCGGCGGCACCGGCCGGTCCTCGGACACGCTGAGCACGCCCGGCCTGGCGGCGAGCCGCTGGAGGCCCGCCCGGTCGGTCCGCAGGGTGACCATGGGCAGGCGGGACAGCGTCTGGAGCACCTGGCCGGCGCCCGAGCCGGAGACGGCGGCCAGCTCGTCGCGGTCCCTGGTCATGACGTTGACCCGGAGCCTGCCTCCGGCGTCGAGCTTGCGTGCCAGTCCGGGCTCCACCCACGGCACCGCGTCCGCCCGCTGCCCCGCCTCCGCCCGCTGCCCCGCCTCCGCCCGCTGCCCCGCCTCCGCCCGCTGCCCCGCCTCCGTCCGCTGCCCGGCCGCGGCGGCCGGCGAGCCGGTCGCGACGGCGAGCGAGGCGAGCAGGATCGCCGTCAGGACGAGCACGCGGTGGATGATCGCCGTGACGGTGGCTGATCGCCTCATGAGGCTCTCCTTCGGCGCGGGACGAAGATGCCCGCGCAATGTAAGCGCCCCCTGTTGCCACCCGTTTGCCAGCGACGTCAGCGCCCTTCGCGGCTGCCGATCCGGCTGAAGATGGCGGTCGACTCCTGGCGGGCGGCGCCGGCGTGCCCGGCCTCGCCGTTGCGCGACTCCAGGCGGGCCAGGACGGAGAGCGTGCGGGCGCGCCACAGCGGCAGCTCCAGCGTGTCCCACAGGTCGAGGGAGGCGGACAGCGCGGCCCTGGACTCGGCCGTCGCGTCCTGCTCCAGGCGCAGCTCGCCGAGCGTCCGCAGGCCGAGCGCGCGGCCGAAGCGGTCGTCCTGGCGGGTGAAGACGCGCAGGCTCGCCTGGAGCGCCCGCTCGGCCTGCGGCAGGTCGCCCACGCGGATCCGGATCTTGGCCAGGGACTGGTCGGCGTAGGCCGTCCCGTGCGGGTCGGACAGGGCGGCGAACAGGCGGCGGGACTCGCGCGTCCTGGTCGCGGCGTGCCCGTACTCGCCCCTCGCCCGGTGCACCAGGCCGATGCTGCGCTGGAGCAGGGCCTGGCAGCGCAGGTCACCGATCTTCTGGTACGTCTGCAGCGCCCGGCCGAGCAGCCACAGCGCCAGCTCGTCGTCGCCGCGTTCGCGTTCCACGAAGCCCAGCATGTAGATGGCGTGCGCGTGCCCGGCCTGGTCACCGAGGGCGGAGCAGAGCGAGGCCGCCTCCAGCAGGTCGGTCTCCCCCTCGGCGAACCAGCCGCCCTCGGCCCGTACGGTGCCCAGCCCGGACAGGGCGGCCGCCAGGTGCCGCCGGTCGCCGAGCCGCTGGAAGGCCCGCCGGGCCTCCTCGTAGGCGGCGACGGACTCGGCGAAGCGGTCCTGGGCGAAGCGGATCCGGCCCAGGCCGAGCATCACCAGCCCCTCCCCCTCCAGGTCGCCGGACCGCCTGACGTGATCGGGGCCGCCGACGCCGCCCTGCCCTGACCGGCCGCCGAGCCGGGGGTCGCCGCGCAGGATGTCCAGGCGCAGCCGTATCAGGGCGGGGCCGGGATCGAGCCCCAGCTCGTCGTTCAGGCGGGCGCGTGACCGTTCGAAGGCGTCCAGGGCCTCGGCGATGCGGCCGGAGCGGTAGAGCGCGAGCATCAGCAGGCCCACCAGCCGTTCACGGGTGGGGGCGGTCGCCACCTCCTCGGCCAGCGCGCCGAGGACCTGCCGGTGCCGGCCGAGCCGCAACGACGCCTCGGCGTGCTCCTCGATCGCCTCGCGCCGAGCCTCCTCCAGCCGGACGCAGAGCGTGTCGCGGGCGGCCCCGACCGCTGCCTCGTCGAGCACCGGGCCGCGCCACAACTCCAGCGCCTGCCGCAGCAGCCCGGCCTTCTCCTCGTCGTCGTCACTGCCCCCGGCCCGCTCCCTCAGCACGGCGAACCGGTGCGCGTCCACGGCCATGGGGTCGATGCGCAGCCCGTAGCCGGAGCCGGTGGCGAACACCTCCACGTCGGTCCCGGCGGCGTCCGCGAGCAGGCCGCGCAGCCGGGAGACGAGCACCTGGACCTGCCTGCGCGCGCCCTGCGGCGCCCCCTCGGGCCAGAGCACCTCGGTCAGGCGCTGGAGCGGGACGACCCGGCCGGCCGACAGAGCCAGCACGCCGAGCAGCAGCCGCTGCTGCCGCCTGCGCAACACCACCGGGGCCCCCGCCCACCTGAACTCGACCGCCCCCAGCACTCGGACGCCGTCGTTCGGTGAATTGATCACCTCCCCATGATTGACCGACTGTCGAAGCCCGCGGTCAACCGATATTCAACCGAGACAAATCCCGCATTTGTCCGAAGAAACCTTGGCGGCTCCGATACGTGGGCGATATCCGACTGAGACGAACCAACCGTCAAGAGGAGGCAAGTCACGTTCCGTAACGCTTGCTCAAGCCTGAACAGCACGACACGGACCGATCCGGAAGACGTTTCACTGGCCCCCGAGACCGGCCATCGCCTCTAATGCAACGCCGTCGAACGCACGCCGGACTCCCTCGACGACCACCCGAACCATAGCCGCCAGAGAACGATCACAACGCCCGTAGCCGTCAAGCACATGACGGGGCCCCGCCGAAACACTCAACAGCGAGGCCCCGTTCGTGTCGCTCAAACTCAATGCCCGCGTCCGGACAGTTGGATCCGAGTGAATACATTTAGCGAATGGCATTCGCTCGGAAAACACTCAGAGCGGAAAGTTGTTATGCCACGGGGCATCCAACTCCTCCGGGTCAGCACCTGCCTCCCTGACTGCACCGTCGATTTCCGAGATCCCATCGACGATTTTGACGTAGGGCGTGTCGAAGTCCCCGTCATAGAAACAGATGCCCTCGTCCACGAGACGCTTGGGCACCTCGATCGCAGCGATACGGAATCGGCCATCCTGCATAGGGACGACCCAGACCCACGAGTAGCGGTCAGGTTCACTACTCGGTCGACGGGCCGAGATCTCCGCCTTGGTCATGACCAGGCGATTCTCAGCTTGGATCCTCATTTACTCTCTCCAGAAGATCCGGATGATGGGGCCGTCGAAGGTATGGATCTGCAGGTGCGGGAAGTCTCCATCAGCGTTATCCGCTCCATGACCGAGAACACGTCCATCGGAACCGAGCTCATCGTCCCAATGATAGGTGCCGGACTTCCGGCCGAAGTACTGCCTTGTACCCGGCCCGTCAAAGCCCTGAGCGTTCCGATAGCCATGCCCTTGAAACTTCCCAAGGAACAGCTCCTCCGCCTGACTACGCGACTGAACATGGATGCTGGTCGCGCCCTCGTCAATGGCCTTGGCGGCCTTGGAAACGGCCCCGCTGGACCAAGGAATATCACAAGGTCCGGAGTTGTGGACGAGTACGGCCTGGTCACCCGCCAGCACGTAGTACGTGTGGAGGTCGGCGACGGTGAGGTTGTGGACGCGGGCCTGGGCCGTCCAGGACCTGACCGCCTTGATCTGGACGTAGGTGCCCGCGGCCGTACGGAGGAGCTGGCCGGGACGTAGGCCCTTGGCCTCGCGCCAGTTCCCCGCGTCCGCCACCCAGAAGGGGTGGCCGTCGGTGGCGACGATGTCGCGGGTGCCGCCGCCGTCGTCCACGGTGACGGTGACCAGGTTCTTGGAGCCTTCACCGACGATGGTGGCAGTGACGTCCTTGGCCTCGGTGCGGCCGGTCTCCGGATCGGTGGCCATGACCCTGTCGCCAGGTTTCAGCTGGTCGATGGGTCTGCTGGCGCCGCCGGCGAGCAGAACCCTCGTTCCTGGGACGAAACTGTTGGACGAGCAGGAGCCGCCCGCTGACGGATTCTTGCTGCGTTTACCCGCTCGGGCTATCAGGCCGTCCAGGGCGGCTATTTTCTTGTTGATGTCGTCGATCTTGGCGTCGATGGCTTCGATGGCGCGGCGGGCCGCCTTGACGGCGCCCTGGACCTTCTTGTAGATCTTGATGCCCATCCGGACCCTGGTGGCCAGTTTCCAGATCAGGCCGCCGATCTTCTTGGCCGGCACGAATTCCAGGATCAGGCTGACGCAACTGCCGACGCTGCCGCCTAAACAGCCTTTTATGTCATCTATTTTCAGAAAATCTCTGATGAACCCGATGCCTGCGGCCTTCAAGGCTTCGAGCACCGCGTTCCGCTTGGCGATCTGCTGCTGTTGCTGCCGCTCGTTCTGTTGCGAGTCGCGGGCGTTGTTGAGGCGTTTTCTGGCGCCGTCCCGATCGCAGGGGCCTTCGCAGTCCGGGTTGTCGTGGTCCTCGCCCGGCCCGCAGGGCGGCGCGATGGAGTGGAAGCAGCCGACGCCGGTGCAGCAGGGCTTCTTGCCCGTCGGGTCGGCGAGCGTGGGGGGATTGTTGTTGGCGTAGTTGTAGCCGTTCATCTGCTGGGAGTCGCCCATCTGGATGAGGGGGTCGACGGAGATGAAGCGGCCGGTGAGCGGGTCGTAGCTGCGGGCGCCGAGCGTGGTCAGGTCGGTGCCGGCGTCGTTGATGCCGCCGACGAATCCGCGCTGGTGGTCCTGGGGCCAGGCGCCCTGGCTGCCGCGCAGGGCGCCGAAGGGGGTGTAGCGGCGCTGGCTGAGGGCGCCGGTCTCGGCGTCGACGGCCAGTTCGGCGGTGCCGTGGTGGTCGCCGAGGACGTAGGTGACGCCGGTGGTGGTCCGCATGGCGTTGCCGACGTAGCGGCTGGCCGTGGGGCTGGTGGCCCCCTTGACCAGGTGCACCTCCAGACCGGGCAGGTACAGGGTGGTGCCGTCCTTGTCGCGCCGGATGAGCCGCTCGCCGTCGGCGGTGTAGAGGAAGCGGGTCTCGCCCTTCTTGTCGTCGGCGACCTTGACGAGCTCGCCTTCGGCGTCCCAGGTCAGCGTCTGGTTGCTCGCCTGGGTGCGGCGCTCGACGGTGTTGCCGGAGGCGTCGTAGGCGAAGGAGGCGGCGCCGGGGACCGTGGTGAGGCGGTGGGCCTTGGCCGGGTCGTAGACGTAGGCGCGGTCCGACTGCTGGACGCCGCCCGCCGGGCCGGCGCCGTAGAGGGACTCGCTGCGGCGGTTGCCCGTGTCGTCGTAGGTGTAGGCGGCGCGGTAGGGGGCCGGGCCGCCGACGGTGGCGGTCGCGCCGGTGGCGGCGCAGGCCGCGTCGCCGTCCTGGGTCCAGGCCTCCGACAGGCGGGACAGCTCGTCGTAGCGGAAGCACTGGTTGTCGACGCCGTCGCGGGAGGTGTCCTTGATCTGGGTGATGTTCCCGGCGGGCTGGTAGGCGTACTGGGTGCTGCGGTCGGTGCCGGCCATGCCGAAGTGCCAGGTGGTGGCCTTGGCCAGGCGGCCGGTGCCGAACTCGTAGTCGAAGGTCTGGTCGATCTGCTTGCCGTCGCCGCCGGACTGCATGCGCAGGCCGATGACCCGGCCGGTCTTGGTGTAGTCGGTGCCGACGAGGTACGTCGACAGCTGGGACTTGGTGGAGACCAGGCGGCCGAGGTCGTCGTAGGTGTAGGCGATGTTCTCGGCGGGCAGCCCGCCGACGGCGGGGCTGCTGCTCGCGGCGACGCTGCCGTCGAGGTTGTAGCTGGTGTCGAAGACGTACCCCTGGGCGGGCGCCAGGCCGCCCTCGACGGCGGGCAGGACCACCCTGCTGCGCTGCGGGCGGTCCAGGTTGTCGTACGCCTCCACCTGCGTGGTGTACCGGTCGTTGCCGACGATGCGGGTGGAGCTGGTGAGCTGGCCCTTGCGGACGGTGTCGTACACCCACTCGGCGACCTTGGTGCCGGGCGACGACGTGGTGGCGTCGTACTTGGCGACCATGCGGTCGAGCCCGTCGTACTCGATGCCGATCTTCTGGTTGCGGGCGTCGGTCATCAGGACCGGCCGGTCGAGGTTGTCGTAGGCGGTCTTCTCGACGCCGCGGTCGGGGTCGTTCGACTGCACCAGGCGGCCGAGCAGGTCGTAGCTGTAGGACCAGACCTGGTTGCCGGGGCCGGTCACCGACTCCTGCTGGCCGCGGTGGTTGTAGGCGAACTTGGTGACGACCGGCCCGGCGGCCGTCTGCTGCTGGATCTCACGGGTACGCCCGTGCACGTCGGTGTAGGTGGTGACCGGGGTGCCGCCGGACGGGGGGACGACCTTGGTCCAGTCGCCGCCGTACTCGTAGCGGGTGTTCCACAGCTCGTTGACGTCGCCGTCGCTGTTGCCGGACAGCAGCCGTTCGGCCAGCAGCCGGCCGCGGCCGTCGTAGGTGTTCCACAGCTGAGACTCCACCGCGCCCACGGTGGCCACGCCGAACCGCTTGGGCTCGGGGTCGCCGTCGGCGTAGTAGGGCGCGAAGGTGTAGTGCACCTGGCCGGCCCCGTTGTAGACGCTGTCGGAGACGATCCGGCCCCTGGTGTCGCCGTTCTTGCCGGGCGCCTGCGACTGCCTGGGCCGCAGCCACCCGTCGAACAGCGTGTACGACGTCTGCTGGCCGCCTTCGCTGGTCAGCGTCTTCGCGCCCACGGCCACGATCGCGCCGGCGTCGACCAGGTACTGGTACTCGTTGTCGGGCGTCATGCTCGTCGTGCGGCCCGGCCCCCAGACCTTCGCGGTGCGGCCCAGCGCGTCCCGTTGCGCGATGGTCACCTTGCCGGCCGCGCTGGTCTCGCGCGTCGCCAGGCCCCACGCCGGGTCGAGCACCCGGGTCGTGACCATGGCCGAGTCGGGGTCGTCGGCGCGGGCCCGCGGGGTGGTGGTGACCACCTGCGTGGTGACGCCGTGCGTCTCGGTGTAGTCGGTCGAGGTGGTCAGCCCGGCGGCGTCGGCGACGGTCTTGGGGCGTCCCAGGTCGTCGTAGGTCGACCGGGCCATCACCTGGTAGCCGGTGATCGCGGTCGCCGAGGCGGCGTTCCCGCGTTCGGTCCTGGTCACGTCGCCGTGCGCGGGCGCGGCCTTGAACGCCTTGTCGTCGTAGTAGGTGCGCGCGTCGGCGATCAGGTCGGTGAGCAGGTTCGGGGTGTCGGCGCAGCGGCGGGCCACCGTGGTCACCCGGGCCGGCAGGCGCAGCACCCGCGCCCCGTCGGCGGTCAGCTCGGTCCTGGTGCACTCCTCGTCGCCGGCGACGCCCACCTCGCCCTCGTCGTCGGTGGTCAGCGCGGCGCCGGTGGTCAGGTCGAACTCGGTCACGGTCGAGCGGGTCTGCTGCCAGGACAGGCCGACCAGGCCGAAGGTGCGAGTGGACTTGGTGCCGGTCACGTTGGCGTTGATCGTGCCCCACGGGCGGGCCCTGGAGGCCGTCTGGTGGTACCACGGCGTGCTGATCGACTTGCTCACCGGCACGCCGCCGGCCTTGTCGTAGGTCACGGTGCGCAGGGTCGTGCCGTGCAGGGACTCGTGGTCGGTGTATGTGCCGCCCTCGCCGTCGTCCACGGTGACGGTCTTGGCGCCGCCGGATACCGCCGCGCGGTCGCCGTTCATGCCCTGGAAGTACCAGTAGTCGGTCTGGGACGGGGTGCCGCCGTCGGCCGCGCTGGTGGCCCCGCCGATCACCCGGACCTTGTCGAAGCCGCGCCAGTTCGACCACGTCTTGAACTTCTCCGGCGTGATGCCGTCGTCGTCGGCGTAGTGCCAGGCGGCCTTGCCGATGCTGTAGTCGTAGCGGGTGACCATGTCCGAGCCGCCGCCGGTCAGGTCGGTCTGGATCAGCTCGCGGACGACGTACTTGTGGAACCAGTCCAGGCTCGGGTCGGCGCCGCCGTTGGAGTTCTGCCAGAACGTCGGGAAGCACAGCCGCCGGTTGCTCGCCGGTTGCGGCAGGTCGGAGGGGCTGCAGTCCATCCCCGAGTAGGTGACGTCGAGCTTGCCGCCGGTCTCGTTCTGGATCGAGGCCACCCGCTCCTTGACGAACGGGCCGACGTCGTCGCCGAGCTTGTCCACCCGGTTGGCCAGCTGCTGGTAGACGAAGCTCACCGGCGGCATGGTGACCGGCGCCGCGCCGGCGTGCCCGGTGTGGACGATGTCGGTGAGCTTGAGCTGCCGGTCCACGTCGGCGATGCCCCACAGGTGCTTGAACTCCCAGGAGTCCACGTCGCGGTGGCCGGTGCCGGCCGCGTTGACGACCTTGGTGGTGACCTTGGTCAGGCGCTTGCGGGTCCAGAAGCTCGGCGAGGCCGTCCCCTTGCCGTCCTTGCACTCGGTGCCCTCGTCGCAGTTCATGTCCCAGGGCACGTCCGGCCAGCGGGCCGGATGGGCGGAGATGTCGGCGCACTCGGCCGCGGTCAGCAGGCAGCGCTCGGCGTTGGTGAAGTCGACCCGCGCGGGCGGCGTGGCCGGGAACAGGGCGCCGGTGCGCAGGCCGTACTGGATGGAGGTCAGGTAGCCGCCGCGGTCGTAGGCGGTCTCGTCGGCGGCGCGCAGGTTGCGGCCGTAGCGGTTCTGCTCCTTGGCGTAGTGGAAGGTCACCGCGTTGCCGTGGGTGTCCTCGATGTAGTCGAGGTTCCACCGCCAGGTCTGACGGCACCAGGAGTCCTTGAAGGCGTCCTTGTGGCAGGGTTCGCCGGCGTCGTCGCCGAACACCGGGACGTCCCAGGCGGAGTTGGTCTGGGGTTTGCCGGCGGTCCAGCCCGGCAGGCGGTTCTTGCCGAAGTAGTACTGGGTGCCGTCGGCGGTGGTCACGCGCCAGTACTCGTTGTCGTCGTCGCCGTTGGCGGTGTCGGCGGCGGTGCCGGTGAGGCGCTGGACCCGGGTGCCGTCGTCCCTGGCCAGGACCCAGGTGTCGGGGCCGGTCGGGACCAGCTCGCCGCCCGATCCGCCGAGGGCGAGCGTGGCGTTGTCGTAGGCCCAGCACTGGTCCATCGGCTCGACCTGGTAGGTCGGGTCCTTGGGGACGCCGTCGTCCTTGCAGGACTTGTACTTGCGCTCGATGTACCCGGGCGACAGCTCGAAGCCGTCACCGAGCCAGGACGCCTGGTTGTTGGTGGTCGCGGTGCGCCCGTCGATGGCGGCCGCGGAGTAGTTGACCACCAGGTTCGGCACCAGCCCGCCCGGCACCGGCGGCACCCGCAGCGGATAGGACCAGGTGAAGTCGCCCGTCTGCGGGCTGACCTGCCAGGTCGCCGACGGCGACAGCGAGGTGACGCCGAAGTCGCCCTTGTCCCCCGACGTCCCGGAGGTCACGGCCAGCACCATCGGCTCGGCGGCGAGGTCGACGTCGGCGCTGAGCGTCCTGGTCGCGGTGTCGTTGCGGCCCTTCAGCGGCACGCCCCGGCGGCACTCGGCCTTGTCCGGGCTGGTCAGGGCACATGCGGGCAGGGCCGCCAGGCGCATCCGGGAACCGAAGCCGCCTCCGTAGGCTTCGGCGAAGGGGGCGTAGTCCACCTTCATCGTGACCTTGCCCGGCGGTCCCGACGTGCGGGCGGCGGTGAAGACCGGGCCGCCGACGCCCGCGCGTTGCGAGGCCGCGCGGTCGTGGGTCTGGATCCGCACCCGCCCGGCCGCGGAGGCGGCGTCGGCCGCCGTCGCGGACAGCGCGCCCGCCTTGCGGGCGGCGGCGGACGCCGGGGCGGCCGCCAGGTCCACCTCGACCGTGCCGGGCGCGGGCCAGGCCGCCACGGGGTCGGGGGCCTTCGGTTCGGTGATCCGTGGTTTCACCGCGGCGGGCCGGCCGGGCACGACCCGTTCCCGGTCGACGGGTTCGGGCCGATCCCGCTCGGCGGCGGCGCTCGCGGAGGGGAGCGTCGCGGGCACGACCATCAGGCCGGCCGTGAGCAGCAACGTGAGGGCCGCGCGGAGCAGCCGGGACCAGGAAGAGCGACGTCGGCGTGCGGCATGGACGCGCATGCCGTACCTCCCAGGGAAGAGAGCGGAAGCGGCAGGAGGGACGGCGGGGGCGCCGGCGCGGCGCCCCCGCACCGGGGTCAGTCGGGGGTGTTGTCGTTGAGCGCGTCTTCGGAGACGGTCGTCATCTCCGACCACAGGGACAGCAGGTCGATCAGGCTGCCGTCCGCGGGGCCGCGCAGCACCCACACGTCGTCGACGTGGCCCGACCAGTTCAGGCCCGTCCCGCCGCGGCCGAGCTGGGCCGAGGTGATGGGGCCCGCCAGGGTGACGTCGTTGCGGTAGGACTTGACCTCGGCCTCCGGAGCCGCTTCGAGCGTGCCGTTCACCCAGAACTCCAGCGTCTTCTCCCGGGCCCGGTAGACGATCGCCAGGTGGTCCCAGTCGCCGAACCCGGTGTGGAAGGCGGGATGTTCCACGACGGTGCCGCCGGGGATCTCCACGACGTACCGGCCGGTCTCGCCCATGTCCGGGTCGCCGCGGGCGGGGTCGAACTTCACCGTCAGCGCGCTGCCGGTGGCCATGGGCAGGTTCAGCAGGGTCATCGCCTTGCGCGCCTGGCCGCTGGTCTCCACCCAGGCCGAGAGGGTGAAGCTCTCCCGCGGATCCAGCACGGCCGACTCGACGGCCGCGTAGTCGCCGGTCGCGCCCGGCAGGCGCAGGGAGCCGGGCACGACGCTGTTGCTCATGGGGGTCTTGGCCACGAAGCGGGCCGCGCCGTACAGCTTGACGGGGGTTCTGGGCGCCTCGCCGCTGTCGTCGGGGACGTTGTTGAGGTGCCACTTGTGCGTCACCGTCAGCATCTCCTTGGACAGCGCCGCCGCCTCCTCGACGCTGACGATCCGGTCGTGGACGCGGACGTCGTCGATCTTGCCGGGGAAGTGGTCGAGCTGCTGGGCGCCCCACAGGACGCGGCCGATGGTGAGCGGGCCGTTGGCCGCCCAGGCGCCGGTGTAGTCCATCTCGGTGCCGGGCTCGCCGTTGACGTAGATGCGCACCTTCTTGGCCACCGCGTCGAAGACGCCCATCAGGTGCGTCCACTCGCCGGGTCTGGCCTGTTTCGCCGACCACGCGCTGGCCGAGCCCGCCGAGGTCGAGTCGGCGTTCATGCGCCAGAACACCCATTTGCGGTTCGGCGCGTCGTAGCGCAGGCAGAAGCCGGACACGTTGGCGCCGTCCTGGGCCAGCACGGTGGCGTAGGACGAGGGCAGGACGTCCGGCAGCTTCGCCCACGCCGTCACCGTGAAGCTCTTGGTGGTGTCGAGCACCGCGGCGTCGGTGCGGGCGTAGGCGTTGGTGCCGTTGCCGGCCATCGCCGTGCCGCGGGAACCGGCCACGCCGAGCTGCGGCGTGCCCGCGGTGCGGGCCGGGTAGCGGCCGCCGGTCTCCGCCAGGGTGGTGGATCCGGCCGGGTCGTTGAGCTTCCAGTGGGCCTTCGGCCCGCGGCCGGGCGCGACCCGGAACCGGTAGACGGCCGACCCCTTGGAGTAGTTGCCCGCCTGGTCCTTGACGCGGACGTAGAGGCTGTTGCTGCCGACGACCTTGGGCAGGATCTGCACCGTCTCGGTGGCGCTGCCCGCGGTCCTCTTGCGGAACTGGGTGGGGTCGTCGTTGACCGCGTACGCCCACTCGGTCACCGACGGGTCGAAGGTGATGACGAACCGGCCGTAGCGGCCCATGCCGTCCTGCGGCGTCTGCGCCGGGTCGAGGGGGTTCTCCGCGACGTACCCGTCGGCGCCGGACGAGGTGATCACCGGCAGCGGCGGCGCCTTGGTGTCGAAGACGAAGTAGCAGGCGGTCGCCGCCCCGGCCGAGCTCCACGGCCCCTTGCCCTTGCGGCTGTCCTGGGCGCGGACCTGCCAGTTGACGACGGTGTTCTCCGGCAGCAGCCCGCGCGGGACCTGCGCCATGAAGCTGTTGCCGGCCTTGCCGGACCTGGCGCTCTTGGCCGGCGTGAGGTAGCGCCATTCCTTGTTCTGGCCGGCGGCGTTCTTCCACGACACCAGGAACTCGGCCTGCACCTTGTCGGCCGTGCGGTTGTAGGTGTCGGGGTCGCGGAGGTTCTTGGCGATCAGCTTCGGCGTGGACCAGTTGAACACCGACGGGTCGCCCGGTCCCTTGCACGGGCCGCCCGGCTCCATCTCCAGCTGGCTCATCCTCGGCTGCAGCGGCGGCCGGTTGTAGTGCACGCGCAGGTAGGCGCGCGACTCGAACCGCTTCCAGCCGAGCTGGTCGCCCTCGTCGGCGGCGCGCAGGCCGAACGTGGTGTCCCGCCAGCCCTTCTGCGCCGCCTCCTTGACGCCCGAGGTCACGTTGAACAGCACGTCACCGGCCGGGCAGGACTTGGCGGCGCAGCCCGACCACCCCTTGGCCACGTTGCGGCTGTCCAGCTTGCGCAGCCAGTTGTCGGAGGTGGAGTTCCAGGTGGAGTTCTTGCCGAACGCCTTGGCCAGGTGGATGTTGACCGGCCGCTTGCTGCCGGAGGCGGCCCACACCTCCCGTACGTGGAACTCGGCGGACAGCACCTGCTTGCCGGCCAGCCAGCCGGTGGGGATGCGGTAGAACAGCCGCTTCCTGTGCGGGGAGCCGCAGCTCTTGCCGCTGGAGGGCAGGCCGATCGGGCATCGGCCCATGCCCTGGTCCTTGGTGAAGTTGTAGATCTCGAACCCGCTGCTGGCCACCATGAGGTTCGCCGAGCTCATCGGCGTGCGGTACATCGGGTCGATGTAGACGGGGAACGTCGTGTCGGCCGCGGTCAGCATGGCCGGGTCGGGGGTCAGCGTGAGCTGTCCCTGGCCCAGTTCGGTGCCGATCGTGGCGATCTTCGACGCGTCGCCGGGGGTGCCGTCCGTGGCGTGCGTGGTCGGCGGGTCGACGGGGCCGTCCTCGCCCACGGCGCCCGTGCCCGCGGCGGGCGGCGCGGGCGCCGAGTCCCACATGACGGGCTTGGGCGCCTCGAAGATCACCGCGCCGTTGTCGGGGTCGACCGCCTCCTGCGTGCCGTCGGCGCCGGTGCTCACCGTCAACGTCGGCGCGGACAGGCCGAGGGTCAGGCTGGCCAGCCGGGGATCCTGGGCGGCGGCAGGGGTCTTCACCACCAGCGTGTGCGCGAAGCCGTCCGCGGTGGCCCGCACGCGCAGGTCCACGTCCGGCCCGAGCACGCCGGCGTACACGGCGGTGTCGCCGTCCAGGCTCGGCGTGGGCAGCGCGGTCGGCCAGGTCAGCGACATGGTGTGGCCGGAGCGGGTGAGCGTGGCCATCGGCCCCGTCCCGCCGGCCGACAGCCCGAGGTCCACCAGCGAGGAGTACGGCCGGACCGTCCCGTCCTGGAACCGCAGGCCGTTGTACAGGGGGACCCACGTGTCGCCCTGCTTCTTCCTGATCGGCGCGAGCCGGTCGTTGACGTACATCGTGCCTTCGGGGGTGGCGTACACCTCGCGCGTCTCGCCCCGCTCGGCCAGCACCTCCACCAGTTGCCCCGTGGCCTCGGCGGAGGCCAGCGCCTCGGCCTCGGTCTGCCGGGGATCGGTGGAGACGGTCCACTTCTGCTCGGTCAGCGAGACGTTGTCCAGGAAGGCCGTCAGCGCGCCCTGGCCGCCGAACTGGAAGGTGAGCGCCCCGGTGGTGGTGTCGGCGGTGGAGTCGAAGGTGTAGGAGAAGTGTTGCGGCTGGTCCGGCAGGTCCACGTCCGTGGCGAAGATCTCCGGGCAGGTCTCGGCGTCCTCGCAGAGCACGGCCTTGACGGTCGCCGCGGCGCCGGCGTGGGCGTCGAAGGAGAGCGTGTACGTCTTCTTGGCCTGCAACGTGCGCCCGAGCTGGCGCAGCTGGGCCTGCCCCGGTTCGGTGGTGCCGTCGGCCACGGTGACCTTGAGCACGCCGTTCTCCACCGCCGTCGTGGTCGGCCCGGCGGCCTCCCATGACGCGGCGTCCGTGGTGAACTCGCCGTTGAGCAGCAGCTTCTTGCTGAACGAACCCCGTCCGTAGAAGGCGACCTTCTGGTACGTCCAGCCCTCGGCGAGTGCGCGCGCCTTCTCCGCCTCGCCGACCGCGTACCGGTGGGAGGGGCCCTTGACGAGCTGGTGGACCGGGAGCAGCCCGTCCCCTGCCGCGGCCTGGGCGTGGAAGCGCACTCCCTCGTTCACGTAGCCCTGCGCGACGGCCTGGTCGCGCTCGCTCTGGTCGAGGGTGAAGATGCGGTCGCCGCCCGGCTTGCGCAGGCCGGAGACCGGCGACAGCCCGGTCACCGCCTCGCGCGAGACGTGCAGCACCTGCCCCTCAGGGGTGTAACCCCATTTCGTCACCGCGTTGTCGTACTCCGTCTCCCAGGAGGTGAACAGCGTGTTGTCGGTGCCGGTGGTGCCCCGTAGCCGGAACAGGGGTTTGACCATCCACGCGGTGGCGGCGTCCACCGCTTCGGCGACCGCCTGCGGCGGCGTCCACACCGTGCCGGCCAGGCCGCCCACGGCCAGCGACGCCGCTGCCAGGACGGCCGTCCACCTTCGTAACCCCATGCGTACTCCCCTGGTACACGATCGCGTGGCATGCGTTCCGCCACAGCATCGATCGGCTCGGACCGCCGGGGTAGGCCGCGGCCGCCGGTTGGGAAAACGTGGGAAACGCTTCCCGCCCGGCCCCTCTGCGGCGGGCCCGGCGTGGCAGCATGAACGCGACCGCTGACACCCCCGCCGGGAAGGGCCCCCATGAACACCGCGGACCTGTACGACGAGCGCGGCGACGAGCTCGACTCCTGCGACCTGCAGCTGCGCCAGTACGGCGGCCGCCGCGCCTTCCACGGCACGATCGTCACCGTGCGCTGCCACCAGGACAACGCCCTGCTCAAGGCGGTCCTGTCAGAGCCCGGCGAGGGCCGGGTCCTGGTGGTGGACGGCGGCGGCTCGCTGCACGCCGCGCTGATGGGCGACATGATCGCGGGCGGGGCGGTGGCCGCCGGCTGGGCGGGAGTGGTGATCCACGGCGCCGTCCGGGACGTGACCGCGCTGCGCGAGCTCGACCTCGGCGTGAAGGCCCTCGGTTCCAACCCGCGTAAGAGCGGCAAGACGGGCACGGGCGAGCGGGACGTGCCGGTGACGTTCGGCGGCGTCACGTTCTCGCCGGGGGCCGAGCTGTTCAGCGACGACGACGGCATCCTGGTCACCCGCGTACCGGGCTGACCCCGCCGCCGCGCGGGCTTCCACGGGGCCGCCGGGGTGTGGTTTCGTGACAGGACATCACGATCCGGAGGCGGACCATGGCATTCCAGCTCATCGTTCTCTACCACCACCCCGAGGACGTCGCGGCCTTCGACCGGCACTACGACGAGATCCACGCGCCCCTGGCGGCCAAGCTTCCGGGCCTGCGGGGCTACACCGTCCAGCGGCCGGTGGCCGGCGGCGGTCAGCGGCCCGCCTACCACCTGGTCGCGGTGCTGACCTGGGACGACGAGCAGGCGTTCATCGCGGCGATGAGCAGCGAGGAGGGGCAGGCGGCGGTCGCCGACGTGGGCGAGTTCGCCGGGTCGGGGGTCACGATGACGACCGGGCCGTCGGGTTCGGTGCTCTGAACATGCGAGAAGGGCGTCCCCCCGCGGGGAACGCCCTTCTCGTCGTGCGCGCGTGCTACTTCTTGACCGACACCGGGGCCGTGCCGGTGTCCTGCTGACGCCAGGCACCCGTGTCGAACGCCACCGGAGCAGCCTTCCTGCCCACACCGTCACCCCACTTGGTGACCACATACTGGATCTTGATGTGACCCTCGCCCTTCACACCGTCCACACCCAGCGTGTCCGGATTGAACCGGCCACCGGTCAGCTCGGCGAAGGTCTTGGCGTCCAGGTCCAGCATCACCCCACGACTGGAGGGGTCACCAGGACCACGGTCACCCACGAAGAACGGCTGCTTCTTACCCTGATAGACCACGTAACCCTCGGTCATCAGCGGCCACGACGGCGAAGCCGCCAGACCCTTCTGCATCGGCTTGCCGGCCGCCGGCAGACCCGTGTCACCGGCACGACCCGAGGAGTCGTCCCAGAAGTAGGACGCCGTCGTCGAACCGGCCAGCACACCCCGACCGTTCACATCCGCATCAGCATGCGCGGGATGAGCGGCGGCACCGATCGTCAGCGCCGACAGAGCAGCGGCGGAAAGCATGGCGAAAGAACGCAGGCGAGCAGTCATCAGCAGTCTCCTTGGTGACATCGATCATCAGGGGGGCATGCGCTCGCTTGACTCAGACAAGACATGAACGCCGTAGCCGGGCACAAACGCCATCGGTCGCTACGTGGAGCGCACTTGGTGGTCCGACGGACGTGATGAAGTCACGTGCGGTTCCACCGGCTGGATAGATACAACACTATCCCAAGAAACGGACAAACGCAAACCTAACACCCCAAAACGGGCAAAGATCTACCTCTGAACCGTAAACCCCAGGCAAACAGCCTCAATCACTGCCAAAGCCCTCGGGGTATGCGTATGTAAACCACTGGCAAGCTCCCGGCATTCCCCTCATGACCTGGGCGTTCTTCCCCGGCCGGCGGCGAGGGGACGACGTGGTTCATGTCTTGCGCCTGCTCACGTGGTGCACGATGAGGACGACGACGCACACGATGGCGACGCCGCCCGAGGCCAGGCCGAGCGTCCAGCCACGGCCGATGCTGTTGGCGATCAGGTTGACGACCGAGCTGGCCATCAGGACGAGCCAGAGCAGGGCGCGCAGCGCGAGAGCGCCTTTGCTCAGCGGTTGCCTGCGCGCCGCGTGCCGGGAGGCGGCCCGCGGGCTGCCGGGGTCGGAGTCAGGGCTGGTGATGCGATAGGGATCGGTCATGGCCAGAACCCTAGGAACGGGCCCGATCTGCGGAAATCCCGCACGCTGCCTGGCCGTGGTACAGCGGGCTGGAGCAAGCCGTGTCCCCTTTCACCTACTATGGCGCCAGTGTTGCGGGGAATCCTTGAAAGTCTGGAACGGCTGGCCGGCGGGCTGGGCACCGCGTTCATGGCGGTCGTCGTCGCGCTGTGCTGGCTGGTGGTGGCCGCGTTGAGCCTGGTCGGGGTCGGGCTGGCGCTGGTGCCGGCGATGATCGCGATGACCAGGAGCACGGCCGAGTGGGAACGCAGGCGCCTGGCCGGCGCGGGTGTCGAGATCGTCAGCCCGTACCAGATGTCCGCCGAGCAGTTGCCCCGAGGCTGGGCGGCCAGGATGCGGGCGGCCCGTGCCGACCCGGCGACCTGGCGCGACCTGGGCTGGCTGGCCCTCTACGCCGTGGTGGGCCCGGTCTGCGGCCTGCTGGGGCTGGTCATGCCGGTGGCGGCGCTGCGGGAAGTCACCTACCCGCTCTACTGGCAGTTTCTGGCGCGCGAGGATCAGCTCACCAACTTCGCCGTCCCGGTCACCACCTGGCCGGGCGCGATCGCCACCTCGGTGATCGGCCTGGCCGTCGTGGTCGCCCTGGTCCGCCTCTTCCCTGCGCTGGCGCGACTGCAGGCGCTGCCCGCCAGAAAACTGCTGGTCCCGCACGCCTCGATCGACTTGTCGCAGCGCATCGCGCAGCTGACCGCGACCCGCGCGGGGGCGCTGCGCGCGCATGCCGTCGAGCTGCGCCGGATAGAGCGGGCCCTGCACGACGGCGCGCAGAACCGGCTGAACGCGGTCGTGGTCACGGTGGCCGCGGCCGAGCGCGCGCTGCAGCGCGATCCCGCCCTGGCCGCGCACGCACTGGAGCGTGCCAGGAACGCGGCCGAGCAGGCGCTGGCGGAGCTGCGCGGCGTGGTGCGCGCGATCCTGCCGCCGATCCTGGAGGACAAGGGGCTGGCCGGCGCGCTGGACGCGCTGGCCGCCGGATGCTCGGTGCCCTGCCGGGTGCGGGTGGGTGAGCTCGCCGTCGTGCCGTTGTCGGTGGAGAGCGCCGCCTACTTCACCGTGGCCGAAGCGCTGACCAACGTGGGCAAGCACAGCGGCGCCCGGCACGCGGACGTCGTCGTCGAACGTGTGGGCCCCTTGCTGCGCGTCCAGGTGCGTGACGACGGCAAGGGCGGCGCCCGCGACGACGCGGGCACCGGGCTGGCCGGGGTCCGCCGCCGCGTCGAGGCCCATGACGGAACGATGACCCTGACCAGCCCCGATGGGGGGCCGACTGTGATCGAGGTGGAACTGCCGTGCGAGTCGTGATCGCCGAGGATGACGCGCTGCTGCGCGAGGGCCTGGTGCTGCTGCTGAGCGGGGAGGGCATCGAGGTGGCCGCGGCCGCGAGCGACCCCGAGGGGTTTCTGGCCGCGGTCGAGGAGCACCGGCCCGATGTGGCGGTGGTGGATGTGCGCATGCCGCCCACCCACACCGACGAGGGCATCCGGGCGGCCGTGGCTGCCAAACGCCTGCAGCCGGACCTGGGCGTGCTGGTGT
The DNA here is from genome assembly GCF_044465465.1 of Nonomuraea sp. NPDC049655. Lineage (NCBI taxonomy): Bacteria > Bacillati > Actinomycetota > Actinomycetes > Streptosporangiales > Streptosporangiaceae > Nonomuraea > Nonomuraea sp. NPDC049655. The sequence goes on from NZ_JBITLS010000014.1 coordinate 223,012, forward strand.
TGTCGGCGCATGTCGAGCAGGCGTTCGCGACCGACCTGCTGGCCGTCGGCACGCACGGGGTCGGCTATCTGCTCAAGGAGCGGGTCGGCAAGGTCGAGCAGTTCCTGGAGGCGCTGAACCGGGTCGCCGACGGCGGCACCGCCATCGACCCGGACGTGGTGGCCCAGCTGTTCACCCGCCGCCGCGACCCCCTGGAGGAGTTCACCCCGCGCGAACGCGAGGTGCTCGCGCTGATGGCCGAAGGACTGGGCAACCTGGCCATCGCCGACAAAATGGTGATCACCGAGGGGGCGGTGCACAAGCACATCCGCAACATCTTCGCCAAGCTCGACCTGGCTCCCAGCGACCGCATGGACCGCAGGGTCGCCGCCGTGCTGCGCTACCTCGGCGCCTGAAGCGGCCGCTGCCGACCGGCCTCACAGAAACGGCCTCATGAGCTGGACCGCGGGCGGCGTGCGGTAGCCAGCACCACCATCGACCGGCCAGCGGGCGGGATCGAAACCGCCCTTGCCGCTCCCTACGTTGGTGATTACTTCATCCGACACCCAACGTAAGGATCTGTCTTGTCGAGCAACACTCTGCGTCGTACCGTGCCGGTCACCCTGGCGCTGGCGGCCTGTCTGACGGGCCTGAGCGCTCCGGCGTTCGCCACCTCCGCCCCCGCCGCCGGCGTCTCCGCGGTGGCCGCCGGCGCCGGCCAGGAGCAGGTGGTGGCGGACCTGGAGCGCCACGCTCAGGAACTGACCAGCACCGTCCCGGGCGGCCCGTCCCGCGACCTGCGCGCGCTGTCGGCGATGACCAAGGGCGCCACCATCGTGGGGATCGGCGAGGTCACGCACGGCTCGAAGGAGCTGTTCACGCTGCGGCACCGGATGTTCCGGCACCTGGTGCAGACCCAGGGCTTCACCACGCTGGCGCTGGAGGCGCCCTGGTCGGCCGGCGTCCGCCTGGACGAGTACGTGCGCACCGGCAAGGGCGACCTGCGCACGATCATGGCCGAGGATTTCCAGCAGTCCTACGGCTCGTGGAGGACCCAGGAGTGGACGGACCTCTACCAGTGGATGCGCGACTACAACCGCACCGCCTCACGCAAGCTGCGCGTGATGGGATTCGACATCGGCGACGTCCTTCCCGAGCAGTACCGGCGCATCCTCGCCTGGGCCGAGAAGCACCAGCCGTCGCTGGAGCCCGAACTGCGTCGCCGCTACGCGGGCCTGCTCGCCCTGCCCGCCGGTGTGGAGGAACGGATGAACACCCTGGCCGCACTGCCGGCCGAGCGGCGCGCCGCCCTGGCCGGCGACGCTCAGGCCGCCTACCGCCTGCTGGACGGCAGCGGCAAGGCGAGCCCGAAGGTCCTGCAGGAGGCCCGCGTCATCGTCCAGATGACCACCATGTACACGCTGGACGGGTCCGCCCTGCACCGTCACCGTGACCGGTCCATGGCCAAGAACACCGTGTGGTGGCAGCGCCACACCGGCAGCAAGACCGTGGCGGCCGCGCACAACGGGCACATCGGCTACGTCTCGGCCTGGCCCGATCTGTACCCGGTCACCCAGGGGAACGTCCTTCGCTCCCTGGCCGGCACCTCCTACGTGGCGATCGGCACCACCATCCACAGCGGCCGCTTCCGCGCCACCGACCCCAAGACCGGCAAGGTCGCCGTCTTCGACACCGGCGCCCCCGTCCCGGACAGCAGCGAAGCCGTCCTGGACCGGGTTCGCTACCGCGACTACTACGTGGACCTGCGCCGCGCCGGCCGGACTCCGTCCACCCGAGCGTGGCTGGACACCGCCCGACCGACCTTCACCATCCCGGCCACGTACGTGCCCGAGCAGTTCAACCGGCCGCTGGCCCTGGGAGCGGCCTTCGACGTGATCGTGCACCTCAACCGCGTCAAGGAAGCCACCCCGCTGCCCTGACCGCGTTCTTCGGAGGCGAAGCCGGCGGGCCCGCCCGCCGGTGCGCCCGCCGCTCCCAGCCAACTGCAAAGAGGATGCAAGCCCGTTCCCAGTGCCGTCCGAGATCATCGCGCCAGCGTCAGCGCGACAGACACGAGGTGAGGAATGGCGACGACGATCAGCGCGTCCACGCTCAACGGACGGCACCACAAGGCGGCACTCACGGTCTTCATGCTCATCGTGGTGGCCCACTGGGCCGAGCATCTGGTGCAGGCGGTGCAGGTCTACGTCTGGGGGTGGCCGCTGAGCGAGGCCCGCGGGGTGCTCGGCCTGCCGTTCCCGTGGCTGGTGACCTCGGAGTGGATGCACTACGGGTACGCGCTGCTCATGCTCGTGGGCCTGGTCATGCTCCGCAAGGGGTTCGCGGGCCGTTCGCGCACGTGGTGGAACATCTCCCTGGGCATCCAGGTCTGGCACCACATGGAGCACCTGCTGCTGCTCGTGCAGAAGATCACCGGGCTGTACCTGCTCGGACGGCCGGTGCCGACCAGCGTCCTGCAGATCTTCCTGCCCCGGATGGAGCTGCACCTGTTCTACAACGCGGTCGTCTTCGCGCCGATGGTGGTGGCGATGCTGCTCCACCGCCGGGCCGCCGAGCACGGCGGGGCCGCCTGCACCTGCGCCGTGGCGCACTAGCTCATGGCGGTCACCAGACGACGTCCGGGCGGGTTCACGGTGGTGCTGGCCGTCGTGGGGCTGTTGCTGCTGTCGGTGTCCGTGCCGGAGTTCGGACCCGTCGTACGGGCCGCCCGCGCCGACGGGGTGAGCGGCGCGTTCACCGCCCGGGAGCTGCGGTGCGTGCGGCATCCCGGGCACGAGTCCTGCGTCTGGGCCGGGGACTTCACCTCCGGCGACGGGCGGATCCGGCGGCGCGACGTCGAGCTGTACGGCAGCGACCGCGGCACCCTGGCGGCGGGACAGGCCACCGCGGCCGTGGACACCGGCCGCCTGACCCGCGTCTACGGGCCGGAGGGCTCGGACGAGTGGCTGTTCACCGCGCTGCTCACGCTGGCCGGGGCGGCCGTGCTGACGGTGGCGGCCAGACGGGCGCGCAGGCCGTACCGCCCGGCGCCTGAACCCGTGCCTGAACCCGTGCCTGAACCCGTGCCTGAACCGCGCACTTGAACCCCGCGGTGCCGCGTGCGGGCGATCGCCCGTACGATTCCTCCAGCGTTTTCCGGATCTTGTGAGGTTCGTGTGTTCGGGATCATCCGTCCGTGCGGTGAGCACGGGTGCGCGGCGGTACGCGCGGCGTGGCGGGCACACCTGTGCGGGCTCTGCCTGACACTGCGGGACGGGCAGGGGCACGCCGCCCGGCTGACCACCAACTACGACACGCTGATCCTCTCGGTGCTGACCGAGGCCCAGCTCCCGGCCGCCGTGCCGCACCGGACGGCCGGGCCGTGCGCGCTGCGCGGGTTCCGCTCCGCCGACGTGGTGGACGCCCGCGGTCGCGGCGCCCGGCTGGCGGCGGGGGTGTCGCTCGTCCTGGCCGCGGGCAGGCTGCGCGACCAGGTGGCCGACGGGGACGCCGCCCCGGCCACGGCTCCGGCCCGCCGCCTGCTCGCGGCCCGCTGGCAGGCGGGCGGCGCCAGGCTGGCGTCCGGCGTCGGCTTCGACACCGCCGTGTTGTCGGCGACGGTCGACCGGCAGCTCGAACGCGAGCGCCGGGCCCTGGCCATCCCCATGGACGTGCTCGACCTCACGGCGCCCGCCGAGGAGGCGGTGGCGGCGGCCTTCGCCCACACCGCGCTGCTGGCCGGACGGCCGGGCAACGCGGCGGCGCTGGCCGAGGCCGGCCGGTTCTTCGGCCGCATCGCACACCTTCTGGACGCCGTCGAGGACCAGGCGGCCGACGACGAGCGGGGCGCGTTCAACCCGCTGACCGCCACCGGCACCGGCCGCGAGCGGGCGCGGCAACTGTGCGACGACGCCGCCCACGGGCTCGCCCTCGCCGTGGCCGACCTGGAGCTGGACGAGCGGCACCTGGTGGAGCGGCTGCTCGGCGCCGAGGTGCGCCGGGCGGTCGAGCGCTCGTTCGGCGCGGCCTCCTACCGGCGTCCCGGCTGGATCCGCAGGTCGGGGGCAGGGGTGGCGACGTTCCTGACCTGCGGGCTCTGGCGGCCGAGGTGGAGCAAGAAGGCCGGGCGGCCCTGCTGCGAACGCTGCTACCTGGACAACTGCAGCAGCTGCGACTGCCCCGACTGCGGCGGCTGCTGCGACTGCGGCTGAGCCGGCGGCCGGGGCGGCGGCGAGCGGGTCAGGGAGCCGAGATGTGCAGGACCTCGCCCGCCTTGTGGTAGCCGACGCGGGCGTAGACGCGGCCCGCGGCGTCGTCGGCCGGGGTGAGGAACGGCATGGTGATGCCGGCGTCGACGCCCGCCCTGGTCAGCAGCGCGGTGACGGCTCCGCCGATGCCGCGCCGCCGGTGCGTGTCGCGCACGGCGATGCCGGCGACCTCGGCCACGCCCTCCTGGGGGCCGCCGAGCTGCCCGGCGCCGACGACCTCGCCGGTGGCGACGTCGGTGGCCGCGGCCACGAGGCCGCCGCGGTCGAGCACGCCGCGCAGCCGCGCGACGTCGTGCTCGGTGGCCTCGGGCGCGTCGAAGGCCGCGTTCATCACCCGCGCGACCTGCCACAGGCCCGGGTCGTCGGTCACCAGCGCGAGGCGTACGGCGGCGTCGGCGGGCGGCTCGGCAAGCGACCCGGCCGGGCACACCAGCAGCGGGAAGCGCCCCTCGACGGCGAACCCGGCGGCCAGCAGGGCGTCCTCCACCTTGGGCGCGACCTGCGGCACGTACTCCAGCCGGGGTGTCCTGCCGCGCTCGCGGAAGGCGGCGGCCAGCGCGGCCACCTGCTCGCCGGTGGGCGCGAGGTCGTCGTCGGGGATGGCGTAGTTGAACGGCGGCGCGTCGTCGTGCTCGTCGAAGCGGATCAGGAACGGCCCGGCCCGGTGTGCCCGGGTTCCGGCCGCCGCTCGAAGGTATGCGTGCACGCGGGCGCCCAGCAAGTGAAGTCCTCTCGGTTGACGTGACCGTCACAAGGTAGGGCCGCGCCCACCGCCGGACAAGCGGTTTTCCACCTGCGACCGCCGCGGGTCAGGCGGTCAGGCGCATGTCCTCACCTCGGGCGCCCCCGGAGGGTCGCCGGGTCACCAGCGGTCGAGATGCAGCACCTCGTCGAGCGGCTGCCGCGCGGCGGGCCGGAAGCTCTCCCCCGTGAAGTACGCGGTGGGCAGCAGCACGCCCTGGCGCACCTCGGCCGGGATGCCGAGCAGCTCGGCGATCTCGCTCTCGTACTCCAGGTGCAGGGTGGTCCACGCGCTGCCCAGGCCGCGGGCGCGGGCGGCGAGCATGTAGCTCCACGCGGCGGGCAGCAGCGAGCCCCACAGCCCGGCCTGGTTGCCCTCGGGCAGGCGGCCGCCGGGCAGCTCGATCGCGCCGATCACCAGCACCGGGACGTCGCCCATGTGCTCGGCCAGGTAGGCGGCGCTGCCGCTGACGCGCTCCTGGACGGCCGCGCGCGCCGGGTCGTCCCGGAACATCGAGCGGGCCGAGCCGTCGGAGGTGTGGTAGCTGTTCCACGACCGCCGGTAGTAGTCGCCGATCACCTTGCGCCGCTCGGGGTCGGTGACCACGATCCAGTGCCATCCCTGCCGGTTGCCGCCGCTCGGCGCCTGGAGCGCGACCTCCAGGCTCTGGCGGACCAGCTCCGCCGGGACCGGGCGGGACAGGTCGAGGCGCCTGCGCACGCTGCGGGTGGTGGTGAGCAGGGTGTCCGGGGCCAGTGGTTCGATCGTCATGGGCTCATCATGTCAACGCGGGCCGCCGGAATCCCGTAGCCCGTACGGCCCGGCCCGGGCCTGATTTTTCCGCGCCCCTGGACGTATGATCACGCCAGCCGGACTCGCCCGACGCAACCGAAGGAGCCGACCGTGGCCGACGACGAGCAGGACGCGCCCGCCCTCGGCGTGGACACCACCAAGCCCAGCGTCGCCCGGGTCTACGACTACATGCTCGGCGGCAAGGACAACTTCGAGATCGACCGCGAGGTGGCCCAGATGGCGCTCCGGATCGCCCCGGACGCCCCGCAGGCGGCCCGGTCGAACCGGGACTTCCTGGCCCGCGTCGTCCGCGACCTGGTCGTCGAGGCCGGTATCCGCCAGTTCCTGGACATCGGGTCGGGGCTGCCCACGCAGGGCAACGTGCACGAGATCGCCCAGGCGGCCGCGCCGGGCTGCCGGGTGGTCTACGTCGACCACGACCCGATCGTGCTGGTCCACGGCCGGGCCCTGCTGGCCGTCGACGACAGCACCACCGTCATCGAGGCCGACATCCGCCGCCCCGACGACGTCCTCGACCACCCCGAGACCAGGCAGCTCCTCGACCTCGACGAGCCGGTGGGCCTGCTGCTGTTCGGGATCCTGCACCACCTGTCGGACGAGGAGGACCCGGCCGGCATCGCCGCGCGCCTGGTCGGACGGCTCGCGCCCGGCAGCCACGTCGCCGTCTCGCACTTCCACAACCCGATGGAGGAGCGCCCGGAGGTGTCGCGGCAGGCGTTCGAGGCCGAGCGGCTGTTCAACGACACCATGGGCACCGGGCGCTGGCGCACCCGCGAGGAGATCCTCGGCTTCTTCGACGGCCTGGAGCTGCTGGAGCCGGGCCTGGTGCCGCTGGCCGAGTGGCGGCCGGAGCCGGGCTACCGGCCGGCCCTGGGCATCACGTACCACACCTTCCTGGGCGGGGTCGGGCGCAAGCCGTGACGGTCAGCAGACCGCGTCCGGCAGGGCGATCGGCACCTGCTGCCGGTCGCCGGGCGTGAAGCGGCGGCCGAACACCTCGCACAACCGGGCCCGCCAGCTGCCGGGGTCGAGCCGGAGCAGGTCGGTGGAGTAGCCCGTGCGGCCGTCGCCGCCCTTGAGGCGCAGCAGCAGCGAGCCGTCGGGCGAGATGTCGAGGAAGTCCTGGGCCTGGCGGAAGGTGTAGCCCTCCTCGTAGGACACCCCGGTCCCGCCGAGCCCGTAGACGCTGATCTCCCGCTCGCGGAACAGGAACAGCCGGCCCGCGTTCTCCGGCATGATCGAGGTCATGCGCTCGCCGCCGCGGATGTTCTCGCCCGACGAGCGCAGCGGGCCGAGCACCTTCCTGAGCGGGTGGGTGAGCCACACCTCGGGCAGCATGCCGCTGCGGAACAGCAGCAGGTGGGTGCCCGTGCGGTCGAAGACGAACCCGCTGACGACGTCGGCGCCCACGGTCAGCCGCCGGTCCTTGACCTCCTCGCCGGTACGCAGGTCGATCGTGCGCAGATGGTCGGCGCCCTGCACGGCGACCATCAGGTGGCCGGCGCTCCACGGGCTGACCTGCACCTCGGTGACGACCGCGCCGGGGCCTGCGACGTCGAAGGCGCTCTTGCGGCGGCCGGTGGCCGGCTCCCAGCGCTCCAGGCGGCGGCCGGCGACGGTGAACAGGTCGCCGTCCTTGAAGAAGTAGGTCAGGTGCGTGCCCTCGGGCGGCCGGGCGGTGGTGACCTCGGTGAGGGGGGACAGCGAGGGCAGCGCGCGGACGGCGACCCTGGTCGGGGCGACGGCGTCGGCGAGCAGGCGTCCCGACTCGTCCGCCACGGGGTCGCCGTCGGCGTCGAGGCCCTTCGGGCTCTTGGCGCGGGAGACGTCGGCCAGGGTGCGCTGCGGATCGCCGGTCTCCATGAGGCGCAGCCGGGCGCCGCCGTCGGCCTGGGCGACCATCCGGGTGCCGCCCTGGAGCAGCGCCGGGTTGCCGATGAGCTGCTCGCCGTCGCGCAGCGCGGTCAGCACCAGGGTGTCGGGCGACCTGGTGAGCAGCTCCTGCGCGCCGGGCGCGCCCACCAGCGCGACCGGGGCGGCACTGGTCTGGGCGTCGATCCAGGCGCGCGACAGGGTGCGGCCGGCGGCCAGGTCGACCAGCTCCCAGCCGGCGGCGCCCTGCTCGGCCACGCGCCTTCCCTCGCGGTCGACGACGAACGCGCCGCACGGGCGTCCGGCCTGGAAGCCGCCCAGCCGCTCGCCGTCGCGCACCGCGAAGCCCGTGTACGTGGCGGCGCGGCCGTCGTCGCTGCTCCGGCAGGTCACGGCGGTGGCGCCGTCGCCGGAGACGGCCAGGCCGTCGGCCGGGCCGAGCTCGCGGATGGTCAGCTGCCGCCACACCGGGCTGCCCTTGCTGCTGTACACCTTGGCCACGCCCTTCTCCCGGACGACCAGGGTGGTGGCGTCGGGGCCGAACCGGACCAGGTCGGCGGGCAGGTCGTACACCCAGGTGCGGGGGGTGCCGGCGGCGCCGAGCGACTGGAGCACGAGCTTCTTCGGGCCCGCGGTGACGATCCAGCCGTCGTCGCCGTCCGCCCTGACGTCGGCGACGGGCTCGTCGGCGGCGAGCTCGCCGGCCGGGGCGGGCCGGTCCTGGCGGGCCAGGACGTGGCCCTGGTCCAGCAGTTCGCCGTCGCGCGGGTCGACGCGGTGCCAGACCATGCCGCCGTCGTCGAGGGCGTAGGCGATCAGGCCGCCGTCGGCGGAGACGGCGGGCCGGCTGGTGCCGCCCCGGTCGGGCAGGTGGACGGGCCGGTAGCGGCCGTCGGGGCCGCGGGTGAACAGCGTGGCGCGGCCGGCGGCGGAGGTGGTGGTGGCCAGCAGGACGCGGGCGTCGTCGCTGGCGTCGGCGGCGGTGATCGAGCCGAGCGCGCCCGTGGCCACGCCTTTGGTGTACCGGTGTTCGACGTAGCGCTGCAGGAGCTGGGCCCTGGCCTCCTGGGTGGGGGCCGCGCGGTAGGCGCCGACGGCGAGCAGCGACGACAGCTCGGGGTCGCGTTCCGCCAGGTCGGCCGAGGCGCCCGCCAGGGCGCGGGAGCGGGACTCGGCGGCCCGCTGCTCGCCGATCCGGCCCTGGTAGAACGTCCAGGCGACCAGCGAGAGGACCGTCAGCAGCGCCACCCCCGCGCCGGTGATCGCGCTCCGGCGGCGCAGCGTGCGGCGTCGCTGACGGCGGCGGCCCTGGCGCAGGTAGTCGTGCTCGTCCTCGGTCAGGTCGGCGGGCCGTTCGGCGAGCCAGCGGGCGGCGGCGGCCAGCTCGGGCGGGCCGGGGAGCCGGTCGGGATCGCGCCCGGCCTGCCGCCAGCGGCCCATGTCCTGGTGGAGCAGGTCGCGCCATTCGAGGAACTTCAGGTCGGCGGCGACGATCCCGGCCAGCCGGTGCCATTCGGTGATCAGCGCCTCGTGGGCCAGTTCGACGGTCTGGCGGCCGTCCGCGCCGGTGTCCATGACGAGCAGCCGCCCGGCGGCCAGCCGGCCGGCGGTCCGCCAGCGCTGCTCCCCCGCCTCCTCGCGGGTGACCCGGCGGCGCAGCGGCGCGTGCGCCCCGGCGGTGACCCGGACGAGCCGGGACAGCAGTTCCTCCCCGGCCGCGGTGTCCTCCTCGGGCACGCACGCCGCCCAGACCTGCTCGGCCTGCGCGCCCAGGGCCCCGCGCACGCCGCGGCACGCCTCGTAGGAGGTGTGGGTGATGCGGCCGCCCTCCTGCTCGTGCCAGAGGCGGTCCAGCAGGAAGCCGATCAGCGGCAGGGCGCCGGGCGCGCCCCCGGCGTCACCCAGGATGCGGTCGACCAGGCCGGGGTCGTACGTCACGGCGGGGACGGCGTCCAGCGGCGCCTCGACGGCCTGCCTGAGCTGGTCGCGGGTCATGGGGGTGAGCCCGTAGGTCTCGCGGCCGAGCGCGCCGCCGAGCGCGGGGTGGGACAGGGCGGCGGGCAGGAAGTCGGCGCGCAGCGTGAACAGCACCCGCACGGCCGGGCAGGCGCGGGCCGCGGCCAGCAGCACGGCCGCGTCGTCGGCCTGCTCGGGGTCGCCGACCAGCAGTTCCTCGGCCTGGTCGACGACGAGCAGCAGCCCGGTCGCGCCGGTGTCGCGCAGGACCTGGGCGACGACGTCGGGCAGCCGGCCGTTCCGCAGCGGCTCGCGCAGCGCGTCGGCCCTGGCCAGCGCGTCGGCCCCGGTCAGGCCCGGGTGCGACAGGGCGGCCAGCTCGGCGGCGAGCGCGTCGGGCCAGGACCGCACGGCCGAGGGCCGCAGGACGACGACCTGGCAGCCCTGGCGGCGCATGGCGGGCACGACCCCGGCCAGCGCCAGCGACGACTTGCCGCAGCCGGACGGGCCGGTGAGCGTGACCTCGGGATGGGTCTGGAGGAGGCGGGCGATCCGGGCGGTCTCCACGTCGCGGCCGAAGAAGACGGCGGCGTCGCCCTCGCGGAAGGCCGACAGCCCGCGGAACGGCGAGGCCGGCCGTACGGTCCCCGCCAGGGCGGGGACGGCGCGGGTGAGCGACCGGGTGGGGATCACGAACGCCTGGCGGGGCCCGCCGGGCTGGGCCGCGACCACCATGCCGACGACGTCGCCGAGCTCGACGTCCCAGACGGGGCTGCCGCTGAAGCCGCTCTCGATCGGCACGCCGCGGGGGTCGTCGGGGGCGCACTGGAGCCAGCCCTGCTGGGTGCCGCCGAGCAGCCGCCCGGTGTGCCAGCCGCCGCCGCGCAGGCCGTGCGGGAACCCGGCGACGACGACCCGGTGGCCCCACAGGCTGCGCGGCTCGGCCATGCGCAGCGGGCGCCCGCCCGGGGGCGCGGCGTCCAGGCGCAGGACGGCGATGTCGCCCGAGCCGTCGGCGGCGGTGTGGACCCAGTGCTCGACGTGGGCGCGCACGGGCGCGGGGTCGCCGGCGAAGGGCAGCTCGACGGTGACCCAGGCGTCCGGCGGGGGCGGCCCGTCGGCGTGGCCCAGGGCGCCGGATACGACGTGCGCGCAGGTGAGGGCGCGGTCGGGCGCGATGAGGAAGCCCGCGCCCGCCACGGCCCCCTCGGGGCCGCGCACGCGCAGGACGGCGAGGTTCAGCGCCTCGTCGGGCCCTGTCTCCATCACTTACGGTCACCGCCCGTCACTCCAGGTCGTCAGTCGAGCCAGTATGGCCGCTGGACGTGGGCGGTGTTTGCCGTTCCTTGACATGCGAGAAGGGCGTCCCCCCGCGGGGAACGCCCTTCTCGTCGTGCGCGCGTGCTACTTCTTGACCGACACCGGGGCCGTGCCGGTGTCCTGCTGACGCCAGGCACCCGTGTCGAACGCCACCGGAGCAGCCTTCCTGCCCACACCGTCACCCCACTTGGTGACCACATACTGGATCTTGATGTGACCCTCGCCCTTCACACCGTCCACACCCAGCGTGTCCGGATTGAACCGGCCACCGGTCAGCTCGGCGAACGTCTTGGCGTCCAGGTCCAGCATCACCCCACGACTGGAGGGGTCACCAGGACCACGGTCACCCACGAAGAACGGCAGCTTCTTACCCTGATAGACCACGTAACCCTCGGTCATCAGCGGCCACGACGGCGAAGCCGCCAGCCCCTTCTGCATCGGCTTGCCGGCCGCCGGCAGACCCGTGTCACCAGCACGACCCGAGGAGTCGTCCCAGAAATAGGACGCCGTCGTCGAACCGGCCAGCACACCCCGACCGTTCACATCCGCATCAGCATGCGCGGGATGAGCGGCGGCACCGATCGTCAGCGCCGACAGAGCAGCGGCGGAAAGCATGGCGAAAGAACGCAGGCGAGCAGTCATCAGCAGTCTCCTTGGTGACATCGATCATCAGGGGGGCATGCGCTCGCTTGACTCAGACAAGACATGAACGCCGTAGCCGGGCACAAACGCCATCGGTCGCTACGTGGAGCGCAATGGGGGCGGACCCAGATGGGCCACTCACCCGCCAATAGGTAGACACTAACCCAAGAAACGGACAAACGCAAACCAAACACCCTAAAACGGGCAAAGATCTACCCCTGAACCGTAAACCCCGGGCAAGCGACCCCAACATGGGCAAAAGCCCAGGTCACTGTCGCGGGGTGTCCGTATGTAAACCCCGGGCAACGCGCGGGCATTCCCGGCCCCCGCGAACGCCATGACCTGGGCATGAGCCGCGCGGCGGTCACGGCCTCCGGTAGTCGGCCGCCACCCCCACCAGCGAGATCAGGCCCGCGGCGAACTCCATCGCCTCGGCGTGCCCCTCCTCGAACGGCGGCTGGAAGCCCACGCCCTCCCACGTCCGCGCGGTCGGGTTCCACAGGTCGGCGCCGACCTCGAAGTCCCAGCCGTAGACGCCGTGGTCGTACCAGAGCTCGTCGGCGGAGTTGCCGGCCGCCGAGTAGAGCACGTCGGTCACCGGCCCGGTCTGCTGGGGCCAGATGACCGTGCCGCGCTCGGCGGCGATGGCCTGCTCGATCGTGCGGGCCGAGCGCATGAAGTACGCCTCCTCCTGGGCGCTCGGCCTGGGCAGCGCCACGCGACCGTCGAGCTTGTACGCCCCGGGCGGCCACATGAAGTACCCGCCGTAGCTGTGCACGTTCATGGCGAACCGGATGTTGCGGTACGTCTCGGCCAGCCACATCACGTTGCGGCTCTCCGGCTCCGAGTGCTCGGCCGGACCGGCGTACGTGCCGCTCTGGCAGTTGGCCGAGGCGCCGAAGTAGCCGTCGGACAGGGAGCCGACGGCGTAGTTGCGGTTGACGTCCACGCCCCAGGTGTTGCGCTGCGCCGGGTCGGACTGCGCGGCCGGGCAGTGGTTGGTCATGTTCTTCCGCTGGCCGTTGAAGTCGTAGAAGCTGTAGTTCGCGCCGTCGGGGTTGACGGTGGGGACGATGAAGATGTCGGTGCGCTGCAGCAGCCTGCGGGTGGCGGCGTCGTGGGCGTAGTTGCGCAGCAGCCGCTCGGCGGCCTCGACGGTGACCAGCGGCGCCACCCATTCCCTGGCGTGCTCCTGGGCGTAGGCCAGCACGCCGGTGCGCGAGCCGTCACGGTGGACGCCGACGCGCAGCGCCAGCACCCGCATGGGCTTGCGGGAGACGTCGGCGGGCGCCTTGAGGGAGTCGGTGAGCCGGGTCGCGGCGGCCGCGGCCATGACGCCGGCGCCGGGGTCGGTGCGGTAGACGGCGGCCTTCAGCCCGGTGCCCGGCGCGGCGTTGATCGCGGCGACGACCTGGGCGGCGGTGCTGACCGGCGTGCCGGAGCCGTCGGTGGCCAGGCTCACCGTGACCTGCTTGCGGGCCACGCTCACCTGGAGCGGCCGGTCCGGCGCGCCCGGCGCGGCCAGCTCGACGGACAGGTCGTTGCCGCCCTCGGAGCCGTAGGCGTCGGAGGTGACCACGATCGCGGCGCCGGGCGGCGTGCCGATCAGCGCCTGGGCGTGGCGGCGGTAGCCGTTGGTGAGGTTGGGCAGCGGGATGACGTCGGTGAGCGACGGGTACCGCCGGTGCAGCGCCTGGATGCGCTCGTTGAGCTGGGCGGGCGGCATGTACTGGGTGACGAAGTCCTTCTGGTAGCCCGGCGCCCGGTGGTCGGGGCGGTCCCCGTCGGGCCATTCCCGGACGCGGGCCTCGGCCGTGCCGCCGGTCGCCGAGGTGACCGTGACGCGCTGCGGCTCGGCCGGCACCGGGGCGGGCGTGCCGAACTGGTGGCCCAGGTAGGCGCCGGCGTCGACGTACGGGACCATCGCGACCTGGCCGGTGGCGCCGCCGCGGCCCGTCCAGGTGGCGGTGAGGGCCGCCGTCTCGCCCGCGCTGCTGCTGGCCTCGACCGACAGGAAGTACCCGTCGCGGGACTTGTACCAGACGGCCCGTTCGATGACGATCTGGTCCTGCGCGGCGGTGGCGGACGGCGCCTGCCGGGCGGCGGGCGGCGTGCCGGACGCCAGGCCCACGCCGATCGCCCTCAGCTCGGCGAGCTTGCCGGCCGTGAGCACGGCGTCCACCTGGACGCTGCCGTCGGCCTGCGGACGGACCCGCTCGGTCAGGTCGGCGCCGGAGGCGACCAGCCGCTCCATCGCGGCCCTGTCGGGCACGGAGAGCGTGACCAGCGACGCCGGCTCGGGATCGCCCGGCCCCGCCACCGCCGGCAGCGACGACGGCCCGGAGGCGAGGAACGTCGAGACGACGATCATCAGGATGACTGCGGACGCCCTCAAGCCACGCATCGGCTCCTCCAGGATCACCGGTATCCCGATCATTGAAAGCCGACTTGACCCAACCGGCAAGACCCAGTTTCACCCTTCTGTGGAGGCGGCGACGTCCCGAATCGCCGTGACGACCAGATCGGGCTGCCGATACTGCACGTAGTGCTCGGAGGTGCCGGCCACCACCACCCGCCCGCGCGTGGACCTGGCGGCCACCCGCCGGGCCTGGTCGAGGGCGCTGCGCGGCCCGCCGGCCGGGATGACGACCACGACCGGCGGCCCGCCCGGCCCCTCCGCCGTCCCGGCGACCTCCCGCGCGCTGTCCAGCGAGGCCCACGCCTCGGCCCTGGCCGCGGCCATGCTGCCCGGCCCGTAGACGACGGGGGCGGCGGCGCGCGCCGCCGGGGTGGCGTCGCCGGGCACCAGGAGATCCCCGGCCAGCCGGAGCAGGCCGATCCTGGCCAGCGCCTGGTTGGCGGTGAGCTGGGCGGCCAGCAGCGGCCGGGACACCCGCATGGCCGCCACCGCCTCCTCGTCGGTGGCGTCGATCAGCACCAGGCCCGCCGTCACCTCCGGATACCGGGCGGCGAACAGGCGGACGATCTGGCCGCCGTAGGAGTGCCCGGCCAGGACGTACGGGCCGGGCTCGCCCGCGGCGGCGAGCAGCGCGCGCAGCTCCCTCGCCGCGCGGCCCGCCGTTCGCGGCCCGGGGCCCTCCTCGCTCCAGGCGTAGCCGGCCCGGTCGTATGAGCACACGCGCAGCCCGGCCGACAGCCGCCGCTGGACCACCTCCCAGCTCGCGCTCGACTCGACCAGGCCCGCCTCCAGCACCACCACCACCGGGCCGCCGGCCCCCGTGCAGCGCAGGTGCAGGCGGTGGCCGCCGACGTTCACCAGGCGGCCCGGGGGCGGGTGGCGCGTGGCGTCGCCGCGCCGGGCGGCGGTCTCGTAGCCGAGCCCCGCGCAGGCGGCCGCCAGCAGCAGCCCCGCGCACCAGGCGGCCAGCCGCCGCGCTCTTCTCATGCCACCGAATCTAGGGAGCCGGCCGCCGGGTTTCCTCGTCCTGGCGGGCGAACGCGGGCTGGGAGCGGGGTCCTGGAGGGCCGTCCTTCAGCGGGAGGAGGCCGCGCGGCAGGCCAGCTGGAGGGCCAGGCGTTGCCGCGGGTCGGCGAGGTCGGCCTGGAGCAGGGTCTCGATGCGGCGCACGTTCCTGCTGACGGCGTTGCGGTGCAGGTGCAGCTCCTCGGCGGCGCGGGCGGGCGAGCCGTTGTGGTCGAGGTAGGCGCGCAGGATGGCCAGGAGGTGGGCGGCCCGCTCGCCGCCGAGGTCGAGGATCGGTTGCAGCAGCTCCCTGACGGCGTGCTGGGCGGCGTCGGAGGCGTACCACTCCTCCAGCATCCGGTCGAGGCCGGCCAGGTCGTAGGTGGCCAGCGGCAGGGTGCTGCGGCGCAGGGCCGTACGCGCCTCGGAGGCGGAGGTGCGCAGGCCGACCAGGCCCTGGTTGGCGGTGCTGACCCCGCAGCGCAGCTCGGCGCCCGCCGGGCGGACCCGTTCGAGCAGGCGGGCGGCGTCGCGCACGGCCTCGCGCAGGCCCGCCCTGCCCTGGTCGCGCCGCTGGCTGCGGACCACGATCAGCGCGTCGCCGGCGAGCGCGGCGTTCCAGGCGGCGCCGCCCAGCTCGCGGGCCGCGCGCACGGCCCGCGAGGCGGCGGTCTCCAGCAGGGCGTAGCGTTCCTGGCCGCCTTCGGCCGGGCCGTCGGCGGGGGCGTCCGGGGTCTTCGCGGGGTCCTTCGCGGGTTCCAGGCGCAGGACGACGTGCCAGTCGTCGATCGGCAGGCCGAGGGCCCTGGCGCGGGGGGCCAGCTCCTGCGCCTGGTTCTCGGGGGCGACCAGCAGCTCGGTGAGGAGCTGGGCGCGGGACCGTCCGGGCAGCTCGTCGGACGGGCCCGCGGCGGCGGCCAGGGCGGCGACCCTGAGCACGATCCCGGCGGCCCGGTCGAAGTGCGTCCCGGCGGGCCCGCCGGCCTGGGCGGTGAACGCGCCGCCGTCGGCCCGGACGGGACGGCCGAGAGCCGCGCCGGCCGCCTCGGCGATGCGCTCGGGGACGCCGCCCGCCCCCGCCACGGCCTCCGCGGCGCGCGCCGTACGGACCAGCGCCTCGGCGGCGTCGCCCGCGATGGCCCGGTCAATGGCCACCACCAGCTCCGCCAGGTCGCCGCCGTCGGCCGCCAGCAGCGCGACCCCGCCGCGCTCGGCCAGCGCGGCGGCGCTCCGGTCGACCGCGGCCTCCAGGACCTCCAGGGCCTGCCCGGCCTCCGCGGTGAGCACGAGCGCCACGGCGCCGGCCGCGGCGGCGTCGCGCAGCGCGACGTCGAGCCGGTAGCCGGCCGCCTGCCGGGAGGCCGCGCCGGTCAGGACCAGCACCGACCCCGGCGGCTGGCCCGCGATCCCGCCCAGGTCCGCCACCAGGCGCACGCCGGAGGCCGCCGCCGGCGCCTCCGGCCCGGCCAGCGGACGCAGCTCTTCCAGCAGGAACATGCCATCAGTGTGCCATCGGCACACGAAGCCCGGCAAAAAGGTGCGGCTGGAACATCCGCCCTCGACCTGCGGCTTCGTAACCTCGACAGCATGGACATCGACACCGGGCTGCTGCCCGCCTTCGCCCGCGGCTGCGCCGTGCTGGGCTCGGGCGGCGGCGGTCCCGTGACCATCGCCCGCGCCGCGGCGCTGCAGGCGCTGGAGGACCACGGGCCGGTACGCGTCGTGCAGCCCGCCGAGCTGGACCCCGAGCTGCTGGTCATGCCCGTGGGCACCGCGGGCTCCTCGGCCGTCATGTCCGAGCGCGTCGGCGGCACCGACGAGCCCGTCTACCTGCGCGACAAGATCGAGGAGCTGTACGGCGCGCCCGTCGGCGCGGTGCTGGCGAGCGAGATCGGCGGCGCGAACGGCTGCCTGGCGGTGGCCTGGGCGGCCCGCGTCGGCCTGCCGCTGGTGGACGCCGACGGGATGAGCCGCGCCTTCCCCCGCATGGACCAGACGGTGATGCAGCTGCGCGGCATCGCGCCCACCCCGGCCGTGCTGTGCGACGAGCGCGGCCGGACCGTCGTCGTCGACCGGGTGACCGGCGGCTGGCTGGAACGGCTGGTACGGGCGTCGCTGGAGGCGTTCGGCGGCCAGGTCGCGACCAGCGAGTACATCATGCGCGGCGACCAGGTGGCCGGCGCCACCGCGCTCGGCTCCGTCACCCGGGCCGTGCGCCTCGGGACGCGGCTGCCCGACCCGCTGGTCACCGGCAAGGTCGCCGAGACGGCCGGGTCGATCCTGGTCGAAGGGCTCGGGTACGACCAGGGGCGGCTGGTGCGCGTCCAGGCGGGCAGCGAGTTCCTGGCCGTCGTCGAGGACGGCGTGCCGCTGGCCGTGGTGCCCGACGTGATCGCGATGCTGGACACGCGTACGGGCGAGGTCGTGCAGGCCGAGCAGGTCCGGTACGGGCTGCGGGTCAGCGTGGTGCGCGTCCCCTGCGACCCGGTCTGGCACACCCCCGAGGGGCTGCGGCTGGCCGGGCCGACCGCGTTCGGTCTCACCGGACTTCCCACCCCTCCCCCACCCCAGGCGCCCCCCGCCGCCGCGACGCCGGAAACCCCGGCGGACACGGCCTTCAGCCCCTCCCCCACCGGGTCCACCGGGTCCACCGGGTCTTCCGGGCCTTCCGGGCCCGCCGGACGGGAGGTGGGGGCGTGAGGGCCGGGGTGGACGTCGGGCCGACCAACACCGACGCGGCCGTCGTCGCCGACGACGGCCAGGTGCTGGCCACCGTCAAGATCGCGTCGATCCCCGGCGACCCGGTGGCCGGCGTGCGCGCCGCGCTGGCCCGCCTGCCGATGGACGGCGAGCCGGCCCAGGTCGCCGTCGGCCTGCGTGGCGCCGCGACCGCCGTGACCAGGCGGTCCGGGCTGCGCAAGGTGGCCGTGCTGCGCATCGCGGGCGTGTCGGCGACCGCGGTGCGCCCGCTGTCCGGCTGGCCGCCCGACCTGCGTGCCGCGGTGAACGCCGGCACCGCCGTCGTGGACGGCGGCGGCGGCCTCGACCGCGAGGACCGCACGCCCCTCGACCGCGACGCCGTGGCCCGCTTCGCCGCGGGCGTGGCCGGCACCGCGCAGGCCGTCGCCGTCGCGGGCCTGTTCTCGCCCCTGGACGGCGAGCAGGAGCGCGAGGCGGCCGAGATCGTCCGGGCGGAGCTGGGCGAGGGCGTGCCGATCGCGCTGTCGGCCGACCTCGGCTCGCTCGGCCTGCTGGAACGCGAGAACGCGACCGTGCTGGACGCCGCCCTGTCGGGGTTCGCGGGCGCGGTCTCCGGCGGGCTGGCCACCGCGCTGGCGGGCCTGTGCCCGGGGGCGGCGGTGTTCGTGACCCGCGGCGACGGCACGCTGATGAGCCTGGAGCACCTGGCCCGCCATCCCGGGCTCAGCCTGGGCAGCGGCCCGGCGAGCGTGCTGCGCGGCGCCGGTGCGCTGACCGGGCTCGGTGACGCGGTGGTCGCCGACGTGGGCGCCACCCGCGTCCGGGTCGGCGTGCTGGCCGGCGGCTATCCGGAGGAGGCCGTGGGCGGCGCGGACATCGGCGGCGTGCCCGTCGGGCTGCGCATCCCCGGGCTGATCAGGGTGCCGCGGCCGGTCGACCCGACCGAGCTCGCCGAGGCCGTGGACCGGCTGCAGCCGGGCGCCGGGCTGCTGCCGCTCGTGGTCGTGGGCGGCGGTGAGCACGCCGTGCCGGAGGGGCTGCATCCCGAGCACGGGCCGGCGGCCGGCGCCATCGGCGCGGCGGTCAGCCCGGTCGGCGGCCAGTACGAGCGCATCGTCCGCCTGCCGGACCGCTCGGCGCTGGCGGCGGCGCTCGAACCGGTCGCGGAGGAGGCCAGGGCGGCGGCCGTGCGCGCCGGGGCCGATCCGCGGCGGGTGCGGGTCATCGGGGTGGAGGAGATCCCGCTCGCCTACCTGCCCGGCCCGTTCGTCCGGCTGCGCGCCCGCGCCGCCGGGCCGCCCTCGCTCCTGTGACCGCCCGCCCTTTGACCGGCTGTCTGACCAGCCCTGAGACCTGCCCCGTGACCAGCCCTGTGACCAGCCCTGTGACCGCCTGCTCGTGAGCCTCCGCTCGTGAGCCCCCGCCACGACCCCCCGACGCGAAGGAAGACCACCATGACCGACTCCGACTACCCACTGGAGCGGGTGCCGCAGGCCGCCCGCTACTCCTGGTTCAACGTGGCCGTGCAGCGGTTCGGCCAGCTCTCCGACCTGACGCAGTTCCTGCTGGGCGCCACGCTCGGCGCCGGGCTGTCGTTCTGGGGGGCGTTCTGGGCGTTCACGCTCGGCTCGGTGATCCTGGAGGTGGTGTGCATCTTCGTCGGCATCGCCGGGATGCGCGAGGGCCTGTCCACCTCCATGCTGGCCCGCTGGACCGGCTTCGGCCGGTACGGCTCCACGATCATCGGCGTGATCATCGCCCTGAGCCTGTTCGGCTGGTTCGGCGTGCAGACCGCGGTGTTCGCCTCGGGGCTGCACTCGATCATGTCCTGGCTGCCGCTCTGGGCGTGGGCCATGATCGCCGGCATCGGCGTGACGCTGCTGGTCATCCGCGGGTTCAAGGCGATGGGGATGACGGCGTTCATCACCGTGCCGGCGTTCCTCGGCCTGGCCGGCTGGGCGATGTGGGTGGAAATTTCGCGACATGACCTGGGGTCGCTGGTGGCCTCGCCGCCGTTCGGCGAGCCGATCAGCATCGCGACCGGCGCCACCATCGTGGCCGGCTCCTACATCATCGGCGCGGTGACCACGCCCGACATGACCAGGTTCAACCGCAACACCGGCGACGTCGTCAAGCAGACCCTCGTCGGCATCTCCCTCGGCGAGTACGTGCTCGGCCTGGCCGGCGTGCTGCTGGCCTACGCGGTCAAGTCCTCGGACGTGATCGCGATCATCACGGCCTCCTCCGGCGTGATCGGCGTCATCGTCCTCATCTCGGCCACCGTGAAGATCAACAACTGGAACCTGTACTCCGCCGCGCTCGGCCTGCTCAACGCCGTGGAGTCCACGGTCGGGGTGCGGCTGAACCGGGTCGCCGTCACCATCGGCATCGGCGTCCTGGGCAGCGTGCTGGCCGCCGCCGGGATCCTGGAGCGCTTCACCGACTTCCTGCTGATCCTCGGCGTCATCACGCCCCCCGTCGCCGGGATCATGGTCGCCGAGTACTTCGTGGTGCGTCGCTGGCGCCCGGTGCTGGACGCCTCGCGCGCCACCGGCACGCTCCCCGAGACCGAGCCGACGTGGGTGCCCGCCACGCTGGTCATCTGGGCCGCCGCCGCGCTGGTCGGCTGGCTCAGCGACCACTACCAGTGGATCGGCATCCCCGCCCTGAACTCCCTGATCCTCGCGGGCCTGGGCTACGTCGTCGCGGGCCGGCTCGGCCTGGTCCGCGGCACCCGCGAGGTCCCCGTCGAGCGGCCCGCGCTCACCGTCTGAGAATCGCGCGGCCCCGCGCTCACCGTCCGAGAGCCGACCGGCCCGCGCTCACCGTCCGAGGGTCGCGCGGCCCGCGCTCACCGTCCGAGAAGAGAGTCCTCCTTCATGCGAATCGGCATCGACGTGGGCGGCACCAACACCGACGCCGCCCTCATCGGCGACGACGGCCAGGTGCTGGCCACCGTCAAGTCCCCCACCACCGCGGACGTCACGGGCGGCGTCGCCGCGGCCCTGGCCGGCCTGGGCGCCACCCGGGTGTCCGCGGTGATGATCGGCACCACCCACTTCGTGAACGCCCTGGTGGAGGCCGCCCGGCTGGAGCCGGTCGCGGCCGTCCGGCTCGGCCTGCCCGCCACCGCCGCGCTGCCGCCGCTGGTGGACTGGCCCGACCGCCTGCGCCAGGCGGTCGAGGGCGCGGTCTACCTGTGCCACGGCGGCTGCGAGTACGACGGCGCCCCCATCTCCCCCCTCGACCCGGACGAGCTGCGCGGCGTCGCCGCCGACATCAGGCGGCGCGGCCTGCGCACGGTCGCGATCTCCTCGGTGTTCTCCCCGGTCAGCGACGCCCACGAGCGCGAGGCCGCGCAGATCCTGGCCGCCGAGCTGGGCCCCGAGGTGCACCTGTCGCTGTCCTGCGAGATCGGCCGGGTCGGCCTGCTGGCCAGGGAGAACGCCACGATCGTGAACGCCGCCCTGCGCCCGCTGGCCGGCCGGACCGTGGCCGCCTTCGGCGAGGCGCTGCGGGTGGCCGGGATCGACGCGCCGCTGTTCCTGTCCCAGAACGACGGCACCCTCATGGACGTGGACCAGGCCCGCCGCTACCCGGTGGCCACGTTCGCGTCTGGGCCGACGAACTCGATGCGCGGCGCGGCGTACCTGTCGGGGCTGACCGACTGCGCGGTGGTGGACATCGGCGGCACCACGTCCGACGTGGGCATCCTGGTCGGCGGGTTCCCGCGCGAGGCCGCCGGCGAGGCGCTGGTCGCAGAGGTGCGCACCAACTTCCGCATCCCCGACGTGCTGTCGATCGGCATCGGCGGCGGCTCGCTGGTCGCCGAGGACGGCACCACCGGCCCGCGCAGCGTCGGCTACCGGCTGACCGAGGAGGCGCTGGTGTTCGGCGGCGGCACGCTGACCGCCACCGACCTGGCCGTGGCCGCCGGGCTGGCCGACATCGGCGACCGCGACAGGGTCGCGCACGTCGACCCGCAGCGCCCGCTCAAGCTCATCGCCGAGCGCGTCTCGGAGGCGGTCGACCGCATGCGCACCTCGTCCGCGCCGCTGCCCGTCGTGCTGGTCGGCGGCGGCAGCGTGCTCATCCAGGAGCTGCCCGGCTTCGACGACGTGCGCCGCCCGGCGCACTTCGAGGTGGCCAACGCGGTCGGCGCGGCCATCGCCCAGGTCGGCGGCGAGGTGGACCGGGTCTTCTCCGGCCCCCGCGAGCGCATCCTGGAGGAGGCCAAGAGCGAGGCGATCATCCGCGCCGAGCGCGGCGGCGCCCGCGCGGGCAGCGTGCGGATCGTGGACGTGGAGGAGCTGCCGCTCGCCTACCTGCCCGGCGACGCCACCCGGATCAGGGTGAAGGCCGTCGGCGACCTGGACCTGGAGAAGATCGATGCGTGAGATCGGAATCGACCGGCTGGACGACATGGCGCGCGGCGCCGGGATCCTCGGCACCGGCGGCGGCGGCGACCCGTACGTGGGCAAGCTGCTGGCCCGCGAGGCCATCCGCCGGCACGGCCCCGTGCCGCTGGTGGCCATCGACGAGGTGCCCGCGGACGCGACCGTCGTGGCGGTCTCGGGCATGGGGGCGCCGACCGTGCTGCTGGAGAAGCTGCCGGCGGGCACCGAGGAGCTGACCGCGCTGCGCGCCCTGGAGGCGGTGCTCGGCCGTCCGGCCACGCACATCGTGCCCATCGAGGTCGGCGGCGTGAACTCGATGATCCCGATCGCCGCCGCCGCGCAGGCGGGCCTGCCGATCGTGGACGGCGACGCGATGGGCCGCGCCTTCCCCGAGGCGCAGATGGTGCTGCCGACGCTGATCGGCGTGCCGAACACGCCGATGGCCCTGGCCGACGACAAGGGCAACACGCTGGTGCTGGAGACGGTGTCCAACGTGTGGGCCGAGCGCCTGGCCAGGGCGGCGTGCGTGCAGATGGGCTGCCAGGTCTCCTGCGCCGACACCGTCATGCGCGGCGACCAGCTGCGCGACGGTCTGGTGCCGGCCACGCTGACGCTGGCCGAGGACCTGGGCCGGGCCGTGCGGCTGGCCCGCGCCGGGCACGCCGACCCGGTGGCGGCGGCCCTGGACGTGCTGGGCGGCCTGAAGCTGTTCACCGGCAAGGTCGTGGACGTCGAGCGCCGCACCACCGGCGGCTTCGCCCGCGGCCAGGCCCGTCTGGAGGGCACCGGCACGCTGGAGCTCAGCTTCCAGAACGAGCACCTGCTGGCCCGCCGGGACGGCGAGATCGTGGCCACCACGCCCGACCTGATCTGCGTGCTGGACACCGACTCGGGCGAGCCGGTCACCACCGAGGCCATGCGCTACGGCCTGCGCGTCACGGTCATCGCCGTGCCCTGCGACCCGCGCTGGACCTCGCCGGGCGGCCTGGAACTGGCCGGGCCGCGGTACTTCGGCTACGACTGCGACTACCGGCCGCCGGCCACGACCCCGGCGTAGACCCAGCGGCCGTCCAGCCGGACGAACCTGCTGTGCTCGTCGAGCACGCCCGGCACCCGCCGGTTGACGAAGTGGGCGCGGAACCGCACGGTGCCCTCGGTGTGGACGGGGCTGCCGCCGGTGCTCTCCAGCACCTCCAGCTCCGTCCACGCGACCTTCCTGTCGAGGTCGAGGCGGGCCGGGCGGTCGGCGGGATGCCAGGTGGCCATGAGATAGGCCTCGTCGCCCACGGCGAACGCGCTGAACCTGGACCGCATGAGCGACTCCGCGGTGGGGGCCGACCCCTCACCGCGGTGGTATCTCCCGCAGCAGTCCGCGTAGGACGCGGGCAGACCGCAGGGGCATGGACGAGGAGGCATGCCCCCCATTGTGCCGCCCTCGCGCCGCCTCGCGCTCCGCCCGGCACGGGCGTGCGGGTCAGAGGCGGGCGGCCAGCTCGGTCAGGGTGGCGCCGAGCGGGGCGTCGAGCAGAAGGTCGGCGTCGGCGTCGGCGCCGGTCGGGCCCTGGTTGACGATGGCGACGGGCAGCCCGAGCTCGGCGGCCCTGGTGACGAAGCGCAGCCCCGACCTGATCGCCAGCGACGACCCCAGCACGAGCAGCGAGCGCGCCCCGCCCACGAGCGCGAAGCACTCCGCCACCCGATCCCTCGGCACGTTCTCGCCGAAGAAGATCACGTCGGGCTTGAGCAGACCGCCGCAGGAGACGCAGTCGACCACCTGGAACCCGGCGACCTGGGCGTCGGTGAGGGCGGCGTCGCCGTCGGGGTTGACGCGGCCCTCGGCGGCCCAGCGCGGGTTGGCCGCGCTGAGGCGGCGCTCCAGCTCGGCACGCGGGGTGCGTTCGCGGCACGACAGGCACACGACGCGGTCGAGGCCGCCGTGCAGCTCGATCACCCGGCGCGCCCCGGCGGCCTGGTGGAGCCCGTCGACGTTCTGGGTGACGATGCCGGCCAGCAGGCCGCGCCGCTCCAGCTCGGCCACCGCGCGATGGCCGGCGTTGGGGGCAGCCCGGCCGATCTGCCGCCAGCCGACGTGGCTGCGCGCCCAGTAGCGCCGGCGCGCCTCGGCGCTGCCGGTGAAGCGCTGGTACGTCATCGGCTCGGCACGCCGGGACCGCCCGGTCGGGCCCCGATAGTCGGGAATGCCGGACTCGGTGGACAGCCCGGCCCCGCTGAGCACCACGACGCCGCCACCGGCCACCAGCTCGGCCAGCGACGCCATCGCCGGTGCCGCCACGGGCGCCGTCGCGGGTGCCGTCACGGGTGCTGTCGCAGTCTCTTGCACACCATCCATAATGCCCGGTCAGAGATAGTTGCTGAGCTCGATCAGGTTCCCGTCGGGGTCCCGCAGGTAGACGCTCCTGATGGGGCCGAGCGCTCCGGTCCGCTCCACAGGGCCCTCCTCGATCCCGACGCCGTGCCGGGCCAGCTCGTCCATGACCGTCTCGACGGGGTCGGCGGTGATCAGGCACAGGTCGGCGCTGCCGGGCACGGGCCGGGCCGCCTTCGGCTCGAACTCGCGTCCCGCCTCGTGCAGGTTGATCTTGCTCTGCCCGAACGCCAGCGCCCGCCGCCCCGCGCCGAACGTCACCGCCTCCATCCCCAGCACCGTGGTGTAGAAGCGCACCGCGGCCTCGACGTCGGCGACGGTCAGCACCAGGTGGTCCAGGCGGTCGATCCTCATGTGGTCCCTCGCTCCTCGATCGGCTCTCCATCCCATAGTCTCCGCATCTCGGGACACATGCGCAGCAACTCCCCCAGCGGCCCGCGGCCCGCGACGCGGCCCCGGTCGAGGACGACCACCTGGTCGGCGCGTTCGAGCGCGGCCCGGCGGGAGGAGACCACCAGCAGCGTGGCGGGGCCGTACCGGGCGACGCGCTCCCACAGCAGGTTCTCGGTCCCGACGTCCAGGGCGGACGACACGTCGTCCACGACGAGCAGGTCCGGGGCGCGGACCAGGGCGCGGGCGGCGGTGGCGCGCTGCACCTGGCCGCCGGACAGACGCACGCCCCGGGGGCCGACGACGGTCTCCAGGCCGTCCGGCATGGCGGCCAGGTCGTCCTCGAAGGCGGCCAGTTCCAGGGCGCGGGCCAGGTCGGCGTCGCCCGCGGGCAGGCCGAGGAGCAGGTTCTCGCGCAGGGTCTCCGAGAACAGGCGCGGGATCTGGCTCGCGTACGCCGCCCGTCCCGGCACCAGGAACGCGCCCGGGTCGGGCACCGGGCGGCCGTTCCAGGTGATCGCCCCCGTGTCGAGGGGCAGCAGGCCGAGTACGGCGCGCACGAGCGTGGTCTTGCCCGCGCCGACGGCCCCGGTGACGACGGTGAACGTGCCGCGCCGGAGCGTCAGATCCACGTCGTGCACCCCGCGACCACCGGGGTGCACGACGCTCAACCCACGTACCTCCAGCACCTCCAGCGTCGTCGGCGCGGTCGGCGGCCCCTCCCCGCCCGAGGGCGGTTCCATGGGCGGTGCGGGGAGGCGGGGGGCGCGCCTCAGGGGCGACCTTCCCGAAGGCGGGGGCGAGGTGGGACTGAGGTGCGGGCTCGGGGGCGGTCCTTCCGGGCCTGGGGCGGGACGGAGGTGGAGGGGGTGGTCGCGGGTCAGGTCGGGGGTGTCCTGGTGGGGGGCGAGCAGGGCGGTCAGGCGTTCGGCGGAGACGTCCGCCCTGGGCAGGCGGTACAGGATGGAGCCGATGGTGCGGGGCAGCGCGGTGAGCCAGCCGACGTAGCTGGTGAACAGCGCGAGGTCGCCCACGGTGAACTCGCCGCGCCGCATCGCCCCGGCGGCCAGCAGCAGCACGACGCCGACGCCCAGCTCGACCGTGGTGCCCGTGGCGGCCTCCAGCAGGTCGGTGGCCAGGCGGCTGCCTACGGCGGCGTCCCGGCGGCGGGCGTTGAGCGTGCGCAGGCGGTCCAGCGCCGCCCGCTCGGCCCCGGCCGTCTTCAGCGTGAGCACGCCGCCGAACAGTTCGCCGACGAAGGCCGTCACGCCCGCGCCCAGTTCCCTGGCCCGCTGGTGCCGCCGTCTGATCACCCGTCCCATGAGCCTGCTCAGCACGCCGATCGCGAGCATCGGCACGACCAGCGTCACGGTGACCACGGGGTCGATCGAGACCATGACCGCCAGCGCCACCCCGCCGAACAGCACGCCTCCGGCCAGGGGGACGGACTCGTCGGCGAGCTCGACCAGCTCGGCCACGTCGTCACGCAGCCGGGCCAGCGACTCGCCCGGGGAGCGCGGCAGCCGGGCGGCGACCGGGCCGCGCGCGGTCAGCACCGAGCCCAGGACGTTGGCGCGCAGCAGCGTGGCCGCCGCGTCCCACCAGTAGGAGCCGTAGGACCAGGCGAACACCAGGACGATCCCGCGGACCAGCTCGACGCCCGCGAACGCCGCGCACAGCCACAACGACTGCCGCAACGTCGCCGGGCTGTGCCCGCTGATCTGGTCGAAGAGCTGCCGCAGCACGAGGCCGCCGCCGAGCGGCAGCACGTGGACCGGCAGCCACAGCAGGATCTGCAGCGCGTACAGGCGCACGTCGAAGCCGATCAGGCGGCCCGCCACCGCCAGGGCCCGGCGCGCGCTCACCGGCTCGTCCCGGCGGGGTCCGGGAGCCGGCCGAGCCTAGCCCGGCGCGCGTTCACCGGCTCACCCCCGCGGCGTCCAGGAGCCGGCCGAACCTGCTGCCGGGGTCGGCGGCCAGGTCGGCGCGGCGGCCGTACTCGACGAGCTTGCCGCGTTCCAGCACGGCGATCTTGTCCACGTGCGCCAGCGAGGAGAGCCGGTGCGCGATGAGCACGCCGCTCCGCCCGTCCAGCAGCCGCCGTACGCCGTCCTCGACGTGCCGTTCGGTGGCCGGGTCGAGCCTGCTGGACGCCTCGTCCAGGATCACCAGGCCGGGGTCGGCCAGGAAGGCCCGCGCGAAGGCCAGCAACTGGGCCTCCCCCGCCGACAGGCCGCCCGGCTCGCCGTCGAGCCCGCCGGGCAGCGCGGCCGGCCAGTTGCCCAGCCCCACCCCGGCCAGCACCTCCAGCAGGTGAGCGTCGTCGTGGCGGGGGTCGGTCAGGGCGCCGAACAGCGTGAGGTTGTCGCGGACGCTGCCGTCGAACAGCCGTACGTCCTGGGTGACCACGCCGACCCGGCGGCGCAGCGACTCCGGGTCGCACTCGCGCAGGTCGAGGCCGCCGATCTCGACCGTGCCGCCGGTCGGGTCGTACAGGCGCAGCAGCAGCTTGGCGAGCGTGGTCTTGCCGCTGCCGGTGCGTCCGACCAGGCCCAGGCGTTCGCCGGGGGCCAGGGTGAGGGTGATGCCCGACAGCGCGGTCTCGCCGTCGTCGGGGTAGGCGAAGCTCACGTCGTCCAGCCGCAGGCCGAGTGCGCCCGAGGCGGGCAGCGGCCGGGGCACGGCGCGGACGGGCAGCGCGGGCCGCTCGGCCAGCAGGGAGCCGATGCGGGCGAACCCGGCCAGCGCCCCCTGGAACTGCCTGAGCTGGTCGATCAGCCGCTCGAACGGCGTGCGGATCATCAGGGTGTACTGGAAGAGCAGCACGGCGGTGCCGACCGTCAGCGCCCCGGCGTCCAGCAGCCAGGCGGCCAGGGCGAGCATCAGCGCGGTCCCGGCCGCGAACGCCACGTTCGTGGCCGCGAGCAGGCCGCCCGCGATGCGCGAGCCGTGCCACTCGGCGCGGAACCAGGCCCCGGCGACCTGGTGGAAGCGGCCGAGCGCGTGCCCGCCCGCGCCGTTGGCCCGCAGGTCCTCGGCTCCGGCCAGCCGCTCTTCGAGGTGGCCGTAGAGCGCGGCGCTCGCCTCCCGCGACCGGGTCGCCGACGGCACGGCGAGCCGCTGCGCGCCCGTCATGGCGAGCCCGGTCAGCAGACAGTAGGCCAGCAGCGCCGCGCCCAGCCGCCAGTCGACGGTGAACACGACGGCGAGCACGCCGGCCAGCAGCAGCAGCCCGGCCACGACGTCGAGGACGAAGGCGACGACGAAATCGGCCACGGCCGCCACGTCGCCGTCGACGCGTTCGATCAGCTCGCCGGGCGAGTGGCGGGCGTGGAAGGCCAGGTCGAGGCCGAGCACGTGCCCGGCCAGGTGTTCGCGCAGGCGGTTGGTGCCGTCCCAGGCCAGGCGGCCGGCGAGCCAGGCGGCGGCCATGCGGGCGGCCTGACCGGCGGCGGCCAGGGCGAGGTAGCCGAGCGCGATCACGATCAGGTGGCGCAGCCCGGCGCCGCCGGCGGCGTCGTCGACGAAGCGGCGGGTGACGTGGGGCGCGGCCAGCGGCAGCGCGGTGGCCGCGGCGGTGGCGGCGCCCAGCGCGAGCGCGGCGCGCGGGCCGGGCCGCAGGTGGCGCAGGGCCTGCCGGGCGGGTCTAGCTACATGCGGACGTGTCCTGGTGAGCGGGGATCTCAAGAAGCGTCATGCCCTCTGTAGAGGTGGGTGTCCTGTGCTGGGAGGTCATGAACGCTGTCCTCATCGATCCGCTCCTTCGTCCGGCGATCGGTGCCGCCGGGAAGTACAACAGCCGCCCGCGCCGCGCCGCAACCGGTTTTGGCCGCCTACGGGATCTATACGCCGCCTATACAGCCGCTGCTCACGCTGAGCACCGAACGGCCTTACACCCCCCGCGGAGGTTGGACGGTGTTGAAGAAACCCAGGCGGCTGACTCCCTTACCGCCGCTCGTCGTCCTGTTGCTGACATCCACGGCCCTCGTGCCGCTTCCCGCGCGGGCCGCCCCGCCCGCGCCCGCCAAGGCGCGGGCGGCGGTCGCCTGCCCGGACGAGATGCCCACCGAGATCTCCGCCCGGCTGGCCGCCGCGGTCTGCGGCAAGCGGATCAGGGCGGTCTCGCTGACCACCGAGACCGACGAGTTCTTCGTCAACCCGGCCGGCACGGTCACCCAGGAGCACCGCTACCGCCCGGTCCGGGTCAAGCGGGGCGAGGCGTGGGTGCCCGCCGACCCGACGCTCGCGGCGAGCCAGGACGGCACGGTCGCGCCGAAGGCCGCAGCGGTCTCCTACAGCTTCTCCGGCGGCGGCGACGGCCCGCTGGTCACCGCCGCCGAGCGGGGCACCCGCCTCACGCTCGGCACACCGCTCGGCTCCCTGCCCGAGCCGGTGCTGGACGGCGCCACCGCCACCTACCCCGACGTGCTGCCTGGCGTGGACCTGGTGCTGACCGCGGACGTGGACGGCTTCGCCGAGAAGCTCGTCGTCAAGACCCGGCAGGCCGCGGCGAACCCGGCGCTGAAGGAGCTGACGTTCGCCACGTCGGTGAAGAAGGGCGAGGTCAGGACCGACAAGCACGGCAACGTCTCGATCCTCGACGCCAAGGGTGAGCCGGTGTTCGGCTCGGCGGCGCCGGAGATGTGGGACGCCGCCACCGAGTCGGCCATGACCCGCAACCCGGCCACCCCGGTGCTGGCCGCCCAGCCGGGCCGGCGGGCCAGGATGGGCGTGCGACTGTCGGGCCGCGAGCTGCGCGTCACCCCCGACGCCGCGCTGCTGGCCGACCCCGCCACGGTCTACCCGGTGACGATCGACCCGAGCTTCACCTCGGCCAAGTCCGGCTGGACGTACGTGGACTCGGCCTATCCCACCAGCGCGTACTGGAACTCGGCGAACGACGCGACGGCCGGCACCAGCAACGGCGGCGGCTACAAGCGGCGCTCGTTCTTCAACATGGGCCTGTCGGGCCTGGCCGGCAAGCACATCACGGCGGCCACGTTCAACATCAAGGAGACGTGGGCCTGGTCCTGCTCGGCGCGGAACGTCGAGCTGCACAGGACCGCGGCCGTCGGCTCGGGCACGACGTGGAACAACCAGCCCGCCTCGAACCTGAACATCGGCGCCAAGAACGTCGCCTACGGCTGGTCGTCGGCCGGTCAGGGCGGCGCGTCGAGCTGCCCGGCGGCCTGGGTCGGCTGGGACGTCACCAGCGCGGTGCAGAGCGTGGTGAGCGCGAACGGCACGTCGGTCACCTTCATGGTCAAGGCCGGCAGCGAGACCGACAACTACTACTGGAAGCGCTTCGCCAACAACCCCAACATCGCGATCACCTACAACTCGCTGCCGGGCACGCCGTCGGCCCTGGCCGTCGCGCCCTGCTCGGTGTGCGCCAGCCCGGCCGTGGTGGGCGCGGCGCAGCCGACGCTGTCGGCCAAGGTGAGCGACGCCGACGGGCAGGCGCAGCGGGCCGACTTCGAGATCTGGACGGCCGACCACGCGACCAAGGTGACCGGCGGCTCGGCCGCGAACGTGGCGAACGGCGCCACCGCCTCCTGGAAGGCCGGCACGGCCCTGGCGAGCACGTCGTACGCCTGGCGGGTGCGCTCGCACGACGGCACGGACTACGGCCCCTGGTCGGCGTGGTTCGCCTTCACGGTGGACGCCGCCCCGCCGCCCGCCCCCGAGGTGTCCTCGAACGACTACCCGGAGGACGCCTGGGCCAAGGGCGCCGGTCAGGCCGGCCAGTTCACCGTCACGCCGGCCTCGGCCGACGCGTCCTCGGTGTTGTGGTCGTTCGACGGCGGCGCACAGCAGTCCGCCGCCAATTCCGGCGCGCCGCACACGGTGAGCTGGACGCCGCCCGCCGACGGCCCGCACACGCTCAAGGCGTGGGTCAAGGACAAGGCGGGCAATCTGTCGGAGGCGACGACGTACGCGTTCAACGCGGGCGGCTCGGCGGTCACCTCGCCCAAGGACGGGCAGTCCACCGCCCGCCGGACGGTCCTGTCGGCCACCGGCAGCGCGGGGCTGAGCGCGGTCGCCTTCTCCTACCGGCGCGGCGAGGCCGACTCCTGGCACCAGGTGCCCGCGGCCGACGTGCGCAGGAAGTCCGACGGCTCGGCGGTCGCCTGGCCGGTGGCGATGAGCGCGGGCGCCTCACCCGAGCTGCTCTGGGACACCACGCACACGCTGACCGAGGACGGCTCGATCGAGATCAGGGCCGAGTTCGTCACCTCCTCGGGCACGGCCGCCTCCCAGCCGGTGGACCTGGTCGTGGACCGGGACGGCGAGGGCGCCTCCACCCAGCCGGTCGGCCCCGGCTCGGTCAACACGCTGACCGGCGACTTCAGGATGGCCGCCACGGACGCCAACGTGTACGGCATCGGCCTGATGCGCTCGTTCTCCTCGCGTGACCCGCGCAAGGGCTCGGCGCTGCCCGGCGTGGCGGCGATCTTCGGCACCGAGTGGACGCCGACCGGGCTCGCCCAGTCGGGTCAGGGCACGTTCGCCCAGCTCCGGGCCACCTCCGCCACCTCGGTCGAGCTGAGCGGCGAGGGCTCTGCGGTGGCCTTCACCAAGAACGCCGACGGCTCGTACGAACCGCAGCAGGACGCGGCGAGCCTGAAGCTGACCTTCGACGCCGCGGCCGACCGCTACACCCTGTCGGACACGAACTCGGCCGAGCGCACGGTGTTCGCGAAGGTGGACGCCGCCGCGCCGATCTACCTGGTGCGGGCGGTCTACCCGGCCAGCGGCAAGGGCAGCACGGCGTTCGTGTGGCAGTCGGTGACCGGCTCGGACGGCAAGGCGCTGGCCCGGCCGGTCAAGATCATCGCGCCGTCGTACACGCAGGCCGACTGCGACGTGGACACGCTGGCGAGCCTGCCGCAGGGCTGCCGCCTGATCAAGCTGGACTATGCCACGACCACGACCGCGGGCGCGCAGCTCGGCGACGTGGCCGGGCAGGTCAAGGCGATCAGCCTGTGGGAGGGCGGCGCGAGCGCGCCGCTGGGCCTGTCGGAGTACCGCTACGACGACCTGGGCCGTCTGCGCGAGCAGTGGAACCCGGCCACCCCCGACATCAGGACGCGCTACGACTACGACCTCGGCGGCCGGGTGAACCGCTACACCCCGCCCGGCGAGCTGCCGTGGACGTTCGGCTACGGCAAGGCGGGCAACGCCGACACCGCCGCGGACGGCATGCTGCTCGCGGTCTCCCGCCCGACGCTGCGGCCCGGCACGCCGAGCGAGACGAACGGCACCGCGGTCACGTCGGTGGTCTACGACGTGCCGATCAGCGGGACGGGGGCGCCGTACGGGATGAGCGAGACGGCCACGGCCGCCTGGGGGCAGAGCGACTCCCCGGTGGACGCGACCGCGATCTTCCCGGCCGACCAGGTGCCGGCCAACCACACCGGGCGCGGCGGCCTGGCCGCCTCCGACTACGGCCGGGCCACGATCACCTACCTGAACGCCTCCGGGCAGACGGTCAACCGGGTGGAGCCCGGCGGCGCGGTCTCCACCAGCCAGTACGACGCGCAGGGCAACACGGTGTTGTCGCTGTCGGCCGGCAACAGGGCGCTCGCCCTGGCCCAGACGCCGGACGCGGGCGCCGAGCTGACCCGGCTCGGGCTGCTCAACGCCTCGCCCGCCGACCGGGCGCGGCTGCTGGCCGAGGAGTCCGCCTACAGCTCCGACGGGCAGCGGATGGTCTCCGAGCTGGGCCCGCTGCACCTGGTCACGCTGAACGGCACGCAGGTCGCGGCCAGGAAGCACACGGTCAACACCTTCGACGAGGGCCGGCCGGCCGACGCCAAGGTGTCGAACCTGGCCACGACGGTGGCGGTGGGCGCGTACGTGCCCGGCGCGACCTCGGACGCCGACGTGCGGACGAGCCGGACATACTACGACTGGAACACCGGCAAGAGCGTCAGGACGGTGGAGGACCCCGGCGGCCTGGCGATCACCAAGACGACCGCGTACGACTCCGACGGCCGGGTGGTCGCCACCACGATGCCGAAGTCGTCGGGCGACGACGCGGGCACCACGACCAGCGAGTACTACACGGCCGACGGCGCCGGCGCGTGCGGCGGCAAGGCCGAGTGGGCCGGGCAACTGTGCCGGACGAGGTCCAAGACGGGCGTCGGCGACAGCGGCACCCGTCCGGCCGAGCTGGTCACCAAGGTGTACGCCTACGAGCCCGGCGGCCGCGTGTCGTCGGTGACCGAGACGGCCAACGGGGTGACCAGGACCACGACGACCACGTACAACCCGGCGGGCGACATCGTGAAGACCGTCGTGTCCGGCGGGGCCGGGACGGCGGTGCCCGAGGTGAGCACCACCTACGACGCGGCCGGGCGCGGGGTCAGGACCACGGCCTCCAACGGCACCTCGATCACCCGCGAGTACGACGCGCTGGGCCGCCAGACGTCCTACACCGACGCCGACGGCGGCGTGACCAGGGTCGAGTACGACGCCCTCGACCGCATCACCAGGAAGACCGACGGCGCGCCCTCGACGGTCACCTACGCCTACGACGACGTGCGCGGCGCGCTGGCCACCATGACCGACTCGGTGGCCGGGACGTTCACCGCCACGTACACCGTCGACGGCTCGATCAGCCACGAGAGCCTGCCGGGCGGCCTGTCCTACGACCTGGCCCGGGACCCGTCCGGCGCGCCGGTCTCGCGGGTCTACCGGACGGCGGCGGGGACGCGGCTGCTGGACGACTCGGTGACCTGGTCGATCCACGGCCAGCAGGTGAGCCACAACGGGCTGTCCGCCCAGAGGATCGGCTACGACAGGCTGGGCCGGATCGCCTCGGTGGACGACACCGTGAGCGGCCTGTGCTCGCGCCGGGCCTACGGCTACGACGCCAACTCCAACAGGACGGGGCTGACCACGAGCGCCTGCGACGGCTCGGGGGCGGTCACCGAGAACCACGCCTACGACGGCGGCGACCGGCTGGCCGACGCCGGCTACGAGTACGACGCCTACGGCCGCACCACGGCCACGCCGGCCGGGCTGAAGGCGGAGTACTACACCACCGACCTGGTCCGGCAGATGACGTCGGGGGCGGTGCGGCAGTCGTACACGCTGGATCCGGAGCTGCGCCGCAACACCACCACGCTGGAGCAGCTGTCCGGCGGCACGTGGAGTGCGGCCGGCAAGCGGGTCGAGCACTTCGACGCCGACGACGACACGCCCGCCTGGGTCGTGGAGGGCGGCGCGGTCACCAGGAACGTGCACTCCATCTCCGGCGGCCTGGCCGCGGTCACCTCGGCGACCGGCGACGTGCGGCTGCAGCTGACGAACCTGCACGACGACATCAACGTGGTCTACGCCGACGGCGTGCCGCTGGCGCTGGACTTCGACGAGTTCGGCAACCCGCGCGCCGGTCAGCCCGCGATGCGCTACGGCTGGCACGGCGCGGCCGAGCGGGCCGCCGACACCCCCGACGGCACGATCCTCATGGGCGTGCGGCTCTACCAGCCCAAACTGGGACGGTTCCTGCAGACCGACCCGGTGGAGGGCGGCAGCGCCAACGCCTACGACTACGCCAACCAGTCGCCGACCTCCAACGCCGACCTGGACGGCAAGAAGTGGTACTGGTGCACCAACTTCTGGCACTTCGCCTTCAACCACTGCGGCGTCAGCTACGCCTACTACCACGGCAGCTGGCGTTACGTGCAGTGGAAGAAGACGCCGGCCGGCTGGTGGGTGCGCGGCGTGTACTACGACTACTGCACCAAGTCACCCGACAAGCCGCTCGGCTACGACTTCCGCCAGGCGTGCATGATGCACGACTACGGGTACGCCCTGCGCAACATGGGGTATATCCATAGCAAGTACCAGGTGGACTACATCTTCTATTACGTCCTGTACTGGGGCGTCTGCTCCCACTACTTCTTCAGGGGGACATGTCGCCGCATCGCGTACGCGTACTTCCTTTCGGTGGTCGCCTTCGGCCACCCGTGACCTAGGATGAGCCACCGGCGGGAGCTACCACGAAAGGCTCCCGCCGGTGCCTTTTTCTCCCGGTCGGCGCAGGGTTGACGGGAGTCGGACGTTGATGCACATTGAAGCAGCTTTGATCTTCCTTGTGCACCAACGTCCTTGCGGGGAGCGCGATGGAGTTCGCCGTACTTGGGCCGCTTCACGTCTCGGATGACCAAGGGCCGCTGCCGCTCGGCGTCGGCAAGCAGCGCACCCTGCTGGCCGAGCTCCTGTGCCGGGCCGGCCGCCCGGTCTCCCCCGCCACGCTCGTCGAGGCCCTGTGGGAGCAGCGCCCGCCGCGCACCGCCGCCGACAACCTGCGCCTGTACGTGCACCAGCTCCGCCGGACGCTCGGCCAGGACCGCATCACCCGCACCGACGCGGGTTTCGTCCTGGCCGTGCACCCCGGCGAGCTGGACGCCGAACGCTTCGAGACCCTGGCCGGCCGGGGCGGCGACGCGCTGTCCGGCGGCGACCACGAACAGGCCGCCGCGCTGCTGCGTCAGGCGCTGGCGTTGTGGCGCGGGCCCGCCTACGCGGGGCTGAACCTCACCGCCGGGCTGCGCGACCACGCCCGCCGCCTGGAGGAGGAGCGCCTGGCGGCCCTGGAGCACCGGATCGAGGCCGACCTGGCCCGCGGCCTGCACGCCATGCTGATCGCGGAGCTGACCGAGCTGGTCGCCGAGCACCCGCTGCGCGAACGCCCGCGCCGCCAGCTCATGCTCGCCCTGGCCCGGTCGGGACGGCAGGCCGAGGCGCTGGCCAGCTACCGCGAGGCCCGCCGGGTGTTCGCCGCCGAGCTGGGCCTCGACCCCGGCGCCGAGCTCAACCGCCTGCACCAGGCCATCCTCACCGGCACCCTCGACCCGGCCCCCGGCGGCGCGGCCGGCGCCGCCGGGCCCGCGGCGCGCTCCCCCGCCCAGCTCCCGACCGACATCTCCGACTTCACCGGACGCGGCGAGCAGCTCGCCCAGCTCACCGCCCTGCTCGGCGACGAACCGCCGCAGGGCCCCGGCCAGGTGCGGGTGTGCGTGATCGCGGGCATGGGCGGCGTCGGCAAGACCACGCTGGCCGTGCACGCCGCGCACCGCATCGCCCGCCACTACCCCGACGGCCAGCTGCACACGAACCTGCACGGCGCCGAGGCCAGCCCGGCCGACCCCGGACAGGTGCTGGCCGCCTTCCTCACCGCGCTCGGCGTGCCGCGCTCCACGCTGCCCGAGAGCGTGGACGAGCGGGCCGCGCTGTTCCGCAGCAGCCTGGCCGAGCGGCGCATGCTGATCGTGCTCGACAACGCCGCCTCCGAGCAGCAGGTGCGCCCGCTGCTGCCGGGCACGTCCGGCTGCGCCGTCATCATCACCAGCAGGGCCAGGCTGAGCGGCCTGTCCGGGGCGGCCCTGATCGAGCTGTCGGTGCTGCACCTGCGGCAGGGCGTGCGTCTGCTGGCCAGGATCGCCGGCGCCGGGCGGGTGGAGGCCGAGCCGGAGGCGGCGGCGGAGATCGTCCGGCTCTCCGACGGGATCCCGCTGGCCGTGCGGGTGGCCGGGGCCCGGCTGGTGGCCCGGCCGCACTGGCCGCTGACCCGGCTGGCCGGGCAGCTCAAGGACGAGCGGCGGCGGCTCGACCAGTTCGCGACCGGCGACCTGGCGGTCCGGGCGAGCCTGGCGCTCAGCTACGTGGGGCTGGAACCGGCCGCGCGGCGGGCCTTCCGGTTGCTCGGCACGCTGGAGGCGCCCGACTTCGCCGGATGGGTGGCGGGCGCGCTGCTGGACCTGCCCGTGCCGGTGGGCGAGGAGCTGGTGGAGTCGCTGGTGGACACCCAGCTCGTGCTGATCAGCGGCGTCGATCCGGCCGGGCAGCCGCGCTACCGCTTCCACGACCTGGTCCGCCTGTACGCCCGCGAACGTGCCGAGCTGGAGGACCGGCCCGAGGCGGTCGCGGCGGCGCTCGGCCGGGCCTTCGGCGGCTGGCTGGCGCTGGCCGAGCAGGCGACCGAACGCGTCCAGGGCAGCTCCTCGGCCATCATCCACGGCTCGGCCCCGCGCTGGAGCTCGCCCGACGGCACGCCGCTGGAGATCCGGCAGGACCCGATGGCCTGGTTCGACACCGAGCGCACCGCGCTGGTCGCGGCGATCCGCCAGGCGTGCGCGCTCGGCCTGGCCGAGGTCGCCTGGGACACCGCCTGCTGCGCCGAGCGCTACTTCGACGTGAGCGGCCTGTTCGACGACTGGCGGGCGCTGCACGAGCGGGTGCTGGCCGCCTGCCTGGCCGCCGGCGACCGGCTGGGCGAGGCGGTGATCCGGCGCGGCCTCATGCACGCCACCACCTGGACCGAGACCGGCGGCGCCATGGCCGCCCAGTACGACGGCGCCGAACGCCTGATCGCCATGTTCACCGAACTGGACGAGCGGCGCGGCCTGTCCGACGCGTACGTGCTGCGCGCCTGGGGCGAGGCGGCCCGGGGCGACATGGCGCAGGGCCTGCGCTCGGGCCGCATCGCGCTGGAGCTGGCCGAGCGCAGCGGCCACCAGGGCGGCGAGGCCAGGGCGCACGTGTGCATGGCCGTCGCCTACGGCACCAGGGACATCAGGATGGCCATCGTCCACCTGCTGCGCGGCCTCGACCTGGCCACCAAGCTCGGCAACCCCCGCTTCGAGGCCACGACCCTGCAGTTCCTCGGCCTGGCCCACGCCCACGCCAAGGAGTTCGAGGCGGGGCTGGAGTACATGGTGCGGGCGCTGGCCATCTACCGGCAGATCCGCGACCCGCTGCTGGAGACGATGGGCCTGGTCGCCCTGGCCAAGCTGTACGCCGGCCACCACGACCCGCGGGCCAGGGCGGTCGCCGAGGCGGCCGAGCTGCTGAGCCGCTCCCACCGGCTGGCCCACCACCGGGCCGACGCGCTGTGGGTGCTGGGCGGGGTGGACCTGGCCGAGGGCCGGGTGAAGGAGGCCGTCGCGCACCTGGAGGAGTCGGTGCGGCTGTGGCGCGCGCGGGGCTGGCAGGAGTTCCTGGCGGGGGCGCTGGACAGCCTGGCCGAGGCGTACACGGCGGCGGGCGACCCGGCGGCCGCGGCCACGGCCCGGCGGGAGGCTCGCTCGCTTGCCGGTTCTCCTCAGGCGGGTTGAGTATCCGAGCGCTCGTGTCCCCGTCCCCGCCGCGGGCATGCTGGCCGTCAGGACCAGTGTGAGGAGAGAGATGCCGCGTTCCGCCCTGCTGTGGGCCGTGATCCTGATCGCCGGAGGCGTCGCCGCCGTGGCCGTGTGCGTGCTCACCGCGCCCGCGGTCGCGCCCGGCGCGCCGAAGGACGTCCTGGACTCCCCGGCGCTTCTGCCGGCCTTCGCCGCGCTGGCGGTCCTGGCCGGGCTGGCCGCGTGGGCCGTCCCGCATCCGTTGTGGGGGGCCGTCGCCGCCGCGCCGTTCTTCGTGCACTTCGCCGCCGGGGTGGTGAGCGAGCTGCGCGGGGGCGGGCAGGGGTTGTGGCCGGTCGGGCTGATGTTCCTGATCGGCCTGACGTTGCTGCCCCTGGCCGCCTCGCTCGTCACGTCGCTGATCGCCAGATCCCGCTGAGCCCCACGGCGACCGTACTGCGTACGGTACGATCGCCTACCCGCTCCGCATTTGATGTGACAAGAAGGGATTCCGTGGCCTCCAGCGCCAAGTCCGACGCCGTACGCACCCGATCCGCCGATCACACCGCCGCCGACAGCCACGACGTCATCCAGGTACGCGGCGCCCGCGAGAACAACCTCACCGGCGTCGACCTCGACCTGCCCAAGCGCCGCCTCACCGTGTTCACCGGCGTGTCCGGCTCGGGGAAGTCCTCGCTCGTCTTCGACACGATCGCCGCGGAGTCCCGGCGGCTGATCGACGAGACGTACACCACGTTCGTCCAGAACTTCATGCCGAGCCTGGCCCGTCCCGACGTGGACTCGCTGCGGAACCTCAGCGCGGCGATCATCGTGGACCAGGAGCGGATGGGCACCAACGCCCGCTCGACCGTGGGCACCGCCACCGACACCTACACGATGCTCCGGATCCTGTTCAGCCGGCTGGGCTCCCCCCAGGTGGGGCCGCCGTTCGCGTTCAGCTTCAACCGCGCCGAGGGCATGTGCCCCGAGTGCGAGGGGCTCGGCAAGGTCGCCGGCGTCGACGTCGACGAGCTGGTGGACCGGGACAAGTCGCTGAACGATGGCGCCATCAAGGTCCCCGGGTACGCGGTGGACACCTGGTACTGGCAGATCATGGTCGGCTCGGGCCTGTACGACCCCGACACCAAGCTGCGCGACTTCACCCCCGAGCAGTGGGCGGACCTGCTCGACAAGCCCGCCACGAAGATCAAGTACGGCACCAGCAACTTCACCTACGAAGGGCTGGTCACCAAGGTCAAGCGCCAGTACCTGGCCAAGGACCGCGAGTCGATGCAGCCGCAGGCGCGCGCCTTCGCCGACCGGGCGCTCAAGCTGACCGGCTGCACCGCCTGCGGCGGCTCGCGCCTGAACGAGGCCGCCCGGTCCTCCCGCATCGACGGCCGCAACATCGCCGACTGCTCGGCCATGCAGATCAACGACCTGGCCGAGTTCGTCAAGGGCATCGGGGACCCGAGCGTCGGCCCGGTGCTCCAGGGGCTGCGCGACACGCTGGACTCCCTGGTCGAGATCGGCCTCGGCTACCTCAGCCTCGACCGCGAGTCCGGCACGCTGTCGGGCGGCGAGGCCCAGCGGGTGAAGATGGTGCGGCACCTCACCTCCAGCCTGACCGACGTCACCTACGTCTTCGACGAGCCGACGGCCGGGCTGCACCCGCACGACATCCAGCGGATGAACAACCTGCTGTTGCAGCTGCGCGACAAGGGCAACACCGTGCTCGTGGTCGAGCACAAGCCCGAGGTGATCGAGATCGCCGACCACATCGTGGACCTCGGTCCCGGCGCGGGCACCGGCGGCGGCCGCATCTGCTACGCCGGCGACCTCGACGGGCTGCCCGGCTCGGGCACCCTGACCGGCCGCTACCTCGGCCACCGGGCCGCGCTGCGCGCCTCCGTCCGCCCGGCGAAGGGGCATCTGGAGGTGCGCGGCGCCACGCTGCACAACCTGCGCGGCGTCGACGTGGACATCCCGCTCGGGGTGCTCACCGTCGTCACGGGCGTGGCGGGCTCGGGCAAGAGCTCCCTGATCCACGGGTACGTGTCCGGCCGCGAGGGCGTGGTGGTCGCCGACCAGTCGCCGATCCGCGGGTCACGGCGCAGCAACCCGGCCACGTACACGGGCGTGCTCGACCCCATCCGCACGGCGTTCGCCAAGGCCAACGGGGTCAAGCCGGCCCTGTTCAGCGCGAACTCCGAGGGCGCCTGCCCGGCCTGCAAGGGCATCGGCCTGATCTACACCGAGCTGGCGATGATGGCCGACGTGGCCTCGGTGTGCGAGGCGTGCGAGGGGCGCCGGTTCACGCCGGAGGTGCTGACGTACCGGCTGCGCGGCAAGAACATCAGCGAGGTGCTGGAGATGCCGGTGGCCGAGGCCCGTGCGTTCTTCCCGAGCGGCCAGGCCAGGACGATCCTCGACCGCCTCGACTCGGTCGGCCTGGGCTACCTCGGGCTCGGCCAGCCGCTCACCACGCTGTCGGGCGGCGAGCGCCAGCGGCTCAAGCTGGCCATCCACATGGCCAAGAACGGCACCACGTACGTGCTGGACGAGCCCACCACCGGCCTGCACCTGGCCGACGTGGACCAGCTCCTGGCCCTGCTCGACCGGCTGGTGGACGACGGCAACACGGTCATCGTCATCGAGCACCACCAGGCGGTGATGGCCCACGCCGACTGGATCATCGACCTGGGTCCCGGGGCGGGCCACGACGGCGGCCGGGTGGTGTTCACCGGCACCCCGGCCGAGCTGGTGGCCAAGGGCGACTCGCTCACCGCCGTGCACCTGCGCGACTACGTGGGACAGGCGTGATACGACGCCCCCTGGGCCACCGGGCTCAGGGGGCCCGCCCGCCGGACCGGGCGACGCCCGGGGGCCTCAGACGGCCAGGCGGGCGAGGATGCGGGCGAACTCCGGCGGCGGGGCCACCACCAGCCTCGTCTGCCCCTGCTGCAACACGATGTCGGCCTTGATCAGCGTCAGCCGTCCCTGGTGCCACCAGTAGACCTGCGCGCTCAGCCCGCCGGTGCGGGCCGCGTGCACCCGCAGGCGTTCGATGGCGCGCACCACCCCGATGCCGTCCACCGGGCGCACCAGCACCGTGTACGGGTCCGGCAGCACCACCAGCACCCCGTCGGCGGGCACCGTGAGGTGGTCGCCGAGCCAGCGCAGGTGCGTGGCGGCCGACGGGTGGGCGCCGGTCAGCCGGGTCACCGGCGTGCCGCCCAGCTCGATGCGCTCGACCTGCAGCCGCTCGGCCCGCCGGACGTTCGCCACGGCCAGGTCGAGCGCCTGAGCCGTCGGGACGGGCCAGCAGCCGGCCTCCTCGGGCCGCACCAGGCGTGAGCCGACGGTCAGCAGCTCCACCAGGTCGGCGTTGAGGTGCCGCCCCACCACCCGGGTCAGGTCGGGGACCTCGTCCACCGCCTCGACCCGGGTGCGCAGCAGGGGCGCGGCCTGGTCGAGGTCGCAGGCGTCGTAACGCTCGTCGGCGGTGGCCAGGGCGTGCGCGAGGTGCTCGGAGACCAGCACCGGCCAGTCCTCCCTGGCCCGGCGCCCGGCCTCGCGGCGCAGCCCGGTCAGCCTCACCACCAGCTCCGCGACGCCGTCGCCGCGCAGGGTCAGCGACGCGCCGTCGCGGGCGAACTCGCACACGAACCCCAGGGACTCCGCGACGAGGCCGAGCAGGGAGTCGAGGTCGACGTCCTCGATCGGCCGGCGGGAGGGCTCCCGGTCACGCCTGAAGAAGCTCACACACCGTCCCCTCTGTCGGATTCGTCCCTTTAGGTGTCTTCCTACCTTGCCTGCTCGCCGTCGCGGAACGGACCAGCCAGGGAGCACGATTCGGTATCGATAACCCCAAGCTCCCCCAGCCACACGCTCATC
The DNA here is from genome assembly GCF_044465465.1 of Nonomuraea sp. NPDC049655. Lineage (NCBI taxonomy): Bacteria > Bacillati > Actinomycetota > Actinomycetes > Streptosporangiales > Streptosporangiaceae > Nonomuraea > Nonomuraea sp. NPDC049655. The sequence continues at coordinate 264,928 of NZ_JBITLS010000014.1, forward strand.
TGTGGTGACCCGTGCCCCACCGGAAGCCCGGCCACCACGGGCACCCCGAGCGGCGCGAGCCGGTCGGCCAGCACCGGGTACGGATCGCCGCAGTCCACCCACGACCCGAGCGCGATCCCCCGCACGCCGTCGAACGCCCCGGCCTGCAGCAGCTGCGTCAGCATCCGGTCGATCCGGTACGGCTCCTCCCCGATGTCCTCCAGCAGCACCAGCTTGCCGTCGAACGAGGGCTGGTACCGGGTGCCGCACATCGAGGCCAGCAGCGACAGGTTGCCCCCGGTGAGCACGCCCTCGGCCCGTCCGGGCACCAGCACCCGGTCGCCCCGCACGGTCGCGCTCTCCCCGGCCAGCGCCGCCCACAGGCTCTCCCACGAACGCGGCTCGGGGCCCTGCTCGGCGGCGATCGTGTCGCAGGCCGTCATCGGCCCGTGCAGCGTGGGCACGCCCAGCTCGATCGCGAAGGCGTTGTGCAGGGCCGTGATGTCGCTCGACCCGACCAGCACCTTGGGCCCGGCCGCGCGCATGGCGTCCCAGTCGAGCAGGCCGAGCAGCCGGGCCGCGCCGTAGCCGCCCCGGCCGCAGAACACCACCGACACGGCCGGGTCGCACCAGGCGGCCTGGAGGTCGGCGGCGCGGGCGGCGTCCTGGCCGGCCAGGTAGTCGAGATCCTGGCGGTCGAGCGCGTGCGCCCCCGCCACCACCTTCAGCCCGAGGGCCTCCAACCGCTCGACGCCGCGCTGGAACAGCACAGGTGAGGGCGGCCCCGACGGCATGACGATCGCGACGGTGTCACCTTGCTGCATCGGTCAACTCCTGCACGCCTGGGAGCGCCGGGGCCCGGGTAAGCACCGAAACGCTGATTGGCTCGTTCACCTGCCAAACGGTGTCACACTTGTGGTCCAGTATGCGACTTCCGCCCCACATCCTCGTGGTCAACGGCATCAAGGTCCGCAGGCCCGTCTTCCTGCTCGGCGCCCCGCACTCCGGCGCGGACCTGCTGGCCCGCGCCCTCAAACGCTCCCCCGGCTTCCACGTCACGACGGGCCGCGCGAGCGTGGCGCACGTCGTGTACGCCTTCGCCCGCAAACCGTCCATCGGCCGCACGTCGGGCGCGGTGCGCGTGCTGCGCGACGCGCTGGCCGAGTCCTGGCAGGTCTCCCCGCGCTCGTGCGGGCAGTGCGCCCAGCCGTGCCGGGAGGCGGGCGGCGTGACCGGCAGCGGGCCGTGCGTGGAGCCCGGCGAGGTGACGCGGTTCGGCGACGGCAGCCCCGACCTGCTCTACAGCGCGCCCGTGCTGCTGCAGGCGTTCCCCGACGCCCGGTTCGTCCAGCTCATCAGGGACGGCAGGGACGCCGTCGCCGGCATGCTCGCCGACCCGGCGTGCCTGGCCTGGTTCAAGCCCGCGATGCTCTCCGACAGCACCGAGTTCCCCAACGCCTTCCTCGGCGTCAACAAGGACGAGCACCTCGACCGGTGGAAGGGCATGCCCGCGGCGGGCAAGGCGGCGCTGCGCTGGCGCAGCGCCGTGCGGCTGAGCGCCGAGCTGCGCCGGGAGCTGCCCGAGCGGCAGCTGCTCACCATCCGCTACGAGGACCTGGCGCTCAAACCCGCCGACACGCTCGCCGCGCTCACCGAGTTCCTGGAGACGCGGGTGTCCAAGATCGCGCTGTACGGCTCGCGCGTCCCCGAGGTCGGCGCCTGGCGGGCCCGGCTGCGGCCGGCCGACCTGGAGCTGGTGGAGAAGGTCGCCCGGCAGGAGCTCACCCGGCTGGGCTATCTCCCGAGCTGAACTGGGTGCGGTAGAGCTCGGCGTAGTGGCCGCCGCGCGCCAGCAGCTCCTCGTGCCGGCCCCGCTCGGCCACGCGCCCGTCGTGCACGACCAGGATCTCGTCGGCCTCCCTGATCGTGGACAGCCGGTGGGCGATGACCAGCGACGTACGGCCGTGCAGGGCCGTCTTGAGCGCGAGCTGCACGGCCGCCTCGGACTCGGAGTCGAGGTGCGCGGTCGCCTCGTCGAGCACGACCACGCGCGGCGCCTTCAGCAGCAGCCTGGCCAGCGCGAGCCGCTGCTTCTCGCCGCCGGACAGCCGGTAGCCGCGGTCGCCGACGACGGTGTCGAGCCCGTCGGGCAGCCCCTCGACCAGGTCGCCGATCTGCGCGGCCCGCAGCGCGTCGCGGATCTCCTCCTCGCTCGCGCCGGGCCTGGCGTAGCGGAGGTTGGCCCCGATCGTGTCGTGGAACAGGTGGGCGTCCTGCATGACGACGCCGACGGTGTCGCGCAGCGAGTCGAGCGTGGCCTCGCGCACGTCGAGCCCGTTGATCCGGACGGCCCCCTCGTTGACGTCGTAGAGCCGGGAGACCAGGGAGGTGATGGTGGTCTTGCCCGCGCCGGAGTGGCCGACCAGCGCGATCATCTCGCCGGGCCGGGCGGTGAAGGAGACGCCCTTCAGCACCTCCTGCGACGGGCCGCCGGAGTCCTGGCGGGCCACCGACTCCAGGGAGGCCAGCGAGACCTCCTCGGCCGCCGGGTAGCGGAAGCGCACGTCGTCGAACTCGATGGTGACCGGGCCCTTCGGCACCGGACGCGCGCCGGGCCGCTGCGCGACCATCGGCTTGAGGTCGAGGATCTCGAAGACGCGGTCGAAGCTGACCAGCGCCGTCATCACGTCGACGTGCACGTTGGACAGGGACGTCAGCGGGCCGTACAGGCGCATCAGCAGGGCGGTCAGGGCCACCAGCGTGCCCAGCTCGAAGGCGCCGCCGACGGCGAGCACGCCGCCGATGCCGTAGACCAGCGCGGTGGCCAGGGCCGCGACCAGGCCGAGCGCGACCCGGAAGACCGTGCCGTACATGCCGACGGTCACGCCGACGTCGCGGACGCGCCCGGCCCGGGCGGCGTAGGTGGCCGCGTCGTCCTCGGGCCGGCCGTAGAGCTTGGCGACCATCGCGCCGGCCACGTTGAAGCGTTCGGTGGTGACCGAGCTCATCTCGGCGTCGAGCTGCATCTGCTCGCGGGTCAGCGCGGACATGCGCCGGCCGACGTACTTGGCGGGCACGATGAAGATCGGCAGCAGCACCAGCGCGACCAGCGTGACCTGCCACGACAGCGCCAGCATCGCGCCCAGCACCAGGACCAGGCTGACCACGTTGGACACCACGGACGACAGCGTGCTGGTCAGCGCCCGCTGGGCGCCGATCACGTCGCTGTTGAGCCGGCTGACCAGCGCGCCGGTCTGCGCCCGCATGAAGAAGGCCACCGGCATGCGCTGCACGTGGTCGAAGACCTCGGTGCGCAGGTCGTAGATGAGCCCCTCGCCGATGCGCGCGGAGAACCAGCGCTGTGCCAGCGTCAGCGCGGCGTCGAGGACGGCGAGCGCGGCGATGGCCACGGCCAGGCCGATCACCACGTCGGTGCGGCCGGTCAGGATGCCGTCGTCGATGATCGCCTTCATCAGCAGCGGGTTGGCCACCACGATCACCGCCCCGGCCACCACGAGCAGCAGGAACGCCGCGATCTTCCTGAGGTGCGGGCGCGCGTGCCTGCCGATGCGCCGGACCGTGCCCGGCGCGATGCGCTGCTTGGTCACCGAGCCGTCGCGGCGCAGTGACATCCAGACCTGAGGGCCGAAGCCCCCTCCCATCATCGCCATACGGGGGATCCCTCCTCCTCCCCCGGATTCAGCGTCGCGAGGACCTCCGGCGATTCCGCGATCCGCTCACGGCGAACCGGAGCCCCGCCTCCGGCCGGCCGTCCTAACGCGGGCCGAACAGGGCTTTGATGCGCTTGGCCTGCTCCCTGCCCTCGGCCGCACTCTGCTCCTCCAGGGTGCGCGCCCGCGCCCCCTGGAGGAGGCGCTTCGTCGCCACCGCCGCGTCCCGGTTCGTCGACAGCAGCTCCGCGATCTTGTTCTGTACGGTCTTGTCCAGGTTGCCCCCGGCGACCACCTGCTCCGCGAGGCCGATGCGCATGGCCTCCTCGGCGTACACGTTCCTGGCGGTCAGGCAGATGTCGATCGCCTTGGCCAGTCCGACCAGCTCGACCAGCGGTTTGGTCCCCGTCAGATCAGGGACCAGGCCCAGTGCGGGCTCTTTCATGCAGAAGGTGACGTCGTCGGCCACGATGCGCAGGTCACAGGCGAGCGCGAGCTGGAACCCCGCGCCGATCGCGTGCCCCTGCACGGCGGCGATGGAGACGATCTCCGGGCGGCGCAGCCACAGGAAACCGTCCTGTGCCTGACGTATGCGCTGCTCGAAGGTCTCGCCGTCGGTTGCGGCGGCCGAGCTGAACGAGCCCTGTCCGGGCACTCCCTCCGGTGTGAACATCCGCAGGTCGATTCCTGCCGAGAAGGACGGTCCCTCACCTTTCACGACGACGACGCGCACCTGTTCGGGAAGGCTCTCCCCGATGCGAGCCAACGCCGACCATGTCGCGAACGTCTGGGCGTTGCGCTTTTCCGGCCGGTCCAGCGTGATCGTCGCTATCTCACCGTCCACCTCATGGCGAAGCCCGATCTCCGCCAGCCTTTCGGCAGAGACGTCCTCCGCGTTCCCCCCGCGCTGTGGTGCCTGTGCTTCCGCCATCGCCTGCTCCCTGTGTCCGGTCGCGCACGGGGTGCGCCACCAAGGCTGACCGTCGCGCCCGAGCTTACAGAATATGATTCTGGCTCGGGCGCGACAGCGGCTGACTAGGGACGGGCGGCTGCGGTCGCACGTTCCGAGACAGCCGTCAGCGCTTGGTCTTGCCTCGAGTCGCCCCGCCGCGCCCGCGCAGAGTCACACCGGACTCGCTAAGGATGCGGTGGATGAACCCGTAAGACCGACCGGTCGAAGCGGCCAGGGCGCGGATGCTCTCGCCCTGTGCGTAGCGCTTCTTGAGATCGCCGGCCAGTTTTTCCCGGTCGGCCCCGGTGACCCGGGTGCCCTTCTTCAGTGTCTCGGCCACGAGTACCTCCTGTAGTGCCGGACTTCCGCAGCGTTACTCCGCCATGATCAGTCATTTCAGCGGGATCGGCTACCTACTCCACGGGAAAAGATCCGTACCCACTCAAATTAAGATCAGGCAAGTGCCACAAGATCGGAAAATTCGTCGCTCCACGCGTCTTCAGTTCCGTCAGGCAGCAAGATCACCCTATCCGGTGACAAGGCGTCAACGGCACCCTCGTCATGGGTGACGAGGACGATTGCTCCTGAATACGACCTCAGAGCGTTGAGAACCTGCTCGCGGCTGACCGGATCGAGGTTGTTCGTGGGCTCGTCGAGCAGCAGGACGTTGGCGCTCGACAGCACCAGGATCGCCAGCGCGAGCCGGGTCTTCTCGCCGCCGGACAGGACACCGGCGGGCTTGTCGACGTCGTCGCCGGAGAACAGGAACGAGCCGAGGACCTTGCGCAGCTCGGTGTCGGTGAACTCGCCGCCCGCCGAGCGCATGTTCTCCAGGAGCGTGCGGGAGGGGTCGAGGGTCTCGTGCTCCTGGGCGTAGTAGCCGACCTTCAGGCCGTGGCCGGGCCGCAGCTCGCCGGTGTCGGGGGACTCGATGCCGCCGAGTATGCGCAGCAGCGTGGTCTTGCCGGCGCCGTTGAGGCCGAGGATGACGACCCTGTGACCTCGGTCGATGGCCACGTTGACGTCGGTGAACACCTCCAGGGAGCCGTAGGACTTCGACAGGCCCTCGGCCATGAGCGGCGTGCGGCCGCACGGCAGCGGCTCGGGGAAGCGCAGACGGGCGACCTTGTCGCTCTGGCGCTCCTCCTCGGTGCCGGCCAGCAGGCGGTGGGCGCGGCGCATCATGTCCTGGGCCGCCTTGGCCTTGGTGGCCTTGGCGCGCATCTTGTCGGCCTGGGCCAGCAGCGCGCCCGCCTGCTTCTCGGCGTTGGCGCGCTCGCGCTTCCTGCGCTTCTCGTCGGTCTCGCGCTGGGCCAGGTAGGCCTTCCAGCCGACGTTGTAGTGGTCGATCACCGAACGGTTGGCGTCGAGGTGGAGGACCTTGTTGACCGTGGCTTCAAGAAGGCCGACGTCGTGACTGATGATCACCAAGCCACCTTGATGAGAGCGCAAAAAATCACGAAGCCACCCGATTGAGTCCGCATCTAGGTGGTTTGTCGGCTCGTCGAGAAGGAGAGTTTCCGCTCCGCTGAAAAGAATTCGCGCCAATTCCACGCGGCGCCGCTGACCGCCGGAAAGCGTTTGCAACGTCTGGCCGAGGACCCGGTCGGGCAGGCCGAGGCTGGAGGCGATGGAGGCGGCCTCGGACTCGGCCGCGTAGCCGCCGAGCACGTGCATCTGGTCTTCGAGCCTGCCGTACCGCTTGACGGCCTTCTCGCGGGTGCGCTCGTCGGCGGAGGACATGCCGATCTCGGCCTCGCGCAGCTTGCGCAGGACCTCGTCGAGGCCGCGCGCGGACAGGATGCGGTCGCGGGCCAGCACCTGCAGGTCGCCCGTACGGGGGTCCTGGGGCAGGTAGCCGATGCTGCCGGAGGAGGTGACCGAGCCCGCGGCGGGCAGCGCCTCCCCCGCGAGCACCTTGGTCAGGGTGGTCTTGCCCGCGCCGTTGCGGCCGACCAGACCTATCTTGTCGCCGGGGTTGACCCGGAAGGAGGCGTTCTCGATGAGCAGGCGCGCGCCCGCGCGCAGCTCGATGTCACTGGCGATGATCATATTGGCGGACACTCCCGAGCTAGGAAACGAGGATTGGGCGTGCGACCGCCGGTCAATCGGGAGTATGCATACAGATCAGTGTAGGGCCCCCGTGCCAGGCGCTACCTCTGCTTATAGGGGCTCCAGGTGCCCTCCGGTACGCGTGGGACAGGGGTCGTCAGGCCGGCAGCGCGGTCGCGGCGCCGGCGGCCATCCCGTCGAGCATGAGGTGCAGGTACTTCTCCGGACGGGCGGCCACGGGGGCGGGCAGCCCGTCCGGGTGGCAGGTGAAGACGTTGAGCAGGCTGACGACGTCCTCCCAGGTCACGTCGGGACGCATGCCGCCCTCGGCCTGGGCCCGGCGGACGAGCCCCTGGAGCAGCCCCAGCCAGCGTTCCTTGCTCTCGGCGAACTCCGCCGTGCCCGCGATGGCCTCCTCCGGCAGGTGGGCCAGCGCGGCGGCCAGCGCGACGCGGCCGGGGGCGGCGGCCCACTGCACGAAGCCGCGCAGCGCGCTCCAGGCGTCCCGCTCGCCGTCGACGGCGTGCTCCAGGGCCTCGGCCAGCGACTGGACGTAATGCTCGCCCAGCGCGGCGATGAGCGCGTCGCGGTCGGGGAAGCGGCGGTAGAGGGTGCCCACGCCGACGCCGGCCTGCCGCGCGATGAGCTCCATGGGCGCGTTGACGCCGCGCTCGGCCATCACCCGGGCGGCCGCGTCGAGGATCTTGACCAGGTTCCTTCTGGCGTCCGCGCGCACGTCCCGACCTCCTAAGTGGACGAATTGTTTCCGCTTAGTGTACCGTCCAGGCAACCGGACGAAGAGATTCCACTTAGGAGGCCATCATGATCGTGATCACCGGCGCGACCGGGTCCATCGGCCGGGCCCTGGTCGCCCAGCTCGCCGGCGAGGACGTGCTCGCGGTGTCGCGGACGCCCGCCGACCTGGGCGTGCCGCACGCCGTCGGCGACTTCACCCGGCCGGAGACGATCGGCCGGCTGCTGTCCCCCGGCGACCGGCTGTTCCTCAACAGCTCGCCGTTCCCCGGGTTCGCCGAGCGGCTCAACGAGGTCGTCGACCTGGCCGCCGAGGCGGGCGTGGCGCAGATCGTCGAGGTCTCGGTACGCGACGCAGCCCCCGGCGCCGCGCTCAGCGCCGGGCCCCACGGCGAGGTCGACGAGCACCTGCGGGCCTCCGGCGTGCCGCACGCCGTGCTGCAGCCGACCGGGTTCATGCAGAACCTGCTCGGCGAGGTGCGCGGCGACCGCTTCCACGGCTCCTGGGGCGCCGGCGGGATGAACTACATCGACGCCAGGGACATCGCCGCGGTGGCCGCCGCCCTGCTGACCCGGCCGGTGGGCGCGTCGGGCTCGTACCTGCTGACCGGGCCCGAGTCGCCCACCCACGAGGAGATCGCGGCGACGATGACCCGCGTGCTGGGGCGTCCCGTGTCCTACGTGGACCTGCCGGTGCCCGAGATGGCCACGCGGCTGGCCGGGCAGGGGATCCCTGAGCCGTTCGCCACCGAGCTGGCCACCACGCAGGCGACGCTGAGCCGGACCGGCTGGGCGGAGATCACCACCACCGTCGAGGACGTCACCGGCCGCCCGCCCCGCACCCTGGCCGCCTTCGTCGCCGACCACGCCGACGCCTTCCTCCCGGCGTCCTGACCACCTCGACGAACCCTCAGGGCTCAGGACGGGTCGACCACCCGGATCCGGACGGCCCGGAACCGGGCGGGCGCGTCGCGCAGGACCGCGAGCCTCGGGTCGGGCACCACCAGGAACGGCTCGCTCTCCAGAGCGAACACCGGCGCGAGCCGCCGGTCGCCGCGCAGCGCGTCGACCGCCCGCCGGTCGCCGCCGAGCACCACCGCCTCCAGCTCGCCGAGCCGCGGCACGAGCACCCGCGCCGCCGTCTCCGCCGCGCTGTCGAAGGCCTGGGCCGCCTGTTTCTGCCGCCTCCTGGCGAAGCGCTGCTGCGACCACCCGCCGGCCGCCGTACGTCCCTGCACCAGCCGGGAGCCGACCTTGGAGTCCAGCAGCTCGGCGCCGTGGAACACGCCGGCCGCGTACCCGCCGAGCCGGACCAGCAGCACGCCCACCCGCCGCGCGGCCTGCGCGTGCGCGGCCAGCCTGGTCACGTGCGGCGGGCCGGGGGTCATGGGCGGGAACGGCACGTGCAGCTCGGCCAGCGCGCCGTCGGCGGCGGTCAGGCGGACCACGCGGTCGTCGCCGGCGGCCTCGAAGGGGCCGTGGCGGCCGGCGAACCCGTCGATCCAGGGGTGCACGCGCTCGGGCGGCACCGTGACCCAGCGGCCGCCGCCTCTGGCCGGACGCGCGCTCATGCGGGAAGGGTAACCGAACGACATTCCCTTCACGAGAAGGGGGGAACTATAGCGGAAATGTCGGTGAACTTCGTTTCGGGGGGCTTCTGCCGAAACCGTGCCGGTCGGATCATCTGAACGTGTCCTCCCTGCTCACCAGCCCTGTAGTGGATCTCGACAACGGGGCCGTCATCGCGCAGCCCGCCGTCGTCGACCCGGCGGGCGTTCTCCGGGCGGCTCCGCTGCCCATGGTGCTGCCACTGCCCCTGCACGTGGTGCTCTCGGGCGCCGGGGCGCTGGCGCCGCTCCACGAGGCCCTGCGGCGGGCGGGCAGGCATCCTCGTGAGGCGATCCTGATGCTCACCGGAACGTGCCAGGAGCAGGACCGCCGCCTGCTGAAGGTCAGCCTCGACGGGCTGCGCACGATCGGCTACCTGCTGGGCTTCGCCGACGTCGGCGCGGGCGGCCCGGCGCTGGACGTCGTCACCGACTCCGCGCCGTACCTGCTGGCACTGGACGAGGAGCTGGTGACCAGGTTGCCCGGCGACCACCGGGCGGCGGCGGTGGCGCGCGCGGTGGTGACGCTGGCCCGCGGGATCGGCGCGCACGTGCTGGCCCCTGGCGTCGAGCGCGAGGGGCAGGTGGCGGTGGCCCGCGGCCTGGGCGTGCGCCTGGCCCACGGCCCGCTGCTGGCGCCCGGCCCCGACGGCAAGATCCGGGTGCCGCTCCCGGTGGCCGACGAGTCGCCGGACACGCTGATGCTCGGCCCGCGCGTGCAGGAGCTGCTGGTCCCGGCGGTGACGCTGCCGGCCGGGGCCAAGGCGGAGGAGGTCGTGGCGGCGTTCGGGCACGAGCCCACGATCACCAGCGTGATCCTGGTGGACGAGTACCAGCGCCCCAAGGGCAGCCTCGACCGCAGCCGCTTCCTGCTGTCCTTCGCCGCCCGGTACGGGCACGCCCTGCACGGCGCCAAGCCCGCCCAGCGCCTGGCCGACCCGCCGCGCACGGTCCCGAGGACGACCCCGGCCATCGCCGCCATGCAGGCCGCCGGCCGGGACGCGGCCCGCATCTACGACGACCTGGTGGTCACCGACGAACTCAACCGCTGCCTGGGCATCGTCCGGGTGTCGGACCTGATCCGCCAGATCGCCGCCATGCGGACCTGAGACCCGGCTAGACCCAGCCCTGGGCCTTGGCCCGCCGCACGGCCTCGATGCGGTTGCGCGCGTGCGTCTTCTGGATGGCCGAGGACAGGTAGTTGCGCACCGTGCCCTCCGACAGGTGCAGGCGGCGGGCGATGTCCCCGATCGTGGAGCCGTCGGCGGCGGCGGCCAGCACGTCGCGCTCGCGCGCCGACAGCGGGTTGGGCCCCGCGCTCAGCGCCGCCGCGGCCAGCCCCGGGTCGATGACCCGCTCCCCCGCCTGCACCCGGCGGATGGCCGCCGCGAGATCCTTGGCCGGGCTGTCCTTGACCAGGAACGCCACCGCCCCCGCCTCCATCGCGGTGCGCAGGTAGCCGGGCCGCCCGAACGTGGTCAGGATCATCACCCGGCAGCCCGGCACCCGGGCGGCGATCTCGGCGGCGGCGGTCAGGCCGTCCTTGCCGGGCATCTCGATGTCGAGCAGCGCGATGTCGGGGGTCGCGGCGACCGCGACGGCGACGGCCTCGTTCCCGTCGGCCGCCTCGCCGACCACCTCGATGTCGGGCTCCAGGCCGAGCAGCGAGGCCAGCGCACCGCGGATCATGCCCTGGTCCTCGGCCAGCATCACCCGGATCACGCGGCCGTCCCCACTCTGACCGGCACCAGCACCCGCAGCCGGAACCCGCCCTTGGGCGCGCCGCCGGCCTCCATGGTGCCGCCCGCGCCCGTCACCCGTTCGCGCAGGCCGCTGAGCCCGCTGCCGGTGCCCTGCGGCTCGCCGCCGCGTCCGTCGTCCATGATCTCCAGGGTGGCGTGTTCGCCGTCGCACGTCACCTGGATCTCGCAACGGGCGGCCCGCGCGTGCCGTACGACGTTGGTGACGCCCTCGCGCACCGCCCAGCCGAACAGCCCGTCGAGCAGGTCGGGCAGCGGCGTGCCGGACACCCGCACCTCGGCCCGCACGCCCGCCGCCCGCAGCACCGATCGGGCGCCGTCGATCTCCTCCGACAGGCTGCGCTGCCGGTAGCCGGTGACCGCCTCGCGCACCTCCACCAGCGCCTGCCTGGCCACGGACTCGATGTCGGCGATCTCCTGCCGCACCTGCGGCGACTCCTCGGCCAGCCGCCCGGCCAGCTCGCTCTTGAGCACGATCAGCGACAGGCTGTGGCCCAGCAGGTCGTGCAGGTCGCGGGCGATGCGCAGGCGCTCCTCCGTGGCCGCCAGCCTGGCCACCTCGCCCTGCGCCTCGTGCAGCCTCAGCGTCAGCACCCGGCTGTTGCGGATGCTGATGAACAACACGCCCAGCGTGACGACCTGCAGCCCCAGGACGACGACGCCGGCGAACTCGTCGCCGGTCAGCACCCCGGCCGCCACCACCACCGCCAGGTTCACGCCCACCCCGGCCAGCGCCCAGGCGGGCGGGAGGGTGAACCCGTAGAGCACGACCGTGTAGACCGGCAGCGTGAGCCAGGCGCCGCCGAAGGCGAACGCGCTGACCACCGCGATCATCGCGGTCACCCCGAGCAGGGGGAAGGTGGCGCGCGAGCGCTCGTGGAAGCTCTTGGCGCTGATCACCGTGCCGGCGAAGCAGCCGATGAACGCGACCAGCGCCACGGCCCCCCAGATCGCCCGGGCGCCCGTGACGCCGCCCGCGACGATCTCGGCGATCGGGAAGACGAGATAGACCATGCCGACGGACATCCCGAGCAGCCGCCGCCTGGGCGACGGCCGCCCGTCACCGAAGTGCAGCTTGTCGGCGAAACTCATGCCCGAACAGTAGCCCGGCGGTACAGGTAGGCGGCAGCCCCGCCCAGGACGACCGCCCATCCGCCGACCACCAGCACGTCGGTCAGCGCGACGCCGTTCCCGGCGACGATGCTCCAGCCGAGGCTCGCGTAGTGGTAGGAGGGCATGATGTCGGCCACGGTCCGCATGGTGTCGCCGAACACCTCGGGCGGGAACCACAGCCCGCCCGCGATGGCCAGGACGAACATGCAGATCATCGCGGCCGGCTGCGCGGCGTCGGCCGTCAGCAGCGACCCGATCGCCAGGCCCAGCGCGATGAACGGGATCGTCCCCAGCCACATGGCCAGCAGCAGCGGCACCCACCGGCCGACCGGCATCGACACGCCCTGCTGAACGACCCCGACGACGGCCACCAGCAGCAGCGAGGGCAGCACGAGCAGCATGGCGGTGCCGAGCTTGGTGGCGATGATCATCCAGTTGGGCAGCGGGGTGATCTGGAGCTGGCGCAGCCAGCCGGACTGCCGTTCGGTCGCCCACGGCACCGCCGAGCTCATCATCGACGAGGCCAGCGCCCCGTAGGCGGCCATGGAGACCATCAGCACGACGCTGTAGCTCACCCCGGCGCCGTCGGTCTGCTTGCCGTAGATGTTGGCGTTGATCAGGTACAGCACGACCGGGAAGATGACCACGAAGATGATGTAGCGCCGGTTGCGCAGCATGCGCATCGCCTCGGTCTTGGCGTAGAACAGCATCAGGACTCCCTGGTGAGCGCGAGGAAGGCGTCTTCGAGGTCGGCGCCGGTGAGCTGGAGGCCCCGGACGTCGAGCTCGGTGCCCCGGAACAGGGCGGCCACGGTCGCGTCGGGGTCGGAGGTGTGCAGCGTGGCGGTGCCGGCCGCGACCTCGACGGCGGTGACGCCGGGCAGCCGGTCGAGCCCGGCCGCGGGCTGGTCGCCCAGCGTGAAGCGGACGACCTGCCCGCCCACGCCGGCCTTGATCTCGGCGGCGGTGCCGTCGGCGGCCAGCCGGCCGCGGGCGATGACGATCACCCGGTCGGAGTGCTCGTCGGCCTCCTCCAGGTAGTGGGTGGCGAACAGCACGGTCCTGCCGCCGGCGGCGTAGTCGTGCATGCTGGCCCAGAACCGCAGCCTGGACTCCACGTCCATGGCCGCGGTCGGCTCGTCGAGCAGCAGGATCTTCGGCGCGCCCGCGATGGCCAGGGCGAACCTGACGCGCTGCGTCTGGCCGCCGGACAGCTTGTTCGCGCGCCGCTTGACCAGGTCCGACAGGTCGGCCAGCTTCAGGATCTCGGCCAGCGGCAGCGGGTTGGGGTAGAGCCGGCGGACGAGGTCGATGAGCTCCTTGACCGACAGCTCGGGGATGAGGGCGCCGTTCTGGAGCATCGCGCCCAGCTCGCCGGAGCGCACCGCGTGGTCGGGCGTGCGGCCGTGGATGGTGATCGTGCCGCTGGTGGGGCGGAGCAGGCCGAGCAGCATGTTGATCGAGGTGGACTTGCCCGCGCCGTTGGGCCCGAGCAGGGCCACGGTCTTGCCCGGCTCGATGGCGAGCGAGAGGTCGTCGACGGCAAGCACGTCCCCGTAGCGCTTGCTGACCTGGTCGAACACGATGGCGTTCATGTCAGCAAACGCTACGGGCGCGGCTTTTCCCCCGTTAGTGTGATCCTTCCGGGGTTGACGGTGACATTTGTCAGAGGCGGCAGGCGTAGATGTCGGTGACCAGGATGGCCCGCGCGCCGATGTCCCAGAGCTGGTCCATCACCTGCTGGTGGCCCTTGCGCCGGACCATGGCCCGGACGGCGACCCAGCCCTCGCGGTGGAGCGGCGAGACCGTGGGCCCCTCCATGCCGGGCGTGAGGGCGATGGCCTCCTCGATGCGCTCGGCGCGGATGTCGTAGTCCATCATGACGAAGTCGCGGGCGTGCACGACGCCCTGCAGGCGGCGGACGAGCTGGCCCATGCCCGGCGTCTCCGGCGCGCTCTGCCGCTTGATCAGCACGCCCTCCGAGCGCATGATCGGCTCACCGAACACCTCCAGGCCGACGTTGCGCAGCGTGGTGCCGGTCTCCACGACGTCGGCGACCGCGTCGGCCACGCCGAGCCGGATCGCGGTCTCGACGGCGCCGTCAAGCTTGATCACGCGGGCGTCGACGCCCTGGTCGGACAGGTACTTGTCGAGCAGCCCCGCGTAGGAGGTGGCGATGCGCTGCCCGTCGAGGTCTTTTACCGACGACATCGTGCCCGCCTTGGCGGCCAGGCGGAAGGTGGAGCCGCCGAAGCCGAGCGGCATGATCTCCTCGACCGGCGCGCCGGAGTCGATCAGCATGTCGCGGCCGGTGATGCCGAGGTCGAGGGTGCCCTCCCCGACGTAGACGGCGATGTCGCGGGGACGCAGGAAGAACAGCTCGCAGCCGTTGTCCTCGTCGACGACGACGAGCTCCTTGCTGTCCCTGCGGGACCGGTAGCCGGCCTCCTTGAGCATGTTCTGGGCGGCTTCGCTGAGCGCGCCCTTGTTCGGTACGGCCAGACGCAGCATGTTCGGGTCTTCTTCCTCACTCATGGTCGATGGGACGCCGGGGCGGGCGCGAGGCGCCCTAGAGATGCTTGTACACCTCGTCGAGCCCGATGCCCTTGGCGATCATGAGCACCTGCACGTGGTAGAGGAGCTGGGAGATCTCCTCCGCCGCCCTGTCGTTCGACTCGTGCTCGGCGGCCATCCAGCTCTCGGCGGCCTCCTCGACGACCTTCTTGCCGATGGCATGCACGCCGGCGTCGAGCGCGGCCACGGTGCCCGAGCCCGCGGGCCTGGTACGCGCCTTGTCTGACAGCTCGGCGAACAGCTCTTCGAAGGTCTTCATGGTCTCTCTCGTCGGTCGGTTGGCGTGCCTGACAAGCCTAGTCTGCGCGCGACGGTGACGCCGCCCGGAGTCCGCCACGCGAGACGTCCGCTTCCTGCCCGTCGTCCGGGCGCCGCTTGATCTCCGGAGGGCCGTTCTAGGCTGGTGGTCATGGACATCGCGACCGTGGGCAAGCTCTGGGACGCCGACCCGGGCTGGCTCAACACCCCTTCGTACGGCCTTCCGCCCCGCCCGGCCTTCGAGGAACTGCAGGCCGTGCTCACCGAGTGGCGGCACGGCAGCGGCGACTGGGCGCCCTGGGACGCCTCGGTCGGCCGGGCCCGCACGGCCTTCGCCCACCTGGTCGGCGCCGAGCCGGCCGACGTGACGGTCGGCTCGACGGTGTCGCAGATCATGTCCACGGTGGCGACCGCGCTGCCGCCGGGGGCGCGGGTGCTGGTGCCGGAGATCGAGTTCACCAGCAACCTGTTCCCGTGGGCGGTGGCGGCCGAGGTCGAGACCGTGCCCGCCGAGCGCCTGGCCGACGCCGTCACGGGCCGGACCGACGCCGTCGCCTTCAGCCTCGTGCAGTCGGCGACCGGCTACGTGACGCCGCTGCACGACGTCGTCGCCGCCGCCCGCGCCCACGACGCGCTGGTCATCGCCGACGGCTCCCAGGCGTGCGGGTGGTTGCCGGTGTCGGTGGCCGACGGGATCGACGTGCTGGCGTGCGCGGCCTACAAGTGGCTCATGGCGCCGCGCGGGGCCGCGTTCGGCTACCTGTCGCCCCGGGTGCGCTCCCTGATGCGGCCGCTGGCGGCCAACTGGTACGCCGGCGACGATCCGGGCGGCTCCTACTACGGGCCGCCGCTGCGGCTGGCCTCCGACGCCCGCGCCTTCGACCTGTCGCCGGCCTGGTTCTGCTACGTCGGCGCGGCGCCCGCGCTCGAACTGCTCAACGAGATCGGCGCCCAGCGCGTCCACGAGCACGACGTCGAGCTGGCCAACCGGTTCAGGGCCGGGCTGGGGCTGGAACCGTCCGACTCGGCGATCGTGTCGGTCGAGGCGCCGGGCGAGCGGCTGGCGGCGGCCGGCATCCGCGCCGCGGTGCGCGCCGGCCGGGTCCGCGCGGGCTTCCACGTCTACAACACCGTCGACGACGTCGACCGCGCTCTTGACGTCCTGACCTCGTAGCACGTCCTGACCTCGTAGCACGTCCGGGAACGACGAAGCCCGCCGCCCCTCCCCTGCGGGAGGTGCGACGGGCGGTCGGTCGTTCAGTCGGCGTCAGCGCTCGAAGCGGCGGCCGCCGTTGTTGCGGCGGAACCCGGCGTTGCCGCGCTCCTCGGAACGGAAGCCGCCGCCGGAGCGGAAGCCGTCGCGGGGGGCGCGCTCGTCGGAGCGGGCGGGCCGGTCACGGTCGCCCGAGAACGGGCGGCCACGGTCGGCGCCGAAGCGGCCGCGGTCGTCGGAGCGGAAACCGCCGCCGCCGCGTTGGCCGTCACGGTACCCGCCGCCACGGGGCGCCTCGGACCGGTAGCCACGGTCGTCCTGGCGGAACGCCGGGCGGTCGTCGGAACGGAAACCACCACGGTCGTCCTGACGGGCAGGACGGTCGTCGGAGCGGAAACCGCCGCGGTCGTCCTGACGGGCGGGACGGTCGTCGGAGCGAAAACCGCCGCGCGGCCGGTCGCCACGCCTGCGGTCGTCGCCGAACGTGCGCGGCTCGGCCGGACGCTGCCCGCCGCCGAACGGCCGCTCGCCCTCGGCGTGCCGGCGCGGACGACGGTCCTCACCGGACTCCTCGTGACGGCGCGGACGACGGTCGTCGCCGCCGGCGAAGGTGCCGTCCTCGTGCCGGCGCGGACGGCGCTCGCCGTCGAACTCGCGGCGCGGACGACGCCCGCCCCGGCGCTCGGCGCCGCCGTGACCGCCCTCACGGCGCGGGCGCAGCGGCTTGCGGACGTCGGGCTCCCACACGGGGATGGCCTCGCCGCTCGGCGTCCGGGCCCCGGCCACCTCGGCCAGCCGGGGGTGCCCCGGGGTGGCCTTGAGCCGGAACGGGTGGATGCCGGCGCGCCTGGTCAGGGCGTCGGTCGAGCGGCGCTCGTTGGGCAGCACCAGGGTGACGACGGTGCCCTTCTCGCCCGCGCGGGCGGTACGGCCGCCGCGGTGCAGGTAGCTCTTGTGGTCCTGCGGCGGGTCGACGTGCAGCACCAGGCTGATGTTGTCGACGTGGATGCCGCGGGCCGCGACGTCGGTGCAGACCAGCACGTTGATCGAGCCCTCGCGGAACTCGGCCAGGATGCGGGTGCGCTGGTTCTGGCGCTTGCCGCCGTGCAGGCCGCCGGCCTTGATGCCGACCCGGGCGAGCTGCTTGCACAGCCGGTCGACGCCGTGCTGGGTGCGGACGAAGATGATCGTACGGCCCTCGCGGTTGGCGATCTCGGCCGTGACGTCGAACTTGTCGTCCCGCGTGACCTGCATCACGTGGTGCTCCATGGTGTCGACCGGCGAGGTCGCCGGGGCCACGGAGTGGGTGATCGGGTCCTTGAGGAAGCGGCGCACCAGCTTGTCGACGTCGCCGTCGAGGGTGGCCGAGAACAGCAGGCGCTGCCCGTCGGTGGGGGTCTGGGCCAGCAGCTCGGTGACGACGGGGAAGAAGCCGAGGTCGCACATGTGGTCGGCCTCGTCGAGGACGGAGACCTCGACCTGCGCCAGCGAGCACTCGCCCTGCCGGATCAGGTCGCCCAGGCGGCCCGGGGTGGCGATCACGATGTCGACGCCGCGGCGCAGTGCCTCGATCTGCTTGCCCATGGACATGCCGCCCACGACGACCTTCATCCGCAGCCCGAGGCCGCGGCCGAGCGGTTCGAGCGCGTCGTGCACCTGAAGGGCCAGCTCACGGGTGGGCACAAGGATCATCGCGCGCGGGTGTCCGGCGGCGGGCCGCACCCCCGCGATGCGAGCCATGGTCGGCAAACCGAAGGCCAGGGTCTTGCCCGAGCCGGTCTGGCCACGGCCCAGGACGTCATGGCCGGCGAGCACGTCGGGGATCGTCGCACTCTGGATGGGGAACGGGCTGTCGATGCCCTGCTTGGCCAGACCGCTGATGAGCGGCTTGGGAAGGCCGAGCAGTTCGAACTCCGACGGGCCCGTCTCGGGGGCGGTCTCGTCGAACGCGGGCATGACAGAGTCAAGCATGGTCACGAAATTCGTGCCTTTCAGTCGAAGTGGCGCGTCACTTCTGCGAAAGGACGAGCCGGGACATACGGCCTGATGCCGTACAAGTTGCAGTACGCCCGCCATCGAGGCGGGACTTCACAGGGGGGATACACCGGGGCACCGGCCGCAGGCGGCGCGATGACGCGAGATGAGGCGTCTGGTGTATACCTGGTGCCAACGCCGGGGATGGTATCGGCTATTCCCTGGCTGGGTACGGACCTTCCGAAACCCCTCCTTGGCACACTGAAACGGCTGACGCCCAACGCCAGCCGTTACAGCTAGAAAGATCAGACGTTGAAGCCTAGCATACGGAGCTGCTCACGCCCCTCGTCAGTGATTTTGTCCGGACCCCACGGCGGCAGCCAGACCCAGTTGATCTTCACGTCGGAGACCATGCCCTCCAGGGCGGAGTGGGCCTGGTCCTCGATGACGTCGGTCAGCGGGCAGGCCGCGCTGGTCAGCGTCATGTCGATGGTGGCCACGGGCTGACCGGCGTCGGACGGGTCGAGGTTGAGCCCGTAGATCAGCCCCAGGTCGACGACGTTGATGCCGAGCTCGGGGTCGACGACGTCTTTGAGCGCCTCCATGACCTCCTCGACAGTGGTGTCACCGTCGAAGCCGGTCGGAGTCTCCACAGGCTTGCTCATTGGGCACTCCTCACCACAGCGTCCTTGTAGGCCATCCACGACAGCAGCGCGCACTTGACGCGCGCCGGGAACTTGGCCACGCCCGCGAACGCCACCGCGTCCCCGAGCACCTCCTCGTCGGCCTCGACCTGCCCCCGGCCCTGCATGAGCCGGGTGAACTCGTCGACCACCGACAGCGACTCCTCGACCGTCGAGCCGGTGGCCAGCTCGTGCAGCACGGAGGCGGCCGCCTGGCTGATCGAGCAGCCCTGGCCGTCGTAGGAGACGTCTTCGATCTTACCGGCGTCGCCCACCCTGACCCGCAGCGTGATCTCGTCGCCGCACGTCGGGTTCACGTGGTGAACCTCGGCGTCGTACGGCTCGCGCAGCCCCCGCCCCTGCGGGTGCTTGTAGTGTTCCAGGATCAGCTCCTGGTACATCGACTCGCCGATCATGGCTATGCGAACACCTTCTGAACGTGATGGAGGCCGCGCACCAGGGCGTCGATCTCGCCCGTGGTGTTGTACAGGTAGAACGACGCCCGCGTGGTCGCCGGTATTCCGAACCGCAGGTGCAGCGGGCGCGCGCAGTGGTGCCCGACGCGGACGGCGACCCCGAACTGGTCGTCCAGGATCTGCCCCACATCGTGGGGGTGTATGCCTTCCAGCGTGAACGACAGCGTGCTGCCGCGCTGGTCGAGGGAGTCGGGCCCGATCAGCAGCAGCGACGGCACCTCGCGCAGGGCGTCGAGGGCGTAGGCCGTCAGCGAGCGCTCGTGCGCCTCGATGGCGTCCATGCCGACCGCGGTGAGGTAGTCGACCGCCGCGCCGAGGCCGATGGCCTCGACGATGGGCGGCGTGCCGGCCTCGAACTTGTGCGGGATCGGCGCGTACGTCGAGCGGTCCATCCAGACCGCCTCGATCATCTCGCCGCCGCCCAGGAACGGCGGCATGGCCTCCAGCAGCTCGGTACGGCCCCACAACACGCCGATGCCCGAAGGGCCGACCATCTTGTGACCGGTGAAGGCCACGAAGTCGGCGCCCAGCGCGGCCATGTCCACCGGGTGGTGCGGCACGGACTGCGAGGCGTCGAGCATGATCAGCGCACCGACCTCGTGCGCCCGCGCGGCCACCGCGGTGACCGGGTTGACCGTGCCGAGCACGTTCGACTGGTGGGCGATCGAGACGATCTTCGTGCGCTCGGTGACGACGGCCGGGTCGAAGTCGAGCCGCCCGTCGTCGGTGACGCCGAACCACTTCAGCGTGGCGCCGGTGCGCTGCGCGAGCATCTGCCACGGCACGATGTTGGAGTGGTGCTCCATCTCGGAGATGACGATCTCGTCGCCGGAGCCGAGGGCGAAGCGGGGGTCGGTGCCCGCGGGGTTGCCGAAGGAGTAGGCCACGAGGTTGAGGGCCTCGGAGGCGTTCTTGGTGAAGATCACCTCATCGCGCGAGCCCGCCCCGACGAACGCCGCCACCTTGTCGCGCGCGCTCTCGTACGCCTCGGTCGACTCCGCGCCGAGCACGTGCATGGCCCGTCCGACGTTGCTGTAGTGCAGCGCCAGGTGGTCGCGCATGGTGTCGATGACCTGGTTGGGCTTCTGCGAGGAGTTGCCCGAGTCGAGGTAGACGAGCGGGCGCCCGTCGGGCAGCTCGCGGGAGAAGACCGGGAAGTCCTTCCTGATCTTCTCCACGTCCAAGCTGGTGGAAGTCATGCAGATGCCTTCGTGTACTGCTCGTAGCCCTCGGCCTCGAGCTTGTCGGCCAGCTCCGGCCCGCCCTCCTCGACGATCCGGCCGCCGGCGAAGACGTGCACGAAGTCGGGCTTCACGTAGCGCAGGATGCGGGTGTAGTGGGTGATCAGCAGCACGCCGGTCTCACCCGTGGAGCGGAAGCGGTTGATGCCCTCGGAGACCACCCGCAGCGCGTCGACGTCGAGGCCGGAGTCGGTCTCGTCGAGCACGGCGATCTTCGGCTTGAGCAGCTCCAGCTGGAGGATCTCGTGGCGCTTCTTCTCACCGCCGGAGAAGCCCTCGTTGAGGTTGCGCTGGGCGAAGGCGGCGTCGATGGACAGCGCGTCCATGCCGGCCTTGAGGTCCTTGGCGAACTCGCGCAGCTTGGGCGCCTCGCCGCGGACCGAGGTGACGGCCGAGCGCAGGAAGTTCGACACCGACACGCCGGGGACCTCGACCGGGTACTGCATGGCGAGGAACAGGCCGGCGCGGGCCCGCTCGTCGACCGACAGCTCCAGCAGGTCGACGCCGTCGAGCAGCACCTGGCCGCCGGTGATCGTGTACTTGGGGTGACCGGCGATCGCGTAGGCGAGGGTGGACTTGCCCGAGCCGTTGGGGCCCATGATGGCGTGCGTCTCGCCGGACTTCACCGTCAGGTTGACGCCGCGCAGGATTTCCTTGTCCTCGACGGCGACCTTGAGGTCACGGATCTCTAGGGTGGACACGTTTATGACTCCTTCGAGAGCGAGACGAGGACGTCGTCGCCGTCGATCTTGACTGTGTAGACGTTCACGGGCTTGGTGGCGGGCGGGCCGGTGGGCTTGCCGGAGCGCACGTCGAAGCACGAGCCGTGCAGCCAGCACTCCAGCGTGCCGTCGTAGACCTCGCCCTCGCTGAGCTTCACCTCGGCGTGCGAGCAGACGTCGTGCAGGGCGAAGACGTCGGCGCCCTTGCGCACCAGCGCCACCGGGGTCTCCCCGACCTCGACGCCGATGACGCCGCCGTCGGGGATGTCGGCGACCTGGCAGACCTTCTCGAAACTCATCGCGCGAGCTCCGCCTCCACCGCGGCCAGCACGCGGTCGCGGATCTCCTCGATCTGGATCTTCTCGATGAGCTGGCCGAGGAAGCCCCTGATGACCAGGCGGCGGGCCTCGTCGTAGGGGATGCCGCGGGCCTGGAGGTAGAAGATGTGCTCGTCGTCGAGGCGGCCCGAGGCCGAGGCGTGCCCGGCTCCGGCGACCTCGCCGGTGAGGATCTCCAGGTTGGGTACCGAGTCGGCGCGGGCGCCGTCGGTGAGGATGAGGTTGCGGTTGAGCTCGTAGGTGTCGGTGCCCTCGGCCTCGACCCTGATGATCACGTCGCCGATCCAGACGGCGTGCGCGTCCTGCCCCTGCAGCGCGCCGCGGTAGTCGACGTTGCTCTTGCAGTTGGGCTGGGAGTGGTCGACCAGGAGGCGGTGCTCCAGGTGCTGGCCGGCGTCGACGAAGTAGACGCCGGACATGTCGGCGTCGCCGCCGGGCGCGGTGTAGGCCACGCTGGGCGAGAGCCGGACCAGGTCGCCGCCGAGGGTCACCACGAAGCTGCGGAAGGTCGCGTCCTTGGCGAGCTGGGCGTGGTGGTGGGAGACGTGCACGGCGTCGTCGTCCCAGTCCTGGAGGCTGACGACCTTGAGGTTGGCGCCGTCGCCGACGACGAACTCGATGTTGTCGGCGTAGACGGCGCTGCCCTTGTGGTCGAGCACGACCACGGCCTCGGCCATCGGCTCCACCTTGACCACGATGTGGCCGTAGGCGGCGCCGTCGCCCTCACCGGTCAGGGTGAGCACGGTCGGCTTCGACGTGACGGCCTCGCGCGGCACCGTGATCACGGTCGCCTTCTCGAAGCCGTTCCACGCCTGCGCGCTGACCCGGTCGGTGGGCGTGAACGCCTTGCCGACGCGGGCGTCGTCGCGCCCGACCGTCTCGACGACGACCTCGGGCGCGGCCTCGACGTCGAGGCGCACATGGCCCACGGGGTCGGCCTTGCCGTTGTGCAGGCCCTTCAGGCGGGACAGCGGCGTGAAGCGCCACGACTCCTCGCGCCCGGTCGGGACCTCGAAGTCGCCCAGGTCGTAGGACGCCTTCTCGTGCAGGGTCGACAGGGGCTTCTCGTTCAGGCCCATCAGCCGACGGCTCCTTCCATCTGCAGCTCGATCAGCCGGTTGAGCTCGAGCGCGTATTCCATGGGCAGCTCGCGGGCGATCGGCTCGACGAAGCCGCGCACGATCATCGCCATCGCCTCGTCCTCGCCGAGCCCGCGGCTCATGAGGTAGAAGAGCTGGTCCTCGCTGACCTTGGAGACCGTGGCCTCGTGGCCCATCGAGACGTCGTCCTCGCGCACGTCGACGTACGGGTAGGTGTCGGAGCGGCTGATCTGGTCGACCAGGAGCGCGTCGCACTTGACGGTGCTGGCGCTGCCGTGGGCGCCCTCCTCGATCTGCACGAGACCGCGGTAGGAGGTGCGGCCGCCGCCGCGCGCCACCGACTTGGAGATGACGCTGGAGCTGGTGTTGGGCGCCAGGTGCACCATCTTGGAGCCGGCGTCCTGGTGCTGGCCCTCGCCGGCGAAGGCGACGCTCAGCGTCTCGCCCTTGGCGTGCTCGCCCATCAGGTAGACGGCCGGGTACTTCATCGTGACCTTGGAGCCGATGTTGCCGTCGATCCACTCCATGGTCGCGCCCTCGTAGGCGACGGCGCGCTTGGTGACCAGGTTGTAGACGTTGTTCGACCAGTTCTGGATGGTCGTGTAACGGCAGCGGGCGTTCTTCTTCACGATGATCTCGACGACCGCGCTGTGCAGCGAGTCGGAGGAGTAGATCGGCGCGGTGCAGCCCTCGACGTAGTGGACGTAGGAGTTCTCGTCCACGACGATCAGGGTCCGCTCGAACTGGCCCATGTTCTCGGTGTTGATCCGGAAGTAGGCCTGCAGCGGGATCTCGACCTCGACGTTCGGCGGCACGTAGATGAACGAGCCACCGGACCACACGGCGGTGTTGAGCGCGGCGAACTTGTTGTCGCCGACCGGGATCACCGAGCCGAAGTACTCCTTGAAGAGCTCCTCGTGCTCCTTCAGGCCCGTGTCGGTGTCGACGAAGATGACGCCCTTCTCCTCAAGGTCCTCACGGATCTTGTGGTAGACGACCTCCGACTCGTACTGGGCCGCGACGCCGGCGATGAGGCGCTGCTTCTCCGCCTCGGGGATGCCGAGCTTGTCGTAGGTGTTCTTGATGTCGGCGGGCAGCTCGTCCCAGGAAGCGGCCTGCTTCTCGGTCGAGCGCACGAAGTACTTGATGTTGTCGAAGTCGATGCCGGTGAGGTCGGAGCCCCAGGTGGGCAGCGGCTTCTTGGCGAACAGGCGGAGGCCCTTCAGGCGAAGGTCGAGCATCCACTCCGGCTCGTTCTTGAGCGCGGAGATGTTGCGGACGACCTCCTCGGACAGGCCACGCTTGGCCGCCGCGCCCGCGGCATCCGGGTCGGCCCAGCCGAACTTGTAATTCCCGAGGCCTTCCAGCTCCGGGCGGTCGGTGACAGTCACCTTCCGGTCTCCTTGCTCTTGTCTCTGTGTGCGGATTCAGCCAGCGACTTGGGGCTCACGTGGGTCGTGCAGACCCCGTCGCCGTGCGCGATCGTGGCCAGGCGCTGCACCGGGGTGCCGAGCAGTTGCGCGAACGCCTCCGTCTCGGCCTCGCAGAGCTGCGGGAACTCCGCGGCCGCGTGAGCCACCGGGCAGTGGTGCTGGCAGAGCTGGTCGCCGCCCGACTTGGCCTTGCTGGCCGAGGCGGCGTACCCCTCTGCCGACAGCGCCTGCGCCAGCACCTGTACGCGCTGGTCCGCCGGCACCGTCCGCATGACCGGCTCCAGCCGCGTCAGCAGGCTCGACACCTGCGAGCGGGCGAAGTCGGTCACGGCTTCTCGTCCCATGCGCTCGGCCAGGAAGCGGAGTGCGCTCCCGGCGAGGTCGTCATAGGCGTGCTCGAAAGCACTGCGCCCCGCGTCGGTGATGGCGAACAGCTTGGCGGGCCGTCCGCGCCCGCGCTGACCGCGCGGCCTGACCGTGCGAGGCTCTATCATTCCCTCGGCCAGCAACGCGTCGAGGTGCCTGCGCACCGCGGCGGGCGTCAGCCCCAGCCGCTCGCCGAGCGAGGCGGCCGTCACGGGACCATGCTCAAGAATCAGCCTGGCGACACGCGCGCGGGTGCCGCGCTCGCTACCGGGCTCGATCGTGGGCATGTTTTTCACAACATCAGTGTGCCGTAATTCCTTCCCGCTGCACAAACGAATCGGAGCAGGCCACCAATGGAATTGCTCACGCAGGTAAGGCTTACCTAACCTTTCGGCGTCCCAGGATCGCGAACGCGAGCGTGGAGCAGATGATGAGGCCGAGCATCACGCAGGCCATCGGCACGGCCGTGCCCTCGCCCGCCAGGCCGACCAGCGGGGCCGCCAGCGCGCCCAGCGCGAACTGCAGCACGCCGAGCAGCGCCGAGGCGCTGCCGGCGATCTGGGCGGGCTGCCCGGCCAGCGCGAGCGCGCCGGTGCCGGGCAGGACGAGCCCCTGACCCAGCATGATGACGAACAGGCCCGCCACGATGCCGGCCAGGCCGAGCCCGGTGAGCGCGGCGGCCAGCAGCAACCCGGCGCCCACCAGGCCGGTGACCAGCCCGATGACGACCAGGCGGGCGGGCTCCACGCGGCCCGACAGGCGGCCGCCGAGCTGGGCCATCGCGGTCAGGCCGAGCGCGTTGAGCCCGAAGATGAGCGAGTACTGCTGCGGGGTGGCGCCGTAGACCTGCTGCAGCACGAACGGCGAGCCGGAGATGTAGCCGAACATCGCCGCGAAGGCCAGCCCGGCGGTGAGCGCGCAGCCCATGAACGCGCGGTCGCGCAGGAGCTGCCAGAAGGTGCGCACGGTGTGCCCCAGCCCGCCGCTCTCGCGCCGGTCGGCGGGCAGCGTCTCGCGCACCCCCGGCAGCACGGCCAGCAGCAGCACGAGCCCGGCGACGCTGAGCGCCACGAACACGCCGCGCCAGGAGGTGAAGGCGAGCAGCTGGGCCCCGGCGATGGGGGCGAGGATCGGCGCCAGGCCGCTGACCAGCATGAGCGTGGCGAAGATGCGGGCGATGGCGGCGCCGTCGTACAGGTCGCGGACGACCGCGCGCACGATGACCAGCGCCGCCCCGCCCAGAATGCCCTGCAGCAGCCGCAGGACGATCAGCACGGGCACCGACGGCGCGAACGCGCACAGCAGCGAGGCCACCATGAACCCCGACACGCCCACGATCAGCGGGACGCGCCGCCCGCGCACGTCGCTGACGGGACCGGCGACGACCTGGCCGACGGAGACGCCGATCAGACAGGCGGTGAGGGTGAGCTGGACCTGCGCGGGAGCGCTGAGCATCTCCTCGGTGATGGCGGGCAGGGCGGGCAGGTACATGTCGATGGACAGCGGGCCGATCGCCGACAGCGCGCCCAGGATGACCAGCAGCAGCCCCCGCCTCCCGCCCTTGGTCTCGCCCTTGCTCCCAATGGCGGCGGACGCGGCTTCTGCCACGGACATGCGTGAACCCCTTCCCCTCGCAGGCCGATGACCCACGAGGGCCGAGGGATCCAACCGGGATTCGGTCCTCCTAATTCCCGGTTATCAGATATTTCATGACGTTTCGTTGAGCTGGATGACTCCGAACGCCGCGCCCTGCGGGTCGATGGGCTGCGCGAACCGGCCGGGCGGCGCCTCGGTCACGCCGGTGAGCACGTCGGCGCCCGCGTCGGCGGCGGCGTGCAGGGCCGCGTCGAGGTCGGCGACCGCGAAGTAGGTCAGCCAGAACGACGGCAGCTCCGCCGGGGCCTCGTCGGGCATCGGGATCATCCCCGCGACGGCCGCCTCCCCCGCCACCCACTCGGTGTAGGCCATGCCGCCCAGGTCGGACGTGCGGGACGTCCAGCCGAAGACCGCCGAGTAGAAGCGCTCGGCGGCCGGCGCGTCCCGGGTGCACAGCTCGTTCCAGCAGAACGCGCCGGGCTCGTTGACCAGCTCCGCCCCCGCGTGGGCGGCCGCCTGCCAGGCGCCGGCGTAGGAGCCGTCGGGGGCCCGCAGGGCGACCATGGTGCCCTCGTCGAAGACCGCCATGGGCTCCGCCACGACCGTGCCGCCGGCGTCCCTGATCCGGCCGGCCAGCGCGGCGGCGTCGTCGGTGGCGACGTAGGTGTTCCAGAGCGAGGCGGAGCCGCCGTCGCGGACGGGGCCGATCCCGGCGACCTTGCTGCCCTCGTGGACGAACATCCCGTAGCCGCCGGCCGCCGGGTCGTCGACCATGTCGGCCCGCCAGCCGAACAGATCCCCGTAGAACCGGACCGAGCCTGGGACGTCGGTGCTGGCCAGGTCCACCCAGCACGGAACTCCTGGGTCGTATGCACTGCGTCGCGACATGTGGAGCTCATCGCCGTCCTTCCCCCGGTTCTCACGTCTTTCCGGGGAACGGTCCGGTCAAGAGCCGTCCATTTCCGGGCAGGGCCGCCCGGCGGGCGTTCGCCGGGCGCGTACCTGGGGGCCGGACCGCCCGGCGCAGTCCCTAAACTCGTGGCCATGGATTCCCCAGCCGTCGAGATCGTCGACCTGGTCAAACGCTACGGCGGCCGGACCGCCCTCGACGGCCTCACCCTGCGGGCCGGCCGCGGCGCGGTCACCGCCGTCCTCGGGCCCAACGGCGCGGGCAAGACGTCCACGGTCGAGATCTGCGAGGGGTTCCGCAAGGCCGACTCCGGCACGGTTCGGGTGCTCGGCCTGTCGCCCACGCTGCCCGAGCTGCGGCCGCGCGTCGGGGTGATGCTCCAGGCGGGCGGCGTGCCGCCGGCGATGCGCTGCGCCGAGTGGCTGCGCGTGGTCGCGCGCTTCTACGCCCGTCCGCACGATCCCGGCGCGCTGCTGACCCGGCTCGGGCTGGCCGAGCACGCGCGCACCCCCTACCGGCGGCTGTCGGGCGGGCAGCAGCAGCGGCTGTCGCTGGCCGCGGCCGTGATCGGCAGGCCGGAGCTGGTGTTCCTCGACGAGCCGACCGCCGGGCTCGACCCGCAGGCCCGGCACGCCTGCTGGGACCTGGTCGGCGAGCTGCGCGGCGCCGGGGTGTCGGTGGTGCTGACCACCCACCACATGGAGGAGGCCGAGCGGCTGGCCGACCACGTCGTGATCATCGACAGGGGGCGCGTGGTGGCCGAGGGCAGCCCGGCCTCGCTGACCGGGGCCGAGCGGCAGCTCAGGTTCAGGGCCAGGCCGGGGCTCACGCTGGAGGAGCTGCTCAACGCGCTCCCGGTGGGCAGCGCGGCCAAGGAGTCGCCGGCCGGCCACTACATCATCGAGGGCCAGGTGGGGCCCGAGCTGCTGGCCACCGTCACGGCCTGGTGCGCGACGGAGGGCGTCACGGCCGACGATCTGCGCATCGAGCGCCGTACCCTCGAAGACGTCTTCCTCGAACTGACCGGCAGGGAGCTGCGATGACCCCCGTGCTCGACCTCTCGCCCGCCCCGGGCGCCGCGCCGTTCCCGCGCATGGTGCTCGCGCAGGCCGGCTCGGAGGTCCGCACGATGCTGCGCAACGGCGAGCAGCTCCTGCTCACCCTGATCATCCCGGTGCTGCTGCTGGTCGGCTTCTCGCTGGCGCCGCTGGTCGACGTCGGGGGCGGCCGGCGGGTCGACTTCCTCGTGCCGGGCGTGCTGGCCCTGGCCGTCATGTCCACGGCCTTCACCGGGCAGGCCATCGGCACCGGCTTCGAGCGCCGCTACGGCGTGCTCAAGCGGCTGGGCGCGACCCCGCTGTCCAGGGCCGGGCTCATGCTGGCCAAGACGGCCGCGGTGGTGGCCGTGGAGGTCATCCAGGCGGCCGTGATCGTGGCCGTGGGGCTGGCGCTGGGCTGGCGGCCCCACGGGTCGTTCCTGGCCGCCGCGGTGCTGGTCGTGCTGGGCACGGCGGCCTTCAGCGGCCTCGGCCTGCTCATGGCGGGCACGCTGCGGGCCGAGGCGACGCTGGCCGCGGCCAACCTGGTCTACCTGGTGCTGCTGGGGGCGGGCGGGGTGATCTTCCCGCTGTCGAAGTTCCCCGAGGGCGCGCGGCCGGTCCTGGAGCTGCTGCCGATCTCGGCGCTGACCGGCGGCCTGCGCGCGGTGCTCGCCCAGGGAGCGGCACTGCCGCTGGGGCCGGCGCTCGTCCTGGCCGGCTGGGCCGTGCTGACCCTGGCGCTGGTCTCGCGGCTGTTCCGCTGGGAGTGAGGCGGCTGTTCCGCTGGGGATGAGGCTGTTCCGCTTGGGGTGAGGCTGTTCCGCTGGGGGTGAGGGGGCGCGCCACCCCGCGTGCGGAGATGTCGTCCGAGGTCAGTACGCTCTGGACGACCGCCCCACCTTCCGCGCGAGGAGTTCCGTGACCGACTTCGCCCTCGACGATCCCTTCGATCGCCGCCCGGCGCTGCCCCGGCCTGGCCGCCTGCTGCGCCAGGCCGCGGACTCGATCCCGCCCTCGTCGCTGGTCCTGCTGTCCATCGTCTCGGTGCAGCTCGGCGCCGCGTTCGCCAAGAACCTGTTCGCCGTCCTGCCGCCGAGCGCCGTGGTGTTCCTGCGCATCGCGGCGGGCGGCCTGATCATGGCCGCGGTGGCCAGGCCGAAGCTGCGGGGGCTGGGGTGGCGCGACTGGGCGGTCGGGGCCGGGTTCGGCCTTACGCTCGCGCTGATGAACCTGTCGTACTACGAGGCCCTGTCGCGGCTGCCGATGGGCGTCGCGGTGGCGATCGAGTTCCTCGGCCCGCTGGGCGTGGCCGTGGCCGCCTCCCGGCGCAGGCTCGACCTGGCCTGGATCGGCCTGGCCGGCCTCGGCGTGGCGCTGCTGGCGCCCTGGGGGCAGCAGGCGTCGGCGGCCTGGTGGCTCGGCATCGGGTTCGCCCTGGTGGCGGGCGCGTGCTGGGCGGCCTACATCCTGCTGTCCGCGGCGGCCGGACGGCGTTTCCCCGGCACCACCGGGCTGTCGTTCGCGATGATCGTCTCGACCCTGGTGATCGCGCCGGTGGGCGTCACGACCGGCGGCGCCGACCTGCTGCAGCCGTCGCTGCTGCTGATCGGGCTGGGCGTGGGGCTGCTGTCGTCGGTGATCCCGTACTCGCTGGAGCTCCACGCGCTGCGGCGCATGCCCAAGCACGTGTTCGGCATTCTGATGAGCCTGGAGCCGGCCGTGGCGGCGCTGGCGGGCGTGCTGGTGCTGGGCGAGGTCCTGCACGTGCAGCAGTGGGCGGCGATCGTGTGCGTCGTGGCCGCCAGCCTCGGCTCGACCAGGATGACCGGGCGCTGATGACCGGGCGCTGATGACCGGGCGGCAGGGAGTACCGAGGAGGTGCCGCCGCGCGCCCGCGGGGATGGGGATCTCTCGGGCGCGCGGCGGAGGGCTCGGCTTGAGGTGGGCGGGTCGCCGAGCCCGGTGAAGGTCAGCGGACGCGGGCGTCCGCGTGACCGGGCTTGTGAGGCTCTCAGGAAGATCAGTTCGTGAAAGCTTTCACCAACACATTACCTCAAAACGGACAAACCCTCTTAATTCGGACGGTAAAGAAACGCGGCAGGCGTCAGTGCTCGGCCCAGATCCCCCGGACGTGGCCGATGTGCTCGCCCATCAGGTGGCCGACCGCCTTGCCGTCACCGCTCTTGAGCGCGTCGAGCATGGCCAGGTGCTCCCTGGCGGAGTCGGTCAGCGAGCCGCGCTCGGCCAGCTGCGACAGACCGTAGAGCCGGGCCCGGTTGCGCAGGTCGCGCACCACCTCCACCAGGTGGACGTTGCCCGCCAGAGCCAGCAGCTCCAGGTGGAAGCGCAGGTCGGCGTCGATGTAGGCG
This sequence comes from Nonomuraea sp. NPDC049655, assembly GCF_044465465.1. Lineage (NCBI taxonomy): Bacteria > Bacillati > Actinomycetota > Actinomycetes > Streptosporangiales > Streptosporangiaceae > Nonomuraea > Nonomuraea sp. NPDC049655. Next base: position 295,107 of record NZ_JBITLS010000014.1, read on the forward strand.
AGCAGGTCGGCCCGGTCGGCGGCCGAGACGATCTCCTCGGCGATCGGGCGCAGCCGTTCGAACTCCTCGGCGCGGGCGCTGTCGGCCAGCCGCGAGACGGTGGGCACCTCGATCAGCTCACGGATCTGGGTCAGCTCGTCGAGGTCGCGGTCGGACAGCTCGGTCACCCGGAAGCCCTTGTTGCGCACGGCCTCGACCAGGCCCTCCTTGGCCAGGTCGAGCATGGCCTCGCGGACCGGCGTGGCCGAGACGCCGAACTGCGCGGCGAGCACGGGCGCGGAGTAGACCACCCCTGGCCGCATCTCCCCGGTGATCAGCGCGGCCCGCAGCGCGTGCGCGACCTGCTCGCGCAGACTCTGCCGCTCCCCCACCATCGGCAGGTCGAGCCGGTCCTCGGCAGCCATCCGCCTTCCCTCCTACTTCCACGCCTCGTACGCGGCCGCGGCGACCACCAGGTCCTGCCACGCCATGCCCGTGCTCTTGAACACCCGCGGGCCGGGACCGGCCACCACCCTCCCGGCGATCAGCTCGGCGAGGTTCCCGGCGAGATGACCAGAGGTGATCGTACCGTGGCGGATCGGGATGATCACGTCGCCGGCTTCCTCCAGGGCGGCCGATCTGGCCTCGACGACCACGGTGGCGCGGGCGACGAGGTCGCCGTCGAGCTCGCGGACGCCGGGCTCGTGCGACCCGACCGCGACCACGGTGACGCCGTCCCGGGCGAGCTTACCGGGGAACAGCGGCTGCGCGGCCGTGGTGCAGCAGGCGACGAGGTCGGCGGCCCGGATCGCGTCGGCCACCGCGCAGGGCACCGCCGCGGCTTCGGCGGTGGGGGCTTCGGCGGTGGGGGCTTCGGCGGTGGGGGCTTCGGCGGTGGGGGCTTCGGCGGTGGGGGCTTCGGCGGCCAGGGATTCGGCTGTCAGCGATTCGGCTGTCAGGGATTCGGCGGTCAGGCCCAGGGCGCGGCAGCGGGCGGCCAGGGCGGCGGCGCGGGCGGGGTCGCGGCCCACGACCGTGACGTGCTCGACGGGCCGCACCTCGCGCAGGGCCAGGACGTGCCCGTACGCCTGCGGCCCGCTGCCGAACACCACCAGGCGGCGCGCGTCCGGCTCGGCCAGGTGGGCGACGGCCAGGGCGGAGACGGCGGGCGTGCGCAGGGACGTGAGGGCGATGCCGTCCAGGGCGGCGAGCGGGGCCAGGGTCGGGCCGTCCAGCAGCAGGTACGTCCCCTGGATGCGGGGCAGCCCGCGCCCGGGGTTGTCGGGCGTGACGGTGACGGCCTTGACCCCGGCGTAGCGGCCGGCGGCGGCGGGCATGAGCAGGAGCTGCCCGGCCGGCAGGTCCACGGTGGGCCGCCGGGGCGTCAGCTCGGGGTCGAGCCCGTCGCGCAGGGCCTGTTCGAGGACGGCCACCGCGCGGCCGACCGGCACCAGCCGCTCCAGCACGGGCCCGTCGATGTAGGGAAGAGCGCTCATCGCAGCGTGAACCCCGTTCCGATCGGGTCGTCGGGATCGAGCTCGAAGACGTGCCGGCCGGTGCGGTAGGCCATGCCCTCGATCTCCGGCACGATCCCCTCGGCCGTCACCGCGGCCACCCGCGCCCGGAAGACGGACCCGACGACGCTCTCGTGCACCAGGGTGCCGCGCAGGCCGGCGTCGTGCAGCAGCGCCATCCTGGCGGCGGTGCCCGACCCGCACGGCGACCGGTCCACCTCGCCGTCGGCGAAGACGGTGACGTTGCGCTGCCGGACACTCCCATCAGCCCTCGGCGACCCGCCGCCGGGCGACCCGCCATCCGGCAGCTCGCCACCCGCCGGACCACCTGCCGACCCGCCGTCCGACACGGCGTCGCCCGGCAGGTCGTCGTAGAAGATGACGCCGTAGACGCCGGACAGGCGGTCGTCGCGCGGGTGGCGGGTGGCGGGGTGGCCGGCCAGGGCGGTCTTGATGCGGCGGGCGTGCCCGACGAGGGCGGTCAGGTGGCGGGGCTCGACGGACAGCCCCAACTCCCCCGCCGAAATAGACGCATAAATCGCCCCGCCGTACGAAATATCAACCTTCGTTCCAGCGACGGCCACGTCCCGCGCGATCACGTACGACGGGACGCTCACGAACGTCACCCCCGCCACCCGCCCGCCCGAGCACCGCACCCGCGCCCTGACCCGCCCCGACGGCACGTCCACCACCACGTCGGTCTCCCCGTCGGGGTCGGCCTCGACCAGCCCCTCCTGCACCGCGTAGGCCCCCAGGGCGATCGTGCCGTGCCCGCAGGCGGTGGAGAAGCCGTCCTTGTGCCAGAAGAGCGCGCCGAGATGCGCCCCGGCGTCGTCGGGCGGCACGAGGAAGCAGCCGTACATGTCGGCGTGCCCGCGCGGCTCGTGGCACAGCAGCCGCCTGACGTGGTCGGCGTGGGCGGGCGCGTTCTCCCGCCGGGTGAGCACGTCCGCCCCGGGGATGCCGGGGACGCCTCCGGTGACGATCCGGAACGGCTCACCGCCCGTGTGGTAGTCGACAGTTGTGATCACAGTTCGAAGCCCCTCCGGACCGGGTCGGGAAAGCCGCCAAGGAGTAACATGTCACATTGTCACGTTCCGGAGAAGCCTCTGACGGGACCGTCCCACTGGGCCCGTACCATCGTTGACGTGAAGGAATCCACCAGCCGCCCCAACGTTCTGGTCCGCGCCCTGCGCTCGTTCTGGGCGCCGACCGCGCGCTCGATGCGCGGCTGGGCACTGGCCTCCGTGGTGGCCAACGCGGGCATCGCGGTGACCGGCGCGGGCGTGCGGGTGACCGGTTCCGGGCTCGGCTGCCCGACCTGGCCGAGGTGCACGCCCGACAGCTTCGTGCCCGTCGCCCACCCCGAGATGTCGATGCTCACGATGCTCATCGAGTTCGGCAACCGGCTGCTGACGTTCCTGGTGCTGGCGGTGGGCGCGGCGTGCGTCGTCGCGGCGCTGCGCCTGGTCCCGCGCAGGCGGCCGCTGGTGCGTCTGGCGCTGCTGCAGCCGGCGGGCGTGCTGGCCCAGGCCCTGTGGGGCGGGCTGGTGGTCAGGACCGCGCTCAGCCCGTTCACGGTCGGCATGCACTTCCTGATCTCCATGGCGCTGATCGCCGCCTGCTGGATGCTCTACGCCCGTGCCGGCGAGGGCGACGGCCCGGCCGCCGGGATCGCCCACCGCGACGTCCGGCGGCTCGGCCACGCGCTGCTCGCCGCCACGGCGGTGCTGCTGGTGGCGGGCGTGGTGGTCAGCGGCACGGGCCCGCACTCGGGCGACGTCATCGCCTCCCGCTTCGGCTTCGACATCGAGACCGTGGCCCGGCTGCACGCCGACATCGTCTACGTCGTCGTCGGCCTGACGTTCGCGCTGCTGTTCGCGCTGCGCGTGACCGGCGCGCCCCGGGCCGCCAGGCGGGCCGCGCTCGGGCTGTTCGTCGTGGAGCTGGGCCAGGGCGTGATCGGCTACACCCAGTACTTCCTGGCCGTGCCGGCCGCGCTGGTGCTGCTGCACGTGCTCGGCGCCTCACTGGTGTGGATCGCCGCGCTGCGGGTGGTCACCTCGCTGCGCGCCAGAGGCCCGCTGGAGGCCCCGGCCGCCGCCGCTCACACGGAAGCGCCCGCTCCCGTCTGACCGTTGTGCGATGGTATGGGGTGTGCTGCGACTCCCTAGGCTCTCGCGCAGGCTGCTGCGCCGTACGTACCAGGGGCTGGTGCTGGTCAGCGTGCTCGCGCTGGCGCCCATGACCTGGGCCTGGCTCGACAGCTCGCCGCACCGCGTGGTGGCCGACAGCGGCGGCTGGCTGGGCCGGGTGCCGCCCGCGCAGGCCGCGCTGGTGCTCGGCGCCGGGCTGTGGCGCACCCAGCCCACGCCGATGCTGGCCCGCCGGCTCGACGTGGCCGCCGAGCTCTACCGGGCGGGCAAGGTGCGGGCGCTGCTGCTGTCGGGCGACAACAGCCGCAAGGAGTACGACGAGCCCACCGCCATGCGCGACTACCTGCTGCGCAGGGGCGTGCCGGCGGACGTGATCGTGCTCGACTACGCCGGGTTCGACACCTGGGACTCGTGCGTACGGGCTCGCCGGGTGTTCGGCGCCGAGCGGATCACCGTCGTCACCCAGGTCTTCCACCTGCCGAGGGCCGTCGCGCTGTGCCGGACGGCCGGGCTGGAGACGTTCGGCGTGGGCGACGACTCCACCCGCCAGTGGGCGGCCACCACGTACGTCTACGCCTCCCGGGAGCTGCTGGCCACCGGCAAGGCGGTCGTGGACGCGCTGCTGCTGCACTCCGACCCGGTCTTCCCCGGGCCGCGCGAGGTCTCCCTGACCCGGATCCTGGCTCAGCGGGGCGCGCCGGGCGCGTAGCCGGGCGGCGGGGTGCCCCTGGCCATCCGGCGGGCGTGCACCGGGGGCACCGGGAAGTCGGCGCGGGCGGTGCTCATGCACTCCAGCAGGGCCCGCTGCTCCTCGTGGAAGGCCTGCTCGTCGACGATGTGGCGGGCCGCCCGCTCGTGCAGCAGGCCCAGCTCGGTGGCGGCGAGCTGGTAGTCGCGCATGGCGCGCACCCCCCGCTTGCCGCCGTAGGCCCTGGCCCACTGCCTGGCCTGGCGGCGCCTGGCGAACGTGGACAACATGTAGATGTCGGCCGGCCCGACCAGCCTGGTCGGCTCGTACGGCGGCAGGTAGGTCTGGATGAGCGCGACGATGCGCCGCCGGTCCCTGAACACCACGCCGATCAGCACGACGAGCACCACCAGCAGCGCCAGGTAGGCCACCACGAGCCCGGGGAAGCCGCCGTAGGAGGCCAGGCCGTTCCACAGGCCGTGCAGGATCATCGCCCCCGACCAGCCGGCCAGCACCAGGAACACCCGCTCGGGCCCCTGGCGCTGGGCCGCGTAGGCGACGGCCACCCCGATCATCGAGCTGAACAGCGGATGGGCGAACGGCGACAGGATGCCGCGCAGCACCACGGTGACCGCCAGGCTGCTGACGCCGTTGCCGTTGAGCGCCGACAGGTAGTAGCTGACGTTCTCGCTCATGGCGAAGCCGAGGCCGACCATGCTGGCGTAGATGATGCCGTCGGTGGGGCCGTCGAGCTCGGCCCGGCGGAACTTCAGCAGGCCGAGCAGCACCAGGCCCTTCATCGTCTCCTCGACCACCGGCGCGCCGAAGGTGGCCGCCAGGTTGCGGGCGCTGGTCGGCGAGAGCTTGGCGGTGTCGATGAAGTAGTGGAGGTTGAGCGAGTTGATCGCGCCGGCGACCAGCACGGCGATGCCCGCGCCCCAGGCGAAGGCGAAGATCAGGTTGCTGCGCGGCTCCGGCTCCATGCGGTCGAGCGCCAGCACGGCGGCCAGCAGCAGCGGCACCGGAGCCAGGGCGAGCCCGAGCGCGATGAAGAACTGCACCGGCTCACCGTTGATCACGTCGAAGGAGAACGAGACCAGGGCGCAGATGCCGGTGAGGACCAGCCCGGTGATCAACGCGAACGACGGGCGGTCCTTCAACACCCAGCGTGGATCACGGGTCGCCATACCGTGACTTTAACGGATCGAAGGGCCGGGGTCCGTGCCGACCGCCCGCGCGGGACAGCCACTCCTCACCGTCCGGACACGCGCGTCGCGGGCCTCGCGCACGGCGGTCAGGACGGTCACGGCGCTCAGGCCAGCAGCGGGTCGATCGCGACGGCGAGGAAGAGCAGCGCGAGGTAGGCGTTGGACCAGTGGAAGAAGCGCATCGGGCGCAGGTCGACGCCGCTCTTGCCGGCGTTGAGCCGGGCCAGCAGGCGGTGGACCTCCCACAGGCAGACCACGCCGAGCACGACCGCGACGACCGGGTAGAACAGCGTGGTGCCGGCCACCGGCCACAGGGCCAGCGAGCACAGCACGGTCGCCCAGGTGTAGGCCACGGACTCCAGGATCACCCGCCGCTCGGTGGCCACCACCGGCAGCATCGGCACCTTGGCCGCCGCGTAGTCCTCCTTGTAGCGCATGGCGAGGGTCCAGGTGTGGGGCGGCGTCCAGAAGAACACGACGCCGAACAGCACCAGGGGCGCCCAGTCGAGCCGCTCGGTGATGCCCGCCCAGCCGATCATGACCGGCATGCAGCCCGCGATGCCGCCCCAGACGATGTTCTGGGCTGTGCGGCGCTTGAGCACCATCGAGTAGACGATGACGTAGAACAGGATCGCGCCGGTGGACAGGACCGCGGCCAGCCAGTTGGTGGTGAGCCACAGGCCAACAGTGGACAAAATCCCCAGGACGATCCCGAAGATCAGCGCGCCGCGCGGCGACACCTGGTGCCTGGCCAGCGGCCGGCGGCGGGTGCGCCGCATCTTCTGGTCGATGTCGCGGTCGACGTAGCAGTTGAGCGCGTTGGCGCTGCCCGCCGACAGGGTGCCGAAGACCATGACGGCGATCGACTTCCACAGCGGCGGCAGGCCGCCGGCCGCCAGGAACATCACCGGCAGGGTCGTGATCAGCAGCAGCTCGATGATCCGCGGCTTGGTGAGCGCGACGTAGGCCTTCACGACCATGCCGAACGTGCGCGGCGCCCCGGGCTCGGTCGAGGGGGTCGTGGCCTGCCTGTTGGTCAGCACCGTCAAGGCGCTTCCAGCCTGTGCGGAGTCAACGCGTAACCTCTGATTAGAGCGGATCGATGAGTGGCGCCGTGGCGCCTCTGCGAACAAACAAACTGTAGTCGCAGGGGCGGACGGTCCGGCCAATGGGGGGCTTGCGCCATTCATGGACACGCGAGGGTGGAATGGGAATCGATCGCCAGCTCCACTCGGTTAGGGTCCCGTGTGGGCGGGATAGCCAACAGGTACTGCCAAATGACAACTAGATTCCGGAGATCGAGCACTTGAGCACCGAACTCGTGCCAGCCCTTGAATGGACCGACCTCGACAAGAAGGCCGTCGACGTCGTCCGGGCCCTGGCGATGGACGCAGTGGAGAAGGCGGGCTCGGGTCACCCCGGCACCGCCATGAGCCTGGCCCCCGCCGCATACCTGCTGTTCCAGCGCGTGATGCGCCACGATCCCAGCGACCCCAACTGGGCGGGCCGCGACCGGTTCGTGCTGTCGTGCGGCCACACCAGCCTGACGCTCTACATCCAGCTCTACCTGTCGGGCTACGGCCTGACGCTCGACGACCTGCGGCGGCTGCGCCAGTGGGACAGCCTGACCCCGGGCCACCCCGAGCACGGCCACACCGCCGGCGTGGAGACCACCACCGGCCCGCTCGGCCAGGGCCTGGGCAACGCGGTCGGCATGGCGATGGCGGCCCGCCGCGAGCGCGGCCTGTTCGACCCCGACGCCGAGCGCGGCTCCTCGCCGTTCGACCACCACATCTGGTGCTTCGTCAGCGACGGCGACATCGAGGAGGGCATCAGCCACGAGGCCAGCGCCCTGGCCGGCCACCAGAAGCTCGGCAACCTCGTCGTCCTGTACGACGACAACCACATCTCCATCGAGGACGACACCCTCATCGCCAAGTCCGAGGACGTCGTCAAGCGTTACGAGGCGTACGGCTGGCACACCGAGAGCGTCGACTGGACCGCCGGCGGCGAGTACGAGGAGGACGTCCAGGCGCTGTACGAGGCGCTGGAGGCGGCCAAGGCCGAGACCGACCGGCCCTCCTTCATCCGGCTGCGCACGATCATCGGCTGGCCGGCGCCGAACAAGAAGAACACCGGCAAGATCCATGGCGCGGCCCTGGGCGAGGCGGAGATCGCCGCGACCAAGGAGATCCTGGGCATGGACCCGGCCAAGAGCTTCGACGTGCCGGCCGAGGTGCTGCAGCACGCCCGCGAGGTGGTCGCCCGCGGCCGTACCGAGCGTGCCGAGTGGGACAAGGGCTATGCCGAATGGCGCCTGGCCAACCCCGAGCGGGCCAAGGAGTTCGACCGCATCTCCCACCGCGAGCTGCCCGCCGGCTGGGCCACGGCCCTGCCCGAGTTCGAGACCGGCTCCTCGATGGCCACCCGCAAGGCCAGCGGCGAGGTGCTGGGCGCGCTGGCGCCGGTGCTGCCCGAGCTGTGGGGCGGCTCGGCCGACCTGGCCGAGTCGAACCTGACCACGATGAAGGGCGAGCCGTCCTTCATCCCCGAGGAGTACCAGACCAAGGACTTCCCCGGTAACCGCTACGGCCGCACGCTGCACTTCGGCATCCGCGAGCACGCCATGGGCGCGATACTCAACGGCATCGCCCTGCACGGCGGCACCCGCCCCTACGGCGGCACGTTCCTGGTCTTCTCCGACTACATGCGCCCCTCGGTGCGCCTGGCGGCGCTGATGAAGCTGCCGGTCACCTACGTCTGGACGCACGACTCCATCGGCCTGGGCGAGGACGGCCCCACCCACCAGCCGATCGAGCACCTGTGGGCGCTGCGCGCCATCCCCGGCCTCGACGTCGTCCGCCCGGCCGACGCCAACGAGACCGCGCACGCGTGGAAGACGATCCTGGAGCACACCGACCGTCCCGCCGCCCTGGCGCTGACCAGGCAGAACGTGCCGGTCTACGAGGGCACGAGCGCCGACGGCGTGGCCCGCGGCGGCTACGTGCTGCGCGAGGCGTCCGACGGCCAGCCGCACGTGATCATCATCGCTACCGGCAGCGAGGTCGAGGTGGCCGTGCAGGGCCGCGAGCTGCTGGAGGCGCAGGGCATCCCGGCACGAGTGGTGTCGATGCCGTGTGTCGAGTGGTTCAACGGGCAGGACTCCGCGTACCGGCAGACCGTCCTGCCGAGCTCGATCAGGGCTCGGGTCGCGGTCGAGGCCGGCGTCGCGCTCGGCTGGCACCAGTTCGTCGGCGAGTGCGGCGAAGTGGTCAGCCTGGAGCACTTCGGCGCCTCGGCGCCGTACAAGACGCTGTACGAGCAGTTCGGGCTCACGGCCGAGCGCGTGGCGGCCGCGGCCAAGGCGAGCCTCGCCAAGCTGGGTCAGGACAAGGGCGAGACGACGGGAAACTGAGAAGAAGATGAGCGAGAACCTCAACAAGCTGTCCGGCCAGGGCGTTTCCATCTGGCTCGACGACATCAGCCGCGAACGGCTGCGCACGGGCAACCTCGACCAGCTGATCCGCGAGAAGAACGTCGTCGGGGTCACCTCCAACCCGACGATCTTCGCCGGCGCGCTCAGCAAGGGCGACGCCTACAACGCCCAGCTCCACGACCTGGCCGTCCGCGGCGTCACCGTGGAGGAGGCCGTCCGCGCCATCACCACGTACGACATCCGCTGGGCCGCCGACGTGCTGCGCCCGGTCTACGACGCCACCGGCGGCGTGGACGGCCGCGTCTCGCTGGAGGTCGACCCGCGGCTGGCCCGCGAGAGCGAGAAGACCGTGGCCGAGGCCAGGGCGCTGTGGTGGATGGTCGACCGGCCCAACCTGTTCATCAAGATCCCGGCCACCCTTGAGGGCCTGCCCGCGATCACGCAGGCGCTGTCGGAGGGCATCAGCGTCAACGTCACGCTGATCTTCTCCCTGGAGCGCTACCGCGCGGTCATGGACGCCTGGCTGGCCGGCCTGGAGGCCGCGCAGGCCAAGGGCCTGGACCTGGCCACGATCGAGTCGGTGGCCTCGTTCTTCGTCAGCCGCGTCGACACCGAGATCGACAAGCGGCTCGACAAGCTCGGCAAGCCGGAGCTGAAGGGCAAGGCCGGCATCGCCAACGCGCGCCTGGCCTACGCCGCCTACGAGGAGGTCGTCAGCTCCGAGCGCTGGCAGCGCCTGCGCGCCGCGGGCGCCCGTCCGCAGCGCCCGCTGTGGGCCTCGACCGGGGTGAAGAACCCCGACTACTCCGACACCATGTACGTCGACCAGCTCGTCGCCCCCGGCACTGTCAACACGATGCCGGAGAAGACCCTCGACGCCACCGCCGACCACGCCCAGGTCACCGGCGACACCGTGCGGCCCTTCTACGAGCAGGCCTGGAACACCATGGCCGCGCTCAAGGACGCCGGCATCGACTACGACGACGTCGTGCGGGTGCTGGAGGAGGAGGGCGTCGAGAAGTTCGAGGCGTCCTGGAACGAGCTGCTGGAGAGCGTCACCAAGAATCTGGTGCCATGATCGAGGTGTCCTACCGCGAGGAGGGGGTGGCCGCGGCCGCCTCCTCCGTCGCGGGGCGCCTCGTCGCCGACGGCGTGCCCGCGCGGCTGGCCGGCGGCGACCCCACGCTGTGGGGTGAGGACGCCGAGGCGGTGGCGGCGGTCCGGCTCGGCTGGCTGACGCTGCCGCGCACCTCCCGCGAGCTCCTTCCCGAGCTGGGCAAGCTCGTGGAGCGGGCGCGCGCCGAGGGCCTGACGAACGTGGTGCTGGCCGGGATGGGCGGCTCGTCGCTGGCTCCCGAGGTGATCTGCCAGACCGCCGACGTGCCGCTGACCGTGCTCGACACGACCGATCCCGCGCAGGTCCGGCGGGCGCTGACCGACCTGCTGGAGTCCACGGTCGTGGTGGTGGCCAGCAAGAGCGGCTCGACCGTCGAGACCGACTGCCACCTGCGCATCTACGAACAGATCTTTACCGAGGCGGGCATCTCGCCCGCCGACCGGATCGTGGTCGTCACCGACCACGGTTCGCCGCTGGAGCAGCGGGCCGTCGACGGCGGCTACCACCTGGTGCTGGCCGTCCCCGACGTGGGCGGCCGCTATTCGGCGCTGTCGGCGTTCGGGCTGGTGCCCAGCGCGCTGGCCGGGGCCGACGTCGAGCGGCTGCTGGACGACGCCGAGGAGGTGCTGCCGCTGCTGTCCCTGGACACCGGCAACCCCGGCCTCGACCTGGGCGCGGCCCTCGGCGGCGCGGCGCTGGCCGGGCGCGACAAGCTCGTGCTGGAGGACCAGCTCTCGGGCATCAACGGGCTGCCCGACTGGATCGAGCAGCTCGTCGCCGAGTCCACCGGCAAGCAGGGCCGGGGCATCCTGCCGATCGTCAACGCCGACCCCAACCACACCAGCGACGAGCTGGTCGTCGCGATCGAGTCCGACAACGGCGCCGTACGCGTCGACGGGCCGCTCGGCGGCCAGTTCCTGGTCTGGGAGTACGCGACCGCCGTGGCCGGGCTGCTGCTGGAGATCGACCCGTTCGACCAGCCGAACGTGGCCGAGTCCAAGGAGAACACCGCGGCCCTGCTGGCCCTGCCCGACCTGCCGCTGGGCGCGCCCGCGCTGGTCGACGGGCCCGTCGAGGTCTACGGCGCGGTCCGCTCCCACGACCTGCCCGGCGTGCTGGCCGAGCTGCTGAAGGCCATCCCGCACGACGGCTACCTGGCCGTGATGGCCTACCTCGACCGGCTGGCCGCCTTCGACGCGCCGGTGCCCGAGGGGGCCGACTTCGAGCAGATGACCGACGCGTGGATGATGGCCGACGCGGCCACGCTGCGCGCCCTGCTCGCCATCCGCACCAACCGGCCGGTGACGTTCGGGTGGGGGCCGCGTTTCCTGCACTCGACCGGCCAATACCACAAGGGCGGGCCGCAGAACGGCGTGTTCCTGCAGATCACGGGTGCGGTGGCCGACGACGTCGCCGTCCCCGGGCAGCCGTACACGCTGGGGCGGCTCCAGCTCGCGCAGGCGCTGGGCGACCTGGCCGCGCTGGAGACCCGCGGACGGCCCGCCGTACGCCTGCACTTGACGGACCGCGCGACGGGTGTCGCGCATTTGCTCGCAGCCGCACAGGAGGTTTGAGATGACTGACGAAGCATCTCCTGAGGAGGAGGTCGTCGCGGTGGCGGCGGCCGTGGCGAACACCGCCACGACATTGGAGGTCGCCGAGGCCAACCCCTTGCGCGACCCGCGTGACAAGCGGCTGCCGCGGGTGGCGGGGCCGTGCGTGCTGGTGCTGTTCGGCGTGACGGGCGACCTGGCCAAGCGCAAGCTGCTGCCGGCCATTTACGACCTGGGCAACCGCGGCCTGCTGCCGCCCGGTTTCTCGCTGGTCGGTTTCGCCAGGCGCGACTGGAAGGACCAGGACTTCGCGCAGTTGACGCACGACGCGGTCAAGGCGCACGCGCGTACGCCGTTCCGCGAGGAGGTCTGGAAGCAGATCCTCGAAGGCATCCATTTCGTGCCGGGCGAGTTCTCCGACGACGGAGCCTTCGACGCGCTGGCGATGGCGTTGGCGGAGATCGACCAGACCCGCGGCACGGGCGGCAACTACGCTTTCTACCTGTCCGTCCCGCCCAAGTTCTTCCCCGTGGTGGTCGAGCAGCTCAAGCGCACCGGGCTGTCCGACGCGCCCGAGGGGTCGTGGCGGCGGGTGGTCATCGAGAAGCCGTTCGGCCACGACCTGAAGTCGGCCCACGAGCTGAACGAGATCACCACGTCGGCGTTCCCGGAGAGCTCGATCTTCCGGATCGACCACTACCTGGGCAAAGAGACGGTCCAGAACATCCTGGCGCTGCGCTTCGCCAACAACCTGTACGAGCCCATCTGGAACCGCAGCTTCGTCGACCACGTGCAGATCACCATGGCCGAGGACATCGGCATCGGCGGGCGCGCCGGCTACTACGACGGCATCGGCGCGGCCCGCGACGTGATCCAGAACCACCTGCTCCAGCTGCTCGCGCTGGTCGCCATGGAGGACCCGACCTCCTTCGACGCCTCGGCGCTGCGCCGGGAGAAGGAGAAGGTGCTCAAGGCGGTGCGGCTGCCGTCCAACCTGGGGCTCAACACCGCGCGCGGCCAGTACGCGGCCGGGTGGCAGGGCGGCGAGAAGGTCGTCGGCTACCTCCAGGAGGAGGGCATCTCCGCCGAGTCGACCACCGAGACGTACGCGGCCATCAAACTGGAGATCGCCAACCGGCGGTGGGCCGGGGTGCCGTTCTACCTGCGTACCGGCAAGCGGCTGGGCCGCCGGGTCACCGAGGTGGCCGTGGTGTTCCAGCGGGCGCCGCACCTGCCCTTCAGCAAGACCGACACCGAGATCCTGGGCCAGAACGCCCTGGTCATCCGCGTCCAGCCGGACGAGGGCATCACCGTGCGGTTCGGGTCGAAGGTCCCGGGCACCGCCATGGAGGTGCGCGACGTGTCCATGGACTTCGCCTACGGCGAGTCGTTCCTGGAGTCCTCGCCCGAGGCGTACGAGCGGCTGCTGCTCGACGTCATGATCGGCGACCCGCCGCTCTTCCCGCACCAGCGCGAGGTCGAGCTGTCCTGGACGATCCTCGACCCGATCGAGGACTTCTGGGCCACGCAGGGACAGCCCGAGGGGTACGAGTCGGGCTCGTGGGGCCCGGAGTCGGCCGACGCGATGATGGCGCGCGACGGCCGCGTGTGGAGGAGACTCTAGTGACGACGTTCATGCTGTCGGACACGACGGCCGGCAAGATCTCGGCGCAGCTCATGCTGCTGCGCCACCAGATGGGCGCGCCCGCCATCGGCATGGTGCTGACCCTCGTGGTGGTCTCCGAGGAGCGCCACCAGTACGACGCGCTGCGCGCCGCCACCGAGGCGGCCCGCGAGCACCCCTCGCGCATCATCGTCGTGATCAAGCGGGAGGAGGCCGAGCCCAACCGGCTCGACGCCGAGCTGCGCATCGGCGAGAACACGCCGGGCGAGGTCGTGGTGCTGCGCCTGTACGGCGAGCTGACCCAGCACGCCGACTCCGTCGTCAGCCCCCTGCTGCTGCCCGACACCCCCGTGGTGGCCTGGTGGCCGGGCGCGGCCCCCGACGTGCCGTCCAAGGACGCGATCGGCGCCCTGGCCCAGCGGCGCATCACCGACGCCAAGGGCTTCGAGAACGGCGGCGCCGCGTCGCTGGTCACCCGCGCCAAGGGGTACGCCCCCGGCGACACCGACCTGGCCTGGGCCCGGCTGACGCCGTGGCGCAGCCTGCTGGCCGCCGCGTTCGACCAGCCGGTGGGCAAGGTGCGCAAGGGCGTGGTGGAGGCCAGCGCCGGGCACCCGAGCGCGCCGCTGCTGGCGGCCTGGCTGTCGGAGCGGCTGGGGGCGCCGGTCAAGGTGGGCGAGTCGGCCGGTCCGGGCCTGACCGCCGTACGGCTGCAGACCGGCGACGGCGAGCTGTCGGTCATGCGTTCCGACGCGCGGCTGGCCACGCTGTCGCGTCCCGGCCAGCCCGACCGGAACGTGGCCCTGGCCAGGCGGCACACCTCCGAGCTGATGGCCGAGGAGCTGCGCCGGCTGGACAGCGACGAGGTCTACGAGGCCGCCGTCAAGCGCTTCGCCCGTACGTACAAGGGCTGACCCCCTCCACTTGAGAAAGAAGTGTCGTGAGCGTTCCCAACGTTGTCGTGCACCGCGACGCCGACGTCCTGGCCAAGGCCGTGGCGGCGCGCATCATCACGCGCCTGGTCGACGTGCAGTCGGCCAAGGGGTCGGCCTCGATCGTGCTGACCGGCGGCACGGTCGGCATCGCCACGCTGGCCGCCATCGCCGCCACGCCCGCCCGTGACGCCGTCGACTGGCGGCGCCTGGACGTCTGGTGGGGCGACGAACGTTTCGTGCCCACCGGCGACAAGGAACGCAACGAGACCGGCGCCCGCCAGGCGCTGCTCGACCACGTGGACCTGGACCCCGGCCGGATCCACGTCATGCGCGGCCCCGACTCCGGCATGACGGCCGAGGAGTCGGCCGAGGCGTACGCCGCCGAGCTGCGCGCCGCGGCCCGCCCCGAGGACCACGGCCCGGTGCCGGCCTTCGACGTCATGCTGCTCGGCATGGGCCCCGACGCGCACGTGGCCTCGCTGTTCCCCGGCATGCCCGCCCTGTACGACACGCGCCCGGTCGTCTCCGTGCACGGCTCCCCCAAGCCGCCCCCCACCCGCATCTCCCTGACGCTGCCCGCCATCCAGGCGGCGCGCGAGGTGTGGGTGGTGGCGGCCGGCGAGGAGAAGTCGGGCGCGGTACGCCTGGCCCTGTCGGACTCGGGGCACGTCCAGGTGCCGGCGGCCGGCGCCCGCGGCCGGGCCGGCACCCTGTTCCTGCTCGACCGCGCCGCCGCCGCCAAGATCCCCCCAGAACTGGGCCGCCTGGCCTCCCCCTGAAGCTCAACGCGGATCGGCGGCGGGGGTACAGGCGAACATCTCGCCGTACCGGCGCTGCGCGATCCGCACGAGCTGAACGAGATCGTCGTCCTGGTCCCGTGCGGGGTTCCTCATGATCGTGATACCGATGAACGGGCTCACGTCCCCGCACCGGAACCAGACGCCCGCGCTGCGGAACGGGTACAGCCGGGCCTCGAAGTCCTGTATCTGCCCCTTGCCCAGCTCGGGCGGCAGCTTCACGGGAGAGCCGTCCTTCCCGTGGGCGGCGAAGGCCTCAAGGGTCTCCGGGCGAGCTGACACCTCGTAGCTCGTGATGACGATGCTGCGCTCGTCGTTGGACACCACACACGTGTTCCCCACCAGGTGCCTGCTGTTCGGACCTGCCTTGTACGAGCCGGTGTAACCGGTCAGCTCGGCGAGCGCGGCACGCGGGACGAAGTTGCACAGGTAGGGCGGCGCGTCGGTGACGGGCCGCCGCACCGGCGAAGGCGTCTGCGTCGGGGGGGTCGTCCGGCCCGGCGTGCAGGCGGCGGCCGAGACTGCGAGGAGCAGGCAGAGCAGCGCGGGCAGCGGCCTAGCCATGGTGTTCCCCGGTCTCGTCGGGCTTCCTCATGTGACTGGTGAACTCGCCGGTGCCGGTCCTCGTCATCCCTTGCGCGTCGCCGAAGTCGCTGGGGATGGTGGTGTGCCGTTCCATCCACTGCAGGAACGCATCGTATTCGTCGTGGTTCATCGAGGCCGGCGGCTTGACGCGCGGCGGGTCGCCGACCACGAAGGGCTGTCCTTCCAACTGCTTGTGGTCGTAGTGCTCGTGCGTGATCGCGGAGGATTCGAGCATCTGTCTCACCAGCTGGTCGACGACCTCCTCGTTCTCGGCCCCTTCCGCGACGTTCTTGACAGTGTGCTCGCCGCCGTGCCCGGCCTGGTCGAGCATCCACTTCCCCGCGCTGGTGTAGCCGTCCTTCACAAAGTTCTCGTACGCAGCCTTGGCCGCCTCGATGCCCGCCTTCCCCACGAGCCCGGCGCCGGGTACGGGGATCTCGCCGATCCCCATCTCGACCAGCTTCATGAGCTCGGCGTCCGCCGCGTCCGCCTCCTGCCCTCGGGCGATCAGGGCTTGCCCGCGCGCCTCCATGAGGTGCCCGAGGCTGCGGGCGTCGTTGGTCACCACGTTCTTCAGCATCGTCTCGTTGCCGGTCATGATCGCTTCGTCGACATCGCGCCGCATGTGGCCGATCTCCCCCATGAGCAGGTTGTCGTAGGCCCTGTCGTCGGCGGCCAGGTCGAGCGTGACCAGGTCGAGGTCCGCGGCACCGAACCGGCCGATGGAGTGTCCCGCGTTGTCGCTGGTGAGCTCGCCGTCCGCGGCCCGGGGGGCGTTCTTGTAGAAGGCCGCGGACAGGTCGTCGGCGTGGTCGCCCAGGATGCGGCCCATGTTGTCGCGGATTCCCGACAGGTCGTCGAGCTCGGACGGATCCGCGAAGACAACCTTGCCCGCCTCGTCGAGCGTCACATGGGGCCTTACGTCGTCGGCGTAGATCTGGGTGGCCAGGACGGCCAGGGCCTTGGACAGGTCGTCCTGGCCTTTCATCGCGGCCTCCATGGCGCGGCCCAGCGACTCGCCGTGATCGCCCATGGCCCACTGCGGGCGGCGGTCGTGCATCAGGTACGTCAACAGCTCACGGTCGGCGAGCAACGCCTGGGCAGGCTCCCTGCCGCGGGCAGCGACGGCCAGCAGCGCGCCGATCGGGTCGGCCGCCCCGATCTGGTCGGTGTCCTGGAACGGCTGGGAGGCGGCGGGGGCGGGCAGGTTGTAAACGTCGGTATCGCGGGGCAGGAAGCGCACCCCGTGCGCCTTGAGGTGATCGCGGTCCCAGCGGATCATGTCGCGGCCGATCGTACGCATGAACCACGAGCTGTACGGCTCCCGCTCTCCCGCCGCCAGGATCTGGCCGAGCGCCCAGTAGCCGGGGGCGGTGAGCCCGCCCATGCCGGGCGCCTGCGTCTCCACGCGGCCGCGTCTGCGTAGTTCATCCAGGAAGCGGGTGCCGAGGCGTGCAGTGCCTTCCTTGGCGACGGTGGCGTGGGCGAGGGCCGTCGCCAGCACGGACAGCAGCTCCTGGTGCTGCGCACGCAGCTCGCGCGCCTGCTCCGGACCCTGGTCGAGCGCCCTTCGCACGCGGGCCGACAACTGCACGGGCAGGGTGGTGAGCACCTGCGGGCCGAGCTTGTCCAGCAGGGCCGTGGCGAAGCGGGGATCGCTCATCCGGCCCTTGAAGGCCGCGAGCTTCGTGAGCGCTTCCTGGTCACCGCCTCCGGCCGCCACGACCAGTCCGGCGGCCTGTTCTGCCTCGGCCCGCACTTGGGACGGGATCAGCCGTCCTTCATCGACCCGCACCGCGCCGGGCGGCACCACGGAGCCAGGGACAGGGTGGCCGAAGACGTCGGTGTCGACCTTCTCGCTCTCGTAGGCCAGGTCGCGCCGCCGATACAGGTCGGGCGCCTGCTCGGCCAGCCAGCGGGCCGCCCGGTCGATGGCGGCGACCCCCGGGGGGCTCATCGTGATCCCCGCAAGGATCGCGCGCAGCTCGCCCACGCAGCCGGCCAGGGCCTGACCCGCCTCCTGCACGCCCTGTCCGAGCCGGTGCATCTCGCGCGGGTCGAGGGAAGAGAAGGTCACAGGTTCCTCCGCTCGTCGAGGGAGTAGCGGGCGGCTTCCACGCGGAGCTCCTCGACGATCTCCCGCAGGCCGCGCCACACCTCCAGCCTACGGCGCGCGAGCTCCTGGGCGAAGGCGTCGGCGGCCGGGCCCGTCCAGGTGCGTCCGTCCGCCATCTGGCGCACGACCTCGTCGAGGCAGTGCCAGTGCCGGTCGGACAGCGCCTGCACGCGGCGCTGAGCCTCCAGCAGGTCCGCCGGAGTAGTCATGAGAACCTCCCACCGACCGTGGTACGCACGCCGCGCCCCCTCAGGCTCAATCCATGCTCCACGATGCCAGGAGAGTCCGGTCGCGTCACGCCGTTCGGTGAGGACGGCATGACGCGACGTGCCTGGCCGTCAGAGGTCGGCGGTCAGGGTGTCGATCTCCTTGAGGAGGGTCTGCTTGCGGTCGGCGGCCAGGTAGGAGGCGTTGACGGCGTTGCGGGCCAGTTGGGCCAGCTCGGTGGCGCCCAGGCCGAGCACGTGGGCGGCGGCGCGGTACTCCCCCGCCAGCGTGGTGGCGAACATGGGCGGGTCGTCGCTGTTGAGCGTGACGTACAGGCCCTCCTCCAGCATCCGGGGCAGCGGGTGGGCGGCGAGCTCGGGCACCTGACCGGTGCAGACGTTGGAGGTGGGGCAGACGTCCAGGGGGAGCTGGGTCTCGCGCAGGTGGGCGACCAGGCGGGGGTCGGACAGGCAGTTGATGCCGTGGCCGATGCGCTCGGCGCCGTAGCCCTCGATGACCTCCCACATCGTCTCGGGACCGCTCATCTCGCCGCCGTGCGGGACGCTGTGCAGGCCGGCGGCGCGTGCGGCTGTGAAGGCGTCGCGGTAGGCGTCGCGGTATTTGGGACGGTCCTGTTCGATGCCTCCGATGCCGAAACCTACCAATGCGGCGGGAGGTTCGCGCAGAGCGTGGTCGACGGTGATCCGGGCGGCCTCCTCGCCGTACTCGCCGGGGATGTCGAAGATGTAGGCCATCTCCACGCCGTGGTCGGTCAGGGCGCGGCGGGCGGCCAGGTCGAGGGCCTCGGTCACCTCGCGCATGGGCATGCCGACCACGTGATGGGCGTACGGGGTGACCTGCAGCTCGGCGTACCGGCCGCCCTGTCCGGCGAGGTCCCTGGCCAGGCCGAGGACGAGGGTGGCGACGTCCTCGGGCTCGCGGACCAGGCTGTTGACGGCCTGGTACACGCGGGCGAAGTGGGGGAAGTCGAGGAAGGTGTAGAAGCGGCGCAGTTCCTCCTCGGAGGTCGGGACCTCACTGCCGGGATGCCGCCGGGACAGCTCCAGCACGGTGTCGACCGAGGCCGATCCGACCAGATGTACGTGCAGCTCCACCTTGGGCAGCGCGTCGATGAAGGCGTCGATGGTCATGGCGAAGACCATAAGCCTGAGATTTCCTTCTGAAACAGGGAAAAGGGCGAAATTTCACCTCAAGATGTCAGGATTCGGGCTGCGGGGTAGGCTCCGGGGTTGTGAGGGATCCTGAGGCCTATGACCGCGGCTTCGCGCGGCTCAGCTCGCACACCGTCCAACCCCTGCTCGCCGCCGTGACCCGAGGTGCCGACGTGGCCCCATACTCGGGAGGCCGGGCGGAGCGGCGCCCTGAGGTCGGTGTTCCAGAGGGGTGTCGGGAGCGGATTCTTGACGTCGGATGTGGCACCGGCGTGGTCACGGCGGCCGCGCTCGCGGCCGGCGCCGAGGTCACCGCCGTGGACGCCGACCCCGCCATGCTGGAGCTGGTCGCCCGCCGCCACCCCGCCGCCACCGTCCGCCGGGCCACCCTGCCCGTCCTGCCGTTCGAGGACGCCTCCTTCGACGCCGTGGCGGGCAACTTCGTCGTCAACCACGTCGCCGACGTCCCGGCGACGCTCGCGGAGCTGCGCCGGGTGCTGCGTCCCGGCGGCGCCGCCGCGCTGACCTGGTGGAAGTCCGACGAGATGACGGCCACGAACGTCTTCGCCGAGGCCCTGGCGGCGGCGGGGGTGCCGTACGAACCCCCGGTCCGCCCCTTCGCCGCCGTGGACCGGCCGGAACGCTTCGCCGGGCTGCTGGAGGAGGCGGGCTTCACGGCCGTGGACGTGCGGACGCTGCGCTGGCGGCACCGGGTGGACGTCGCCGCCTGGTGGAGCGGCGTGGTCGAGGCGGGCGGCCCGCGTTTCGAGACGATCGCCCGGCAGCCGCCGGAGACCTACGCCCGCGTCCGGGCCTGCTACGACCGCCTGGCCGCCCCGTACTCCGGCACGGGCTTCCCCGTCTGCGCCTATCTGGCCCGCGGCCTGCGCTGACCGGGCGCAGCGCCGGCGGCAGCCGCACGCCGCCGGCCGACTCCTCGCCGAAGGGCGGCCCGGTGAAGATCGTGGCTACCACACCAGACTCGGACAGCCACGCGGGAGCGACGTCCGCGTCGAGCTCGCCCGCGCCCTCCGGCCCGCTCGACCAGGGCACGCACACCGACCGCCGTGTGGAAGCGTCGAGGACAGCCCCCATGAGCGGCGAGTGCTTGCGCTTTCGACGGCAACGCCCTTCAGCGGTGGGCGATCTCCTCGAACCGTACGCCCGTGAGCTGGGCGGACACCTCCCACAGCCGCCGCGCGACCTCCTCGGACCTGGCCGTCTCCGAGGGCGTGAGCAGCTTCAGCCGGGGGCCGACGAACTCGCCGCCGGTGATGTCCGGCGAGGTGGCGGCGTACAGCGAGGGGGCGGCGCCGGCGTCGGCCGACTGGAGGAACAGGCGCAGGAGGGGCTGCAGGGGCCCCAGCTTGACGAAGCGGGTCGCGGTGGCACCTGGGTGGGTGGCCACGCTGATCAGGCCCGTACCGGCGCTGCTGGCCCGCCGCTGGAGCTCCAGGGTGAAGAGCAGGTTGGCGAGCTTGGACCGTCCGTACGCGCTCATCCGGCCGTAGCCGCGTTCCAGGGCGAGGTCGTCGAAGTCGAGCCTGCCCATGGAGTGCGCGTCGCTGGAGACGGTGACCACGCGGGCGTGCGGAGCGGCCAGGAGCCGTGGCAGGAGCAGCCCGGTGAGCGCGAAGTGGCCGAGGTGGTTGGTGCCGAACTGCAGCTCCCAGCCCTCCTTGGTCAGCTGCCGGGGGATCAGGCCGATCCCGGCGTTGTTGATCAGCAGGTCCACCTTGTCCACCGTGTCGGCGAAGCGCCGGATCGAGGACTGGTCGGCCAGGTCGAGTGCGCCGTACGCGACGTCGGCCCCCGGCACGGCCCGCCGGATCTCCGCCACGGCGGCCTCGCCCCTGTCCGCCGAGCGGGCGGCCACGATGACGCGGGCTCCGTGCCGGGCCAGCTCGCGGGCGGTGGGCAGGCCGATGCCGCTGTTGGCGCCGGTCACGACGGCCGTGGTGCCGGTGAGGTCCGGGATGTCGGCGGGCGTCCAGGGGGCCATCGCCCCTCCTTGCAGGTGTACGAACGCGTTTCGTGCACCTTAGTCCAGTCGGCGGCGGGCGTGGCGCTCCTCGCGGCGCGTGACCTCCAGACGTTGCCGGACCTCCTCCAGCCGCTTGCGGGCCTTGGCGAGCTTGCGTTCCAGCCGGGCGACCTTCTCGGC
The DNA here is from genome assembly GCF_044465465.1 of Nonomuraea sp. NPDC049655. Taxonomy (NCBI): domain Bacteria; kingdom Bacillati; phylum Actinomycetota; class Actinomycetes; order Streptosporangiales; family Streptosporangiaceae; genus Nonomuraea; species Nonomuraea sp. NPDC049655. The sequence goes on from NZ_JBITLS010000014.1 coordinate 316,358, forward strand.
GCGCTCGTCGTGGTCGCGGGTGACCGACTCCAGCGCCTCGGCCCACTCCCGGTGGGCCGCCTCGGCCTCCGCGCGCTCCTTCGCCTTTCTGGCCTCCTTGGCCTCTCGGGCCTGCCTCGCCTCGGCCTCCGCCCGCGCCCGCGCCTCGGCCGCCGCGTCCTTCCCGGCCCGCCCACGCCCACGCGCCCCGGGCCGGGGCTCGCTGGAGGCGGCGGTGGCGGACGCCGCGGTGGAAGCGGCGGTGAAAGCAGCGGGGGCGGGCGCGGGCGCGGGGGCGAAGCCGCTGTAGCTGAGCGGTTTGGCCAGGCGACCGGCCCGCACCTGGTCGGCGGCGCCGGCGTCCACGACGGCCGCGTCCAGCGTCTGGTCCACCTCCGAGGCGGCCGCCGCCGACAGGCCGCCGGCCTGCCTGGCCAGCCTCGCCACCTTGGCGGTCGCCTCGCCACGCGACCGGGTCAGCTCGGCCAGCGCCCCGGCGTCCTGCGCCTGCCAGGCCGCGCGCAGCCGCTCCCCCACGCCGAGCAGTTCGGCCAGCTCGGCGGGGTGCTCCCGGGCCAGCCGGTTGACCGCCCAGGCCGAGACGGTGGGCTTGCGCAGCTTCGCGATGTCCCGCGAGAGCCGTACGTCGCCCGCCTCCTTGGCCGCGCGGACCTCGGCCGCGCGGGCGGCGGTGAACTCCGCCGGCGGGACTGCGTAGAGGCGGCCGGCCACCTCGTCAAGATCCACACAGGACAAATACCCCACACGGCGGGGTTTGTAGCGCATAGTGGAGGCAGCCCCAGTCGAACGGAGGCCCCCGGTGTTCGAACGCTTCACCGACCGTGCGCGCAGGGTCGTCGTGCTCGCCCAGGAGGAGGCGCGGCAGCTGAGCCACGACTACATCGGCACGGAACACATCCTGCTGGGCCTCATCCGCGAGGGCGAGGGGCTGGCCGCGCTGGTGCTCGACGGCTGCGGCGTGGAGCTGGAGCACGTACGGGCCTTCGTGGAGCGCGAGGTGGGCCGCGGGGCCAGCTCGCCGAGCGGGCACATCCCCTTCACCCCGCGTGCCAAGAAGGTGCTGGAGCTGTCCCTGCGCGAGGCCCTGCAACTGCGCCACAACTACATCGGCACCGAGCACATCCTGCTCGGGCTGATCAGGGAGGGCGAGGGGCTGGCCGCCCAGGCTCTGGCGGACACCGGCGCCGACCTGACCGACGTCCGGCAGCGCCTGCTCGACCGGGTGGGCCGCGGCACCAGGGAACGTCCGACGGAGGTGTACTTCGGCGGCGGCTCTGTGCTCGCCGAACGGCTCACCCGCATCGAGGAGAGCCTGGAACGCATCGAGCGCCACCTGGGCATCGGCCCTGCCGCCGCCGACCCCGAGTCCGGCGAGCCCGAGGAGGGCCTAGGCTGAGGCCCGCGCGCCGACCGGCAGCCGCGCCTCCACGACGCCCGGGTCCTCGGTCCGGCCGAGCGAGGCGCCCAGCGTGGTCAGCAGGCCGCGCATCCGCGCGTTGTCGGCCAGCAGGGTGGCCCTGACCTCTGCGTACCCGAGGTCGCGCGCCTGCCGCACCAGCATCCGGGCCAGCACGGCGCCCAGGCCACGCCCCTGCCAGCGGTCCTCGACCAGGAAGGCCATCTCGGCGATGCCGGGGTCGGGGGTGAACATGAGGTTCGCCATCGCCACGACCTGGCCGTCGTGCCCGGCGACCAGCGAGAAGCCCCTGCCGCGGTCGCAGAGCCGGTCGAACGCGCGCGGCGGGAGAGCGGGCATCGAGGTGAAGTAGCGGAACCTGCGGGCCTCGGGCGAGCACCTGTCGTGCAGGTCGCGCACGGCCTCGCGGTAGATCGTGGTGAGCGGCCGCACGGTGATCTCGGCGCCGTCGGCCAGTTTCAGTGCGCGTTCGGACGGGGTCTGCTCGGGCGCGGGCTGGGCGAGCCGGGCGAAGGAGGCCGCGCGGGCGGCCTCGGTCAGCGTGAACGGCAGCCCGGTGCGGCGCAGCCGGACCGCGCGCCGCCGCGCCACGGGCACGACGAGCAGGGTCGGGTCGGGGAGATCGCTCACCGGTTCACCATAGATCCACCGGGCGTCGTCCGCGCGCAGCAGCTCGGCCAGCAGCTCCGGCAGCCGCCAGGGCGTGGAACGCAGCCGGGAGGCCAGCAGCAGCGCCCTGGTCGGCTCGTCGGTCAGCTCGTGGGCGGTGGCGGGCACCACCTGGACGCGCCGGCCGCCGGCGGCCTCCAGCGCCTCGCGCACGGCCTCAGGGCTCGCCGGGATGTCGGCCACGAACTCGTCGACCGTGCCGTCGGCGTCGGACTGGACGCTCAGGCCGAGGATGTTGCCGCCCCTGGCGGCCAGGGCCGAGGCCAGCGAGGCCAGCCGTCCGGGTCGCTCGTCCACCGTGGTCCGGATGCGCAAGAATCCCATGGGAGGAGCATGCCTGGGACGTGTTACATGCCCGCTAACGACGGGTTTCATCACGAATTTCGTCGTGAGATGCGCCACCTAATCCCGATATAGCAGGATATGGGGCCATGAATGCGCGAGTTCCCTTGTCGTCCGGATTCGTCAACGGTGACGTGTCCTTCTGGTACCGCTCGTCCGGGGTGCCGGAGCCCGGTCCGCGGCTCGACGGCGACCTGCAGGCCGACGTGGCGATCGTCGGGGCCGGCTACACGGGGCTGTGGACCGCGTACTACCTCAAGAAGGCCCGCCCTTCGCTCCGGGTGGTGCTGCTGGAGCAGGAGTTCGCCGGGTTCGGCGCCTCGGGGCGCAACGGCGGCTGGCTGACCGGCGACCTGGCCGGCTCCCACGAACGGTACGGCTCGGACGCCCGCCGGCTGCAGCGCGAGATGTACGCCTCCATCGACGAGGTCATCGCGGTCTGCGAGAACGAGTCGATCGACTGCGACATCGTCAAGGGCGGCGTGGTGAACGTGGCCCGCACCCCCGCCCAGGCCGACCGGCTGCGCGCCTCGGTGGACGCCGCCCGCGCCTGGGGCATCGAGGAGGCGGACCTGCGGCTGGCCGACCCCTCGGAGCACGTCCGCGTGGCGGGCGCCCTGGCGGCCTCCTGGAGCCCCCACTGCGCCCGTATCCAGCCCGCCAAGCTGGCCCAGGGGCTGGCCAGGGCCGTCCGCGACCTCGGCGTCCCGGTCTACGAGCGCACCCCGGTCACCGAGATCGCCCCCGGCCGGGCGGTGACTTCGTACGGGACGGTCACGGCGGCGTACGTCATCCGCGCCACCGAGGGCTTCACCGCCCGCCTGAACGGCCTGCGCCGCCAGTGGCTGCCCATGAACAGCTCCATGATCGTCACCGAGCCGCTCCCCGCCTCCTTCTGGGACGAGGTCGGCTGGCGGGGCGCCGAACTGCTCGGCGACCTCGCGCACTACTACATGTACGCCCAGCGCACCGCCGACGACCGCATCGCCTTCGGCGGCCGGGGCCGTCCCTACCTGTACGGCTCCCGCATCGACGCCCGCGGCCGCACCCACGAGTGGACGGTCGAGGCCCTGTGGCGGCTCCTGGTCGACTTCTTCCCCGCGGCCCGCTCCTCCTCGGTCGCGCACGCCTGGTCGGGCGTGCTGGGCGTGCCGCGCGACTGGTGCTCGACCGTGCACGTGGACCGCGCGACCGGCCTGGGCTGGGCCGGCGGCTACACCGGACACGGCGTGACCACGACGAACCTCGCCGGGCGCACCCTGCGTGATCTCATACTCGGGGAGGAGACGGAGCTGACGTCCCTGCCGTGGGTGGGGCGCAAGGTGCGCTCCTGGGAGCCCGAGCCGCTGCGCTGGATGGGGGTGCACGCGATGTACCGCCTGTACCGGGTGGCCGATCATCGGGAGCGTTCCATGCCCCGCACGTCGGCCCTGGCCCGCTTCGCCGACCTGATCACCGGCCACTGACCCCGCACTGAGAACCGCACTGAGAAAGGGAGAACCTCCTTGAACATCCTCTTCCGTGGTGGCAGCGCCTTCATCGGCGGCGCCGTGCGGCGCGACGCCGTGCTGGTGCGGGACGGGGTGATCGCCGCCGTCGGCCCGGAGGGCGAGCTGTCCCGCAGCGCCCCCGGCCACGACACCGTCGACCTGGACGGCGGCCTGCTCACCCCCGGCTTCATCGACGCGCACATGCACCCGATACAAGCCGGACTCGAACGAGCGAAGTGCGACTTGTCAGAGATCTTCGGCCTAGACACCTACATAGCCAAGATCTCCGACTACGCCACGAAAAATCCAGAAAAAGAGTGGATCGACGGCGGAGGCTGGGACATGTCAGCCTTCCCCAACGGCCTCCCCCACCGCTCCCAGCTCGACTTCCTCGACCGGCCCGCCTACCTGATCCAGCGTGACCACCACGCCGCCTGGGTCAACTCCCGCGCCCTCGACCTGGCCGGCATCACCAGGGACACCCCCGACCCCGCCGACGGCAGGATCGAGCGCGACGCCGACGGCACCCCGTCGGGCGTCCTGCACGAGGGCGCGATGGACCTCGTCGGCCTGCTGGCCCCCCGGCCCACCGCCGAGGACCAGGCCCGGGCCCTGGCCGAGGCCGAGCAGCACCTGTTCTCGCTGGGCGTCACCGGCTGGCAGGACGCCATCGTCGGCTCGTACGCCGGCTCGGACGACCAGCTTCCCACCTACCTCGACGCCGCCCGCGCGGGCCGGCTGCGCGCCCGCGTGGTGGGCGCACTGTGGTGGGACAGGACGCGCGGCGAGGACCAGATCGAGGACCTGGTCCGCAGGCGGGCCGCTGCCGAGGGGCTGGACCGGTTCGCCGCCACCTCGGTCAAGATCATGCAGGACGGCATCACGGAGAACTTCACCGCCGCGACGCTGGAGCCGTACTGCCGGTGCGGCGGCACGGGCCTGTCCTATGTCGACCCCGGCAAGCTCAAGCGGTACGTCGCCGAGCTGGACCGGCTGGGCTTCCAGGTGCACTTCCACGCCATCGGCGAACGCGCCGTGCGCGAGGCGCTGGACAGCTTCGAGGGCACCGACCCGGCCAACCGCCACCACATCGCCCACCTGCAGATCATCGAGCCGTCCGACGTGCCGCGCTTCGCCGCGCTGGGCGTCACGGCCAACCTGCAGCCCCTGTGGGCCACCCACCACGCCCAGATGGACGAGCTGACGCTGCCGTTCCTGGGTGAGCCGCGCTCGTCGTGGCAGTACCCCTTCAAGGATCTCCAGGCGCACGGCACCCGGTTCTGCGCGGGCAGCGACTGGCCGGTCTCCGACGCCGACCCGATCCAGGGCATGCACGTGGCGGTGAACCGCACCGAACCGGGCGGATCGGTGCACGCGGGCTACCCGACGGCGCAGACGCCGTTCCTGCCCGGCCAGCGCCTCGACCTGGCCACGGCGTTGAGCGCGTACACCGAGGGGTCGGCGTGGATCAACCGTTCGCCGGCGGGCGTGATCGCGCCCGGCCGCCCGGCCGACCTGGTGGTGCTCGACCGCGACCCCTTCGAGCTGCCCCCGGCCGACATCTGGACGACGCGGGTGCGCATGACGTTCGTCGACGGCGTGGCGGTGCACGGCCGATGACGCGCGAAGGGCCCCGGTGACCAGCACCAGGGCCCTTCCGCCGGCTCGCCTACCAGGGGGACTTGTTGTTGCGCAGGCGCTCCAGTGCCTCCTCGAGGATCGCCTTGCCGTCCTTGTCGCTCCGGCGCTCCTTCACGTAGGCCAGGTGCGTCTTGTACGGCTCGTTCTTGGGCGGGGCAGGCGGGGCCTCCTCGTCCTGTCCGGCGGGGAGGCCGCAACGTGGGCAATCCCACGTCTCGGGGACCGCCGCGTCGCTGGCGAAACTGGGGCGCGTCTCGTGCATGTTGGCGCACCAGAACGAGACCCGCACTCTCGGAGCTGCCTCGCCGCGCTCGGCCTCCCCCATAGGGCCGGCGCCGACTCGGCTGCCACGGATCGCGTTGCCACTACCCACGGATGAACTCCTCGCTCGATCGCCCCGCGTCGTGACACGGGGGGAGAATCACTGTCACGCGTTAATCAGTTGTCTCAAGGCCGCATGAGCAGGCCGAGAGCGATGATGCAGACGAACCAGACGGTGCCCGTGATGACGGTCAGCCGGTCGAGGTTGCGCTCCACCACCGAGGAACCACCGAAGTTCGACGAGAAACCGCCGCCGAACATGTCAGACAGGCCGCCACCCTTGCCCTTGTGGAGCAGGACGAGCAGGATCATGAGACCGCTCGCCAGGATGAGGGCGATGGAGATTCCGATTTCCACGGTATGCCTGTTCCTTCAGTGCTCTGTTACGCGTGACGATTCAAACTTGCCTCTTGAGGGTACGGCCTGGTGTCAAGTCGCACCCTCAGAACGACTCAGTTAGCCAGGCAATTCGGAGAATCGGCAGATCTTGGCGAACTCCCCGGCATCGATGCTGGCACCGCCCACGAGCGCGCCGTCGACATCGGGTTGAGCCATGATCCCCACGATATTGCCGGACTTGACCGAGCCACCGTAAAGGATACGGACCGCGGAGGCCACTTCGGGGTCGTAGAGCTCCGCGAGTCTCACCCGCAACGCTCCGCAGACCTCCTGGGCGTCCTCCGGGGTGGCCACCTCGCCCGTGCCGATCGCCCACACGGGCTCGTAGGCCACCACTATCGATTTTGCCTGCTCGGCGCTGATTTTGCGCAGGGCGCCGTCGAGTTGACCGAGACTGTGCGCGATGTGGCCGCCCTCTTGGCGCACCGCCAGCCCCTCGCCGACGCACAGGATGGGCGTGAGCGAGTGCCGGTAGGCCGCCTGCACCTTGGCGTTGACGAGGTCGTCGTCCTCGCCGTGGTACTGGCGGCGCTCGGAGTGGCCGATGACCACGTACGTGCAGCCGAGCTTGGCCAGCATGACGCCCGACACCTCGCCGGTGTAGGCGCCGCCGTCGTACTGGGACAGGTCCTGGGCCCCGTAGACGATGCGCAGCTTGTCGCCGTCGACCAGCGTCTGGACGCTGCGCAGGTCGGTGAAGGGCGGCAGGACGGCCACCTCGGCCTTGTCGAAGTCCTTGTCGCTGAGCGCGAACGCCAGCTTCTGGACCAGGGCGATGGCCTCAAGGTGATTGAGGTTCATCTTCCAGTTGCCGGCGATGAGCGGCTTGCGCTGCTGGGCCACCTCAGTCCTCCAGAGCCGCGAGTCCGGGAAGGGTCTTGCCCTCAAGGTATTCCAGGCTGGCCCCGCCGCCGGTGGAGATGTGCGAGAAACCGTCCTCGGGCAGGTCGAGCCTGCGCACGGCCGCCGCGGAGTCGCCGCCGCCGACCACGGTGAAGGCGTCGGAGCCGATGAGCGCCTCGGCCACCGCCCTGGTGCCGCCGGAGAACGCGTCGAACTCGAACACGCCCATGGGGCCGTTCCAGAAGACGGTCCTGGCGTCGGCCAGCTTGCTCGCGAACAGCTCGCGCGTCTTGGGGCCGATGTCGAGCCCCTCGCGGTCGGCCGGGATCGCGGTGGCCTCGACCACCTCGTGCTCGGCGTCGGCCGCGAAGGTGACGGCCGCCACCACGTCGACGGGCAGCACGAGGTCGACGCCCCGCTTGCCGGCCTCGGCGAGGAAGCCGCGCACCTGGTCGAGCTGGTCCTCCTGGAGCAGCGACCGGCCCACCTCGTGGCCCTGGGCCTTGAGGAAGGTGTAGGCCATGCCGCCGCCGATCAGCAGCCGGTCGACCTTGGTGAGCAGGTTGGCGATGACGCCCAGCTTGTCGGAGACCTTGGCCCCGCCCAGGACGACCACGTAGGGACGCTCGGTGTCCTCGGTCAGCCGGCGCAGCACCTCGACCTCGGCCACGACCAGCCCGCCGGCCGCGTGCGGCAGCAGCTTGGGCACGTCGTAGACGCTGGCGTGCTTGCGGTGCACCGCGCCGAAGCCGTCGCCGACGTAGAGCTCGGCCAGGGCGGCCAGCTTCTCGGCGAACGCGCCGCGGACGGCGTCGTCCTTGGACTCCTCGCCCGGCTCGTAGCGCAGGTTCTCCAGCAGGGCGACCTGGCCCTCCTGGAGGGCCTCGACCGTCTGCCGGGCGCTGTCGCCGACCACGTCGGCGGCGAAGGCGACGTCCTGGCCGAGCAGCTCGCCCAGGCGGGCGGCCACCGGCCCGAGCGAGTACTCGGGATTGACCTTGCCCTTGGGCCTGCCCAGATGGGCGCAGACGACGACCTTGGCGCCGCGCCCGGCCAGCGCCTGGATCGTCGGCACCGACGCGCGGATGCGGCCGTCGTCGGTGATCTTCTCCCCGTCGAGCGGGACGTTGAGGTCGGCGCGCACGAGCACGCGCCGCCCCTTGACGTCGAGATCGTCGAGCGTGCGCATGCTCATGCTCCTGTTCCCGCAGCGGCCTCGGTCACGCTCACAGGTCGCGGCCGACCAGCTCGATCAGGTCGGCGAGGCGGTTGGAGTAGCCCCACTCGTTGTCGTACCAGCCGACGACCTTGACCTGGTTGCCGATGACCTTGGTGAGGCCGGCGTCGAAGATGCAGGAGTGGGGGTCGGTGACGATGTCGGAGGAGACGATCTCGTCCTCGGTGTAGCTGAGGATGCCCTTGAGCGGGCCCTCGGCGGCGGCCTTGACCGCGGCGTTGACCTCCTCGGCGGTGACCTCGCGGCTGACGTCGACGGTGAGGTCGGTGGCCGAGCCGGTGGGGATCGGCACGCGCATGGCGAAGCCGTCGAGCTTGCCCTTGAGCTCGGGCAGCACCAGGCCGATGGCCTTGGCGGCGCCGGTGGAGGTGGGCACCACGTTGAGGGCGGCGGCGCGGGCGCGGCGCAGGTCCTTGTGCGGGCCGTCCTGCAGGTTCTGGTCCTGCGTGTAGGCGTGGATGGTGGTCATCAGACCCTTCTCGATGGTGAAGGTGTCGTGGAGGACCTTGGCCATCGGGGCCAGGCAGTTGGTGGTGCAGGACGCGTTGGAGATGATCGTGTGGCTGGCCGGGTCGTAGACGCCCTCGTTGACGCCCATCACGATGGTGACGTCCTCGTTCTTGGCCGGCGCGGAGATGATGACCTTCTTGGCGCCGTTGTCGGCGTGCACCTTGGCCTTGGAGGCGTCGGTGAACAGGCCGGTGGACTCCACCACGACATCGACGCCGAGGTCGCCCCAGGGCAGCTTGGCCGGGTCGCGCTCCGCGAACGCCTTGATCGCCTTGCCGTCGACGGTGATCTCGTCGCTGGAGGCCTTCACCTCGTACGGCAGACGGCCCAGGATGCTGTCGTACTTCAGCAGGTGGGCGAGCGTCGCGTTGTCGGTCAGGTCGTTGACCGCGACGATCTCGATGTCCTTGCCGCTGGCGGCGACCGCGCGCCAGAAGTTGCGACCGATGCGGCCGAAGCCGTTGACGCCTACGCGGATGCTCACGGAAACCGATCTCCTCGAACAGATGGCGGTTGAATCTCAACCACGAACACTATCGGACCCAAATTGGTTTAGACCACTGCAGGTACCGCCCTGCGTATCCCCGTTCAGGGGGCGCAATTTGCGAGCTTCGAGTAAAGTGCCCGACTCGTCGGAGTAAATTCGTGCATTCTCTGGGGGCTGAGATGTCACATAAGCGGTCCGGCCTGCTTCCTGGACTGATCGCGGGGCTGGTCGCCGCGCTGGTCTGCGCGGCGGCCCTGGGGCTCGCGGTGCTGTTCCAGGACCGGCTGCCGAAGGCCGTGGCCACGCTGGGCAACGGCCACGCCCTGTCGGTGACGCTGTCGCTCCTGATCGCGCTGCTGGTCGCCCTGGCCGTGGGCGCGGCCCGCCCGCGCAACCGGGCGCTGCCGGTGGTGGCCGCCCTGTACGCGGCGGCGGCCGTCGCCGGCGGCCAGATCTCGGGCGTGTCCATCATCCTCGGCGCCGCGCGGCACACCTCCGCGACCGGCACGCCCTTCTCCCCGCAGATCGGCGACATCACGGCGGCCAACGCCGGCGAGGGGCTTCCCCGCGCCCTGGCGGTCTACCGCGAGCCGCTCGCGCAGACGTGGCAGATGTGGCTGTACATCGCCGTCGCCGCCGTGGCCGCGCTCCTGCTGGTCACGCTGCGCGTCTTCCGCGTACGCCGCGCCGACCGGGCCGCCTTGGCCGCCCAGGAGGCGGCGGAGGAGGCCGGGCAGGAGTACCGGGCGCCCTTCGAGCCCGCGCAACCGCCCGCCCAGTCGTCCGCACAGGTGCTCGCGCAGTCGCCCGGGCAGCAGGCCGCGCCCGCGGACCTGTTCACGCCGCGCAAGCCCGCCAGGGACTGACGGACGCCCACTCAGCAGCCGCCGGGCGGCCCACAGCGCGCTTCGTCACGGCGAGCGGCCCGTGAGCCCTCACGACCGGCCATGACGGGCCTGCAGGGACGTCGGCGCGTGCGGGCCACCGCGCGAAGCCGTACGGGATGGGGGTGTCCCGGACGGCGCCGCGGGCGCCCGCACGGCGGCGAGCCCGCTACGGCGCCAGCATGTCGACGGTGAGGTTGGCCTCGGTGTTCGGGATGCCCAGGTCGGAGGCGCGCTTGTCGGCCATCGCCAGCAGCCGCCTGATGCGCCCGGCGATGGCGTCCTTGGTCAGCGGCGGGTCGGCGATCTGGCCCAGTTCCTCCAGCGACGCCTGCTTGTGCTCCACCCGCAGCCGCCCGGCCACCACCAGGTGGTCCGGCGCCTCCTCGCCGAGGATCTCCAGCGCGCGCTGCACCCGCGCGCCCGCCGCGACGGCCGCCCGCGCCGAACGCCGCAGGTTGGCGTCGTCGAAGTTGGCCAGCCGGTTGGCGGTGGCCCGCACCTCGCGGCGCATCCGGCGCTCCTCCCAGGCCAGCACGCTGTCGTGCGCGCCGAGGCGGGTGAGCAGCGCGCTGATCGCGTCGCCGTCGCGGACCACGACGCGGTCGACGCCGCGCACCTCCCGGGCCTTGGCGTGGATCTTCAGCCGCCGGGCCGAGCCGACCAGCGCGAGCGCGGCCTCCGGCCCCGGGCAGGTGACCTCCAGGGACATCGAACGCCCCGGCTCGGTCAGCGAGCCGTGCGCCAGGAAGGCGCCCCGCCAGGCCGCCTCGGCGTCGCAGGCCGCACCGGCCACGACCTGCCGGGGCAGGCCGCGCACCGGGCGCCCGTGGTTGTCGATCAGGCCCGTCTGGCGGGCCAGCGCCTCACCGTCGCGGTAGACGCGCACCACGTAGCGCGAGCCCTTGCGCAGCCCGGCCGGCGCGAGCACGAGCACCTCGGCCTTGTGGCCGAACACCTCGCCGATGTCCTTGATCAGCCGCCGCGCGGTGGCGTTGGTGTCGAGCTCGGCCTCGATCACGATGCGGCCGCCCACCAGGTGCAGGCCGCTGGCGAACCGCAGCAGCGTGGACACCTCCGCCTTGCGGCAGCACGGTTTCAGCACCGGCAGGCGGCTCAGTTCGTCCTTCACCACACCTGTCATCGCCATAAGCGTTAGTCCTTCCCCCATTCAGACCGGCTCCCGCCAGTCTCTCGCACCTTCGCGCCACGCCGACCAGGATCAACGCTTCTGGAGGAAAATCTCGTCCAGGACGGAGGCAAGACGTCGTGGGTCATGCCGGGGCGAGCCGTCGGCGGCGGCCACGTCGGCCAGGACGAGCCGGGCGCCGAGCGCCGCCGCGGCCTTGTCCAGGGCGTCGAGGTCGTCGACCACGCCGGTGTCGGCCAGCACGACGTCGAAGGCCAGGTCGGGGGCGTGCTGGCGGAGCACCTCCAGGTGCTGCTGGGGGGAGAAGTCGTCGGTCTCGCCCGGCTGGGGGGCCAGGTTGAGGGTGACGAGCCGCTTGGCCTTGCTGTCGTGCAGCGCGCGGGCCAGCTCGGGCACCTTCAGGTGCGGCAGCACGCTGGTGAACCACGAGCCCGGCCCGAACACCAGCCAGTCGGCCTCGTGCACCGCGGCGACCGCCTCAGGACGCGCCGGCGGGTCTTCCGGCACCAGGGAGATGGCCTGCACCCGACCCGGCGTGAGCGCGCAGGCGACCTGGCCGCGCACGGTCGAGGTGACGCCGTCGAGCTCGACCTCGGCCACGATGTCGAGCGGCACCGAGGCCATCGGCAGCACCCTGCCGTGCGCGCCGAGCAGCCGGCCCACCCAGTCGAGGCCGGCCACCGAGTCGCCGAGCAGCTCCCACAGCGCCACGATCAGCAGGTTGCCGACGGCGTGCCCGTGGAGCTCGCCCTCGCTGCGGAAGCGGTGCTGGACGACCTCGCTCCAGGTGATGCCCCACTCGTCGTCGCCGCACAGCGCGGCCAGCGCCATGCGCAGGTCGCCGGGCGGCAGCACGCCGAGCTCGCGGCGCAGCCGGCCGCTGGAGCCGCCGTCGTCGGCCACGGTCACCACCGCGGTCAGCCGGTCGGTCACGACCCGTAAGGCCGACAGCGAGGCGTAGAGCCCGTGGCCGCCGCCGAGGGCCACCACGCGGGGGCCGTTCAGCGGATGGGGCAGCCCCGCCTCCATACGTTCATGGGTCACTCCCGCCCCACATCCCGGTGACTGACCTGGACCTCCATGCCGCGGTCACGCAGGCGGGCGGCGACCTGCTCGGCCATGGCCACGCTGCGGTGCTTGCCGCCCGTGCAGCCCACGGCCAGGGTCGCGTAGCTCTTGCCCTCGCGGGCGTAGCCGGTGGCGACGACCTGCAGGACCTCCTCGTAGGCGTCGAGGAACTCCTTGGCGCCCGGCTGGCCGAGCACGTAGTCGCTGACCGGCGCGTCGAGGCCGTTCATCGGCCGCAGCTCGGGCACCCAGTGGGGGTTGGGCAGGAAACGGCAGTCGACGACGAGGTCGGCGTCGACCGGCAGGCCGTACTTGAACCCGAACGAGACGACGTTGAGCCGCAGCCCCGGACGGTCATCGCCGCCGAAGTAGGCGACGATCTTGTTGCGCAGGTCGTGCACGTTGTGGGACGAGGTGTCGATCACCAGGTCGGCGTTGGCCCGCACCTCGCGCAGGATGCCGCGCTCGCGGGTGATGCCGTCGACCAGGCGGCCCTCGCCCTGCAGCGGGTGGGGCCGGCGGACGTTCTCGAACCTGCGCACCAGCTCCTCGTCGCTGGCCTCGAGGAAGACGACCCGCACGCGCACGCCGCGGCCCTCCAGCTCCTCGATGGCCGCGTTGAGGTCGGTGGTGAAGGCCAGGCTGCGCACGTCGACGACCGCGGCCACCTTGTCGGCGGCCAGCTTGACCTTGCCCGCCTCCTCCGCCATCGCGAACAGCAGCCCCGGCGGCAGGTTGTCGATGACGAACCAGCCCAGGTCTTCCAGCGCCTTGGCGGCCGTGCTGCGCCCCGCCCCGGACATGCCGGTGACGATGACGAACGCCGGCTCGGTGCTCATGGCCTCACTCCGTTCGCCGACACCCTGCGCTCCCTCGCGGGTGTTCACGATGTATCTCCCTTCAGCGTCGACACGATGACCTCGGCGAGGGCCGGCCCGATGCCGGGAACCTCGCAGATCTCGGTCGCGCTGGCCTCGCGTAGCTTCTTGACGGAGCCGAAGTGCTTGAGCAACGCCTGCCTGCGCGCCGGCCCGAGGCCGGGCACGCCGTCGAGCGCGCTCTCCTTCACTGACTTGGACCTCTTGGAACGATGGTAGGTGATGGCGAACCTGTGTGCTTCGTCGCGGACGCGTTGCAGCAGGTAGAGACCCTCACTTGAACGAGGCATGATCACTGGCTGGTCGTCGCCGGGCAACCACACCTCCTCCAGCCGCTTGGCCAGGCCGCACACCGCGACGTCGTCGATGCCGAGCTCGTCGAGCGCCCGCTGCGCGGCGGCCGCCTGGGGGCCCGCGCCGTCGACGACGACCAGGTTGGGCGGGTAGGCGAACTTGCGCGGTTTGCCGGTCTCGGGGTCGATGGGCCCGTGGCCGTCGTCGTCCTCGGCGGCCAGCTCGCCGGTGGCCGAACGTTCCTCCAGGTAACGCCGGAACCGCCGCATGATCACCTCGTGGATCGAGGCGACGTCGCCCTCCTTGGTCTTGATCGCGAAGCGCCGGTACTCGCTCTTGCGCGCCAGACCGTCCTCGAAGACCACCATGGACGCCACGACGTTCTCGCCCTGCAGATGGGAGACGTCGTAGCACTCGACGCGCAGCGGCGCCTGGTCGAGGTCTAGCGCGTCGGCGATCTCCTGCAACGCCTTGCTGCGCGTGGTCAGGTCGCCGGCGCGGCGGATCTTGTGCTGGGCCAGCGACTCCTTGGCGTTGCGCTCGACGGTCTCCATCAGCGCCTTCTTGTCGCCGCGCTGCGGGACGCGCACCTCGACCCGGGCCCTGCGCTGCTCGGTCAGCAGCTCGGCGACCGCCTCGGCGTCGGGCGGCAGCGCGGGCACGAGCACCTCGCGCGGCATCGACTCGGGGCCGGCCTCACCGTACATCTGCAGCAGGAACTGCTCCACCAGCTCGCCGGGCGAGGTCTCCTCGACCTTGTCGACCACCCAGCCCCGCTGACCGCGGATGCGGCCCCCGCGCACGTAGAACACCTGGACGGCGGCCTCCAGCGGATCCTCGGCCAGCGCGATCACGTCGGCGTCGGTGGCCTCGCCGAGCACCACGGCCTGCTTCTCCAGCGCGCGCTGCAGCGCCTGGATGTCGTCGCGCAGCCGGGCCGCCCGCTCGTACTCCTGCTCGGCGGCGGCCTCGCGCATGTCCTTCTCAAGGCGTTTGATGAAGCGGGTGGTGTTGCCCGCCATGAAGTCGCAGAAGTCTTCGGCCAGCTCGCGGTGCTCCTGCGGGGTCACCCGGCCCACGCACGGCGCCGAGCACTTGTCGATGTAGCCCAGCAGGCACGGACGGCCGATCTGCCCGGCCCGCTTGAACACCCCGGCGCTGCACGTGCGCACCGGGAAGACGCGCAGCAGCAGGTCGACGGTCTCGCGGATGGCCCAGGCGTGCGAGTAGGGGCCGAAGTAGCGGGTGCCCTTGCGCTTGGCGCCCCGCAGGACCTGGACGCGCGGGAAATCCTCCCCCATCGTCACCGCGAGGTAGGGGTAGGACTTGTCGTCGCGGTACTTGACGTTGAAGCGCGGGTCGAACTCCTTGATCCAGGAGTATTCGAGCTGCAGCGCCTCGACCTCGGTGCCGACGACGGTCCAGTCGACGTCGGCGGCCGTCGTGAGCATCGACTGGGTGCGCGGGTGCAGCGCGGAGAAGTCGGCGAAGTAGGAGTTGAGCCGCTGCCGCAGGCTCTTGGCCTTGCCGACGTAGATCACCCGGCCGTGCGCGTCCCTGAACCGGTAGACCCCCGGCGACTCGGGGATCGAACCTGGTCTGGGCCGGAAACTCAAGGGGCTGCCCGCTGCTCTCGCCACGGTCAAAGACTAGTAGGCGCCACCGACAAGGTGACCCGCCGAGCCTTCGGACGGCACGACGGGGCTCACCGCGTTCTCGGGTCAGGCCATGGATCACGCCGGCGGTCAGGCCAGGGTGATCTGGTCGCCCTCCACCTTGATCTGCTGGGCGGCCAGCGGCTTGTCGGCCGGGCCGTTGGTGACCGAGCCGTCGGCGATGTTGAACTTGCTGCCGTGGCACGGGCACACGATCGCGCCGTCCGCGACGCTGCCCACGGGGCAGCCCTTGTGCGTGCAGATCGCGCTGAAGGCCTTGAATTCACCCGCCGTCGGCTGCGTCACCACGATCTTCTGGTCCTTGAAGATCGTGCCGCCGCCGACGGGGATGTCGGCGGTCTTGGCCAGCGCGCCGCCGGCCTGCGGGGCACTCGACTGCGGGGCGCTGGACTGCGATGCGCCCGGCTGCGCCGCGCTCGACTGGCCGCCCGCGTCGGGGGCGGTGGCCGCCGGGGTCTCGGTGCTTCCGCCGCAGGCGCTGATCGCCAGGGCCAGCCCGCCCGCGCCCACGCCCGCTATCACTGCCCGACGGCTTCGAAGGTCATCTCCCATGCGTTCCACCCAACCGGAGGCAGGTGAGAAATTCATGAGACGGGGATTAGGCGAGTCTGATCTTGTCGCCGTCCACGGTGATCTTCTTCTCGGCGAGCGGCGCGCCGGCGGGGCCGTCGGCCACCGAACCGTCCTCGATCTTGAACTTGCTGCCGTGGCAGGGGCAGTTGATGGTGCCGTTCGAGACGCTGGCGACCGTGCATCCCGCATGGGTGCAGATCGCCGTGAACGCCTTGAACTCTCCCTCGATCGGCTGCGTCACCACGACCTTCTGGTCCTTGAAGACCGCACCGCCGCCGACCTGGATGTCGCCGGTGTCGGCCAGCGCCTTGGCCTTCTTCTTCACCTTCTTCTTGGGCTCCGACGACGGCTCTCCGGCGGCCGTTTCCTCGGTGGCCGGCGCCTCGTTCGCCGCCGTCGTCGGCGAACCGTAGCTCGCGCACGCCGTCAGAACCGCCGCGAGCCCGGCGCCTCCGGCGCCGAGCATGACCGTCCGGCGCGTCGTTTCTGTCATGGTGCGTCCTCCCAGGTCTCGGTCTCACATGCAGGTACGGCCGGCGCCCCCGCACCGGTTCAGCCTGCACGCCCCCAATCCCGGAAACCACGCACAATTACCCAGAACAAGCCTTCCCCGGCCCGCCCCCGAGCGCCACCCTCAGCCCGCCCCCTCAGACCGTCCCTGAGCCCACGCTCTCCGAGCGCGCCCTCAGCCCCATCCCGAGACAGGCCCTCAGACCATGTCCTGAGCCACGACCTCAGACCCCGGCCTCAGACCCCGGCCTCAGACCCCGGCCTCAGACCCCGGCCTCAGACCCCGGCCTCAGACCACGACGATGCCGTCGCCCTCCACCTTGACCTGGTAGACCGTCAGTGGCGCGGTCGCGGGCCCCTTGGTGGCCTGGCCGCTGTCGGCGGCGAACTCGCTGCCGTGGCACGCACACGTGATGACGTTGTCCTTGGGCGTGCCCACCGTGCATCCCTTGTGCGTGCAGACCGCGCTGAACGCCTTGTAGACGCCCTTCGTGGGCTGCGTGATCACGATCCGCCACTCCTGCACGATCGTGCCGCCGCCGACGGGTACGTCCGCCGTCTTGGCGAGCACCTTGCCCTTGATCCCCGACGCGGGTTGCGCCTTGGCGTCCCCCGCCCCGCACCCGGCCAGCGCCAGCCCGCACGCGGCCACCCCGGCCACGCCGAGCATCTCGCGCCGCCCGATGCCGCCACCGTTTTCGGGCATGGCTTCGCCCTGATTCGTCACCGTCATGAATTAGCCGACCCTTCGCGTCTCCGCCGACCCCCAGCAGGTCAAGCCGTTACCCGTGCTTCAACTTTATTGGCCCCACCCCTCGGTCCGCCCATCGGGTGACCGATACGGTCACCGTCGCGGCAACGATCGGTCGGCGCACGGTCGGCGCACGGTCAGCGGACGGTGCGCCCGCGGTCAGCGCCGGGCGCGAGCGTGTCGCTCATGACACTCACCGAGACTCCCAAGCCCACGACGTCCGGGCCGCGCTGGTGGCGGCGTCCGTGGGTGGCTCCGCTCGTGGTGGTGGCGATCGCGTTCGTCGCCTTCTCGCTGCCGCCCTACCTGTCGCTGGACCCGAGCCGGTCGCGGGTGCCGGCGCCCGACTTCTTCCCGCCGCACTTCGCGGTGCTCTCCCTGCACGTGATCTTCGGCTCGATCGCGATGATCTCGTGCTGCCTGCAGGTCTGGCCGTGGTTCCGCGCCCGCCACCCGCGGGCCCACCGCGTGATCGGCCGGGTGTACGTCTTCGGCGGCTGCCTGCCCGGCGGCCTGCTGGGCCTGGTGGTCAGCCTGGCCACGCCCTTCGGCCCGGTGACCAGGGCCAGCGGGGTGGTGCTGGCGCTGCTCTGGCTGGGCTGCACCCTGGCCGGCTGGCGGATGGCCAGGCAGCGCAGGTTCGTCGATCACCGCAGGTGGATGATCCGCAGCTTCGCCCTGACGATGTCGATCATCACCAACCGGCTGTGGGGCGCGGTGTTCGTCATCACGCTGTCACCGCAGCTCGACACCACCTTCCACGGCGACCAGGCGCTGCTGGCCGCCACGGTCGGCGCGCTGAGCGCCTGGCTGGGCTGGGTGCTGCCGCTGCTGTTCGCCGAGTGGTGGCTGGAGCGCGGCGACGCCGCCAAGCGCCGCCGCCGCGCCCGCGCCACCGTCCTGACTCCCGGCGAAACCCCAGCCACCACCTGACCCAGGTGAGCCCCAGCCGCACCGAGCCACCACCAGCCTCACAGCGAGACACAGCCGCACCCGAGCCGGCCCCTGCCTCAGAGCGAGAGGATCTTCCGCAGGAAGCGGCCGGTGTGGCTCTCGTTGACCAGCGCCACCTCTTCGGGCGTGCCCGCGGCCACGAGCGTGCCGCCGCGGGACCCGCCTTCGGGGCCCATGTCGATGATCCAGTCGGCGGTCTTGATGACGTCGAGGTTGTGCTCGATGACGATCACCGTGTTCCCGCCGTCGACCAGCCGCCCGAGCACGCCGAGCAGCCGGCGGATGTCCTCGAAGTGCAGGCCGGTGGTGGGTTCGTCGAGCACGTAGATCGTCCGGCCGATCTGGCGCCGCTGCAGCTCGGAGGCGAGCTTGACGCGCTGCGCCTCGCCGCCGGACAACGTGGTCGCCGGCTGCCCGAGCCGCACGTAGCCCAGGCCGACGTCGTTGAGCGTCTGCAGGTGCCGCTTGATCGCCGGGATCGCGTCGAAGAAGGCCAGCGCCTCCTCGATCGGCATGTCGAGCACCTCGGCGATCGTCTTGCCCTTGTAGTGGACCTCCAGCGTCTCCCGGTTGTACCGGGCGCCGTGGCAGACCTCACAGGGGACGTAGACGTCCGGCAGGAAGTTCATCTCGATCTTGATCGTGCCGTCGCCCGCGCACGCCTCGCAGCGCCCGCCCTTGACGTTGAAGCTGAACCGCCCGGGCTGGTAGCCGCGCACCTTGGCCTCGGCCGTCTGGGCGAACAGCTTGCGCACGTGGTCGAAGACCCCGGTGTACGTGGCCGGGTTGGAGCGCGGCGTACGGCCGATCGGCGACTGGTCGACGTGCACGACCTTGTCCACCTGGTCCATGCCGTTGATGCGGGAGTGCCGCCCCGGCACCGTGCGGGCGCCGTTGAGCTCCTTGGCCAGCGCGTTGTAGAGGATGTCGTTGACCAGCGTCGACTTGCCCGACCCGGACACGCCGGTCACCGCCGTGAACACGCCCAGGGGGAACTCGATGTCGACGCCCTTGAGGTTGTGCTCGCGCGCGCCCTTGACCGTGATCTGCCGCTTCTTGTCGCGCTTGCGGCGCTTGGCCGGGATCGGGATGCTCCGGCGCCCCGACAGGTACTGGCCGGTCATGGACTCCTCGCTGGCGAGGAGCTCCTGGACGGTGCCGGACACCACGACCTGGCCGCCGTGCTCGCCGGCGCCGGGACCGATGTCGACCACCCAGTCGGCGGCGGCGATGGTGTCCTCGTCGTGCTCGACGACGATCAGCGTGTTGCCCATGTCGCGCAGCCTGATCAGCGTGTCGAGCAGGCGCATGTTGTCACGCTGGTGCAGGCCGATGGACGGCTCGTCCAGCACGTAGAGGACGCCGACCAGCCCGGAGCCGATCTGCGTGGCCAGCCGGATGCGCTGGGCCTCGCCACCGGCGAGGGTGGCGGCGGCGCGGTCCATGGTCAGGTAGTCGAGGCCGACGTCGAGCAGGAAGCCCATACGGGCGTTGATCTCCTTGACCACCCGCTCGGCGATGTGCATGTCACGGTCGGACAGCTTGAGTTCGGCCAGGAACTTGGCGCACTCGCCGATCGACATGGCCGCGACCTCGGCGATCGACCGGTCGTCGACCGTGACGGCGAGGGTGACCGGCTTGAGCCGGGCGCCCTTGCAGGCCGGGCACGGGATCTCGCGCATGTAGCCCTCGAAGCGCTCGCGCGTGGCGTCGCTCTCGGCCTCGGCGTGCCGGCGCTGCACCCAGGGGATGACGCCGTCGAAGGTGGTGTAGTAGGAGCGCTGGCGGCCGTAGCGGTTGCTGTAGCGGACGTGCACCTGCTCGTCGTGGCCGTACAGCAGCGACTTCTGGGCCTTCTTGGGCAGCCGCTCCCACGGCGTGTCGAGGGTGAACCCGACCGTGTGGCCGAGCGCCTCGATCAGCCGGACGAAGTATTCGCTGGTGTGGCCGCCCGACCACGGGTGCAGCGCGCCGTCGCCGAGCGTGCGCTCGGGGTCGGGCACCACCAGGTCGGGGTCGACCTCCATCTTGGTGCCGAGGCCGGTGCACTCGGGGCAGGCGCCGAAGGGCGAGTTGAAGGAGAACGAGCGCGGCTCCAGCTCCTCGAACGACAGGTCGTCGTAGGGGCAGTAGAGGTGCTCGGAGTAGAAGCGCTCACGGCCCGGGTCGTCTTCCGGCAGGTCGACGAACTCCAGCGTGATCGTGCCGCCGGACAGCTGCAGCGCGGTCTCGACGGAGTCGGTGAGCCGGCGGCGCGAGGACTCCTTGACCGACAGGCGGTCGACGATGACCTCGATGTCGTGCTTCTCGTACTTCTTCAGCGTCGGCGGCTCCTCCAGCCGCACGACCGTGCCGTCGACCCTGGCCCGCGCGAAGCCCTTGGTCTGCAGCTCGCGGAACAGCTCGGCGTATTCGCCCTTGCGGCCACGGATGACGGGGGCGAGCACCTGGAAACGGGTGCCCTCCTCCAGGTCCATCACGCGGTCGACGATCTGCTGCGGCATCTGCCGGGCGATCGGACGGCCGCAGGCAGGGCAGTGGGGCTTGCCGATGCGCGCCCACAGCAGGCGCAGGTAGTCGTAGACCTCGGTGATGGTGCCGACGGTGGAGCGGGGGTTCTTGCTGGTGGCCTTCTGGTCGATGGACACCGCGGGCGACAGGCCCTCGATGAAGTCGACGTCGGGTTTGTCCATCTGGCCGAGGAACTGGCGGGCGTAGGCCGACAAGGACTCGACGTAGCGCCGCTGGCCCTCAGCGAAGATCGTGTCGAAGGCCAGGCTCGACTTGCCGGAGCCGGAGAGGCCGGTGAAGACGATCAGCGAGTCTCGCGGCAGGTCAAGCGAGACGTCCTTGAGGTTGTGTTCTCGTGCACCACGCACGATCAGGCGGTCTGCCACGGCGATCCCGGAGGTCGAAAGGCGGATAGGTCCACGGGGGATGGTAGACGGGGGCACCGACATTTTCGGCGAGCCGATCCCCGGCCCCCGAAAATCCGTCCTTCACAGGTTACGGCCATCTCCCGCGTCGGCAGGAGCCCTTTGAGAGTCAACCACTTGACCTGCCGCTTTATGCCCGCACCCGACCTTGGACACCTAAGTGATGAAATATCCGGACATGACTGTTCTACCCGCGGTACAGGCCGAACTCGCCTCCGCGACCGACCGGCTGCTGGCCACGGCCGCGTCCCTGTCCGACGCCGACGTCGCGGCCCCGTCCCTGCTGCCCGGCTGGACCAGAGGGCACGTGCTCGCCCACCTGGCCGGCAACGCCCGCTCCCACCTCCGCCTGCTCACCTGGGCCAGGACGGGCGTCGAGACCCCGCAGTACACCTCCCTGGAGGCCAGGACCGCCGAGATCGAGGCCGCCGCCGCCCGTCCGGCCGCGCGCCACCTGGCCGACCTTGCCGACAGCGCCGCGCGTCTGGCCGCCGCGATCCGCGATCTGCCCGCCGTGGCGTGGCAGGCGTCCGTACGGGGCATGCGGCCGCCGCCGCATCCAGCCTGGTACGTCCTGGTACGCCGGCTGCGCGAGGTGGGCATGCACCACGTGGACCTCGGCACCGGGTACGGCCCCCACGACTGGCCGGAGACGTTCGTCCGCCGCGAACTGCACGACCTCCGCCGATCCTGGCCGTACGGCCGCAGCACGGTGAGCGAGGTCGTCCTGACCGGCGAGCCGGGGCAAAGGTGGCAGAACCTCGGCCACGGGCCGGCGGTCCAGGGCCGACCGGCCGACATGCTGGCCTGGTTGACGGGAAGGTCGGACGGCGAGGGCGTTACCCTGGTGCCCGCGGGACAGCCGTCGCCGCCTGGTGACGGTGGCGCGCTCCTTCCCGAGCCGCCGCCGTGGCTGACGATGCCGGCCCCCGCTGATCTGCCCGCGACGCCCCCGAAGGACTACCCATGACCTACACCGGCGACGTCCGGGTCGGCGGCCCCGCCGACGTGCGCGAGCTGCCCGCCCTGACCATCTCCAAGCTGGCGGTCGGCCCCCACGACAACAACGCCTACCTGCTGCGTTCCACCGAGACCGGCGACGAGCTGCTGATCGACGCCGCGGCCGACGCCGACCGGCTGCTGGCGCTCGTCGGCGACCAGCCGCTCGGCGCGATCGTCACCACCCACCAGCACGGCGACCACTGGCAGGCCCTCGAACAGGTGGCCAGGGTCACCGGCGCCGAGGTGATCGCCCATCCGCTCGACGCGCCCGCCCTGCCCGTCCCGGTCGGCCGCACGGTCGACCACGGCGACACGATCGCCCTCGGCCCGGTCAGCCTGGAGGTCATCCACCTGCGCGGCCACACCCCGGGCTCGATCGCGCTGCTCTACGACGGCGGCCCCGACGGCCGTCACCTGTTCACCGGCGACTCCCTGTTCCCCGGCGGGGTGGGCAACACCGGCAGGGACCCGGAGCGTTTCGAGCGGCTCTACACCGACGTGACCGAGCGCATCTTCGACCGTCTGCCCGACGACACCTGGGTCTACCCCGGTCACGGCAAGGACACGACGCTCGGCGCCGAACGTCCCTCGTTGCCCGAATGGAAGGCCAGAGGCTGGTAGCTCACCCGCCCGCGGCCAGCACGCGCACGATGCGCCCGGCCGCCAGGGCGGGATCGTCGGCCAGGCCCACGAGCTCGCCCCACGACCAGCGGTAGAACCACCCTTCGGGCAGCGGCACGCAGTCGATCGTCTCGGCCAGCAGCGCGGTGTCGGGATCGCTGATCCGCAGCGCGGGCGGGTTGGCCCGCAGGGTGGCGGTCAGCCCGCGCTGCTCCAGCTCGGCGGCCAGCTTGCCGAGGTAGTACGTACGTGTGTGCTCGCGCGGCATGGCCGACATGTATCCATCAAAGCCGAAGATGGATGAAAAATCCCCTAGTTGCCGATTCGCTCGGCTTCCTTGCGCAGCTCCCGCTTGTAGAACAACATGCGCAGCGGGATGGCCGCGACGAGCGCGATCTGCATGGTCGCGCCGATCTTGATCGGCAGGTCGCCGCCTTCCGGCCAGGCCACCCAGAACGTGAGGAAGGCCACGTTCACCATGATCCACCCGAGGACGACCGCCGCGAGCTGTCCCTTCGGCTTGGGGTACTCGATCCGGCTGACCATCAGCCAGGCCACGCCGAGCACCGCGAACAGCGCCCAGATGCTGGGCTGGAACAGCAGCACGATGGAGATCACGGTCATGGCGCCCATGGGGATGGGCAGGCCCATGAAGTCGCCGCTCTTGGTTTTGACGCACGCGAAGCGCGCCAGGCGTACGACACCGGCGACCAGCACGGCCGCCGCGGCGGTGACCACCGCGATGAACGGCACCGAAGGCGGCGCGCCGACACCCCAGATCACGACCATGAACGCGGGCGCGAACCCGAAGCTGATCACGTCGGCCAGGTTGTCCAGCTCGGCGCCCATCGCCGAGGCGCGGAAGCGCCGCGCGACGAGCCCGTCGAACAGGTCGCAGGTCGCGCCGATGAGCAGCAGGACGATGGCGGTGGCGAAGTAGCTCGGCGTGGGCGTGAACTTGCCGTCGGCGACCGTGAGCTGCTGAATCGCCGAGTAGGCCAGGACGCAGACGGCGAGGAACCCGCAGACCGCGTTGCCCAGCGAGAGCGAGTCCGCGGCGGACAGGCGGAACGCCTTGCCCACGGGACCGCGGGGCTCTTCCTCACCCGCCTGCCAGCTGCCGGCGTCAGCCGTGGTCAATTCTGGTCACCCCCGCAACCGTCTTCTCCCCCACGGTGACCGCGGGCGAGATGCCTTCGGGAAGGTAGATGTCGACCCGCGAGCCGAACCGGATGAGCCCGATGCGCTCGGTCTGCGCCACCTTCGCCCCGGCGCTCAGGTACGGCACGATCCGGCGCGCCACGGCGCCCGCGATCTGCACCATCTCGATGTCGCCCAGCGCGGTCTCGAAATGCCACACCACGCGCTCGTTCTGGTCACTGTCCTTGTTGAACGCCGGCAGGAACCCACCTGCGACATGCTGCACGGACGTGACATTTCCCGCAAGAGGGGCACGATTGACGTGCACGTTCAGGGGGCTCATGAAGATCGCGACGCGGGTGCGGCCGTCCGGCCAGGGGTCGATGCTCTGCACCACGCCGTCGGCGGGCGACAGGATGCGCCCCTCGCCAGGAGTGCGCTCGGGGTCGCGGAAGAACCAGAGCATGCCGCCCGTGAGCGCACCCAGCGGGGCCGCAGCCAGGGCCCAGCGCCGGTCTCGGCGCGTCAGCAGCGCGGTGGCGGCCGCCGCGGCCGCCGTCGGGAGGAGCCACGGGGAGACCCCGCGCGCGAGCCGGACGCGGCTCGACTTAGCAGAATCGTCTGACACGTACAACCTTTGGTGGTGACTGGACTAGGCGCTTTGCCATGCTGTTACGGAACTCGCAACTATTACACGGCGCAACTTCACAAGCAAAGCGCCTCGATAGCCGTTCCGCTAGACCTGCTCCGGGTGCGTGTGCTCGCCTTCGCCGCTCGTCATGCGGGCCTTGATCAGGCTCGCAACCGTGGTGATCGCCATGGTGGAGCCGATGACCGTGAGCGACACCCAGATGGGAATTTCGGGTGCCCAGGAGACGCCGCTGGCATGCAACGCCTCCATTATCAGCTTAACCCCGATGAACCCGAGGATGAACGCCAAACCATAGCTGATGTAGACGAGTCGCTGCAGCAACCCGCCCAGCAGGAAGTAAAGCTGACGCAGCCCCATCAGGGCAAACGCGTTGGCCGTGAAGACGACGTAGGGGTCCTTGGTGAGCCCGAAGATGGCCGGAATCGAGTCGAGGGCGAACAGCAGGTCGGTGGTGCCGATGGCGACCATCACGATGAGCATGGGGGTCACCATGCGGCGGCCGTCGATCTTGACGCTGACCTTCGAGCCGACGTACCCCTCGGTGGTCGGGAACGCCCGGCGCACCCACCTGAGCAGGATGTTCTCGTTGAACTCGTCTTCCTCGCCCTTGAGGTGCTGCCGGATCAGGTTGACGGCGGTGTAGACGAGGAAGGCGCCGAAGACGTAGAAGAGCCAGCTGAACCGCTCAAGCGCGGCGGCGCCGAGCGCGATGAAGATGCCGCGCATGACCAGCGCGAGCACGATGCCGACGAGCAGCACCTTGTGCTGGTAGGGCCGCGGCACCGCGAACCTGCTCATGATGATGAAGAAGATGAACAGGTTGTCGACGCTCAAGCTGTATTCAGTGATGTAACCGGCGAAGAACTCCCCCGCCTTGTCGGCCCCGAAGGTGGCCCACAACCCCACACCGAACAACGCGGCGAGGGCGACATAGAAGGTGACCCAATATCCGGCCTGCCGCATGGAGAACTCACGGGCTTCACCGCGGTCGACGATCCAAAGGTCAAAGGCGAGGACGACCAGCAGACCGCCGATGACGGCGATCCAGGCCCACACGGGTACGGTCACGATTCAAACCCTCCGGCATGCATGACTCATTGCCGGAGGTCTCTCCCGCCCGCGAACAACGCGGACCGGCAGCCCCGGGGGCCCCGTGGAGCGGGGCTGCACCGTGATGACGAGGCTGTCGCGAAGGGATACTCCCCTCCCTAACCCACGCAGTATACGCCGACACTCTGATCTCATCATCCATTCGATCTTGCCCCCTCGTACACCCCGAGGACGCTCTCCACGGCATCGTCACCGTCCGGCAACTCCCGTCCGCGCCGGGCGGCCGCCTCGGCCAGCGTCCGCGCGGCCCCCGGCTCGCCCAGGACCTCGCGCAACGCGCTGCGCAGCCCTTCGGCGTCCCCGTACGGCACCAGCATCCCCGCGTCGCCGACCAGCCACGGGATCCCTCCGACGTCCGAGGCCACCACCGGCTTGCCCGCCATCAGTGCCTCGCTGAGGCTGAGCGGCAACCCTTCCCAGCGGCTGCAGTTGACCACGACGGACGCGGCCGCCAGCAGGTCGGGGACGTCGTCCCGGTCTCCGAGAAGCAGGACGGGAAGGTTCCGGGACCGGATCCGGTCCTCCAGTTCCGCCCGCAACGGCCCCTCACCCGCGACGGCGAACAGGGGGGCCGACGACCCCCACGGCCCGGCCGCCACGTCCAGCAGGGTGTCGAGCCCCTTCTGCTGGGCGAGCCGGGCGATCGTCAGCACCAGGGGACGATCACCCGCCCCCAGTTCCTCCCGCACTTCCTCCGGCCTGCGCCGGGCGGGCCGGAGCGGAGGCGCGGGCACCACCGCCTCCTCCACCTCCCGAGCTCCCAGCACGCTCATCCGCTCCGCCAGATCCGGCGAGACCACCAGCACCCGGTCGGCCCGCCGCGCCACGATCCGCTCCAGCACCCCGTAGACGAACCCCACGAAACCGCCTGCGGTAAGCGCATTGTGCAAGGTGACCACCACCCCCGGCCCCTCCCGACCATCGCCCCTTCGCTTCCCCGGAGCTCTGAACGCCCTCAGTGCCAGGCTCGCCAACGCCCCCGCTCGCAGGCCATGGGCGTGCACGACGTCGGCGTCGCGCGTCAGCCGCCGGATCGCGAGCACCGCGCGCAGGTCGTTCAGCGGGTGCGGCCGGTCGGACACGGGCACCTCGGCGAACGCGGCTCCCGCCGCCCGGAAGGAGAACGCCTCCTCGACACTCCCCGGCCCCACCACCGCCGCCTGGTGGCCGCGCTGCACCAGCCCTTCGACGAGCATCCGTACATGCCGCCCGGTCCCACCCGACGTGGTCCCCATCACAAAAGCCACCCGCACGACCCCTCCTAGGCCCTCACCGGAACCGCAGCCACACCTCAAAGCTGAAACCGTAGCCCGAATCACGCCGCAGCTTCCCGATCTCACCCACCCAACCCGCCGACGTCCAGTACCGGCCCCCACAGGCGCCTGAGCCTCAAGGCCCCCACCACCAGGCCTCGGTCCGCCATGACCACCAACCAAGAACCCACCGCGCAGGACCCTGTGCCCCAAGCCGGGATCCACGGTTCCCAAGCCCATGACACGTTCTTGATGCCGGGCGGCTCGACCACTGAGCCTCACGGGCCAAGCACCCCGAATGTGGGCACCTTCACAGCCCCGTGGTGCCTGGCCCGCAAGAGGTCAAGCACCACTGGAACCCATGTGCCCAATGCCCTCCCGCCCCTTCCAAGGCCAGCAACCTTCCAGAGGCCACGCCCCCAGATGGCTCCTGGCCTTGCATGGCCCGTCACCTACCGCAGGCCGGCCCCTCGAAGGCAAGCCTTCGAGGAAGCTCTGCCTCACACAGAAGACCTCGCACCGCGGAACCAGCGCCAACTGCAAGCCACACGCGGCAGAAGAGTAGAAACTACGGAAAACCAGGAGCCACGCCACCACGAACCGCGCGCCACCAGGCGTGCCAGCCCCAGAAGCCCCGCGTGACCAGCCGCCCGCCCCAAAAGCGCGGCCCAGCTGTGCAAGCCCCAGAAGCCGTACGGGACCAGCCGCACGGGAGCAGCCGCCCGAGCGCCAGAAGCCAAGCGCGACCAGCCGACCGAGCGTCCGAACCCGCCGTACGGGACCAGCCGACCGAGCGTCAGAAGCCACGCGCGACCGGCCGTCCGCCCCCGAAGCCATGCGCGACCAGCGTCCGCCCCCGAAGCCGTCCGCGACAACCAGGAACCGCCGGAACGTACCCACCGCACAACAGGCAGAGGATCAGTGGCCGTGGATCAGCCGCCCCGTCGGAGCAGCCCGGCCACCACCCTGGCATCCGGCCGGTCCACCACCGCCACGACGGCAGCCCCCACCACCACGGCCACCACCGCCGCCAGCACCACCGCACCCACGTTCGGCCAGATGCCCGAGACCCCGAGCCACCTCACCACCCCAGCCCCCGCCAGGTACCCCAGCACACCACCGGCGACCGCCGCCCCCGCGGCCCGGGGCAGCCCCGCCGCCGCACCGCTCCCGCGCGCCCGCACCACGGCCCCGAGCAGCAACACCCCACCCGCAGTCATGCCGACGCTCATCCCCAGCGCCATCCCGCCGATCTTCCACCCGGCGGGCAGCAGCAGCACGAGCACGGTCTGCGCGACGATGACGACCAGCCACCCCGCCACCGTCCCGGTGGCGGCCGCCCGCCCGAGTCCGGCCGCGTAGAGCACCCGGCTCAGATGGGCGATGAGCCCGTAGCCGACGATGCCCGGCGCGAACAGCGCGATCGCCAGGGCGAGCTGAGGCGGCGGCACCTCGCTCCTGCCTCCCAGGAACACCACCGCCCCAGGCCCCGACGCGGCGGCCAGCACCCCGGCCGCCAGCCCCGTGACCAGCACCACGGCCCGCGTGGTCCGCGCCGCCAGCGCCGAGAACGCGACCGCGTCGCCCGCCTGCGCCGACAGCCGGGGAAACGCGCTGGTGGCGATCGGCACGGCCAGCACCGCGTACGGCACCAGGTAGATCGCCCACGCGTAGTTGTAGACGGTGAGAGCCCCGTTGCCGATCGCCTTGTTCGACAGCAGCACGACGACGATCATGGCGGCCTGCTGGGCGAGCAGCGCCGCGATCCCGGCCAGGGCGAGCCTGCGCACCTGCCCGGCCACGCCGTCGGGGAAGCGTAAGGTGGGCCGCCACCGCAACCCCAGCCGCGACACGGGCCCGACCACGGTCAGCACGAGCGAGAGCACGCCCAGGCTGGTGCCCACCGACAACGCCAGCTCGGCCGGCCCTGGCAGATGAGCCGGGTCGACGGTCCCCGAGCTGAGCGGCACGAACAGCAGGTACGCCACGATGACCACGATGCTGGACACCAGCGGCGCGACCGCGGGCCCGGCGAAGCGGCTGTGCGACTGCAGCACGCCGTAGAGCACGACGGCCACGCCGTACAGGGGGATCTGGGGGGCGAAGACGACCAGCATCCGGGTGGCGACGGCGACGAGCTGGGTCGTGTCGCACCCGTTGACGGCCTCGCCGAGGAACAGGCCGATGACCGGCCGGGCGAACAGCGCGGTGAGCGCCCCCAGCGGCACCAGGACCACGACGACCCACGTCAGCAGCGCCGAGCTGATGTGCCCGGTGCGCTCGCGCGAGGCGGCGGACCCGGCCAGCACCGGCACCACCATGCCCGCCAGCGCACCTCCGACGACGACCTCGAAGACGATGTTGGGGATCTGGTTGGCCGTCATGTAGGCGGTGGACAGGCAGTTGGTGCCGACGGTCTGGGCGAAGGCGTACTGCTTGGCGAAGCCGGCGATCCGGGCCAGCACGGTGATTGCCCCGATGAGCAGGGCGCCACCCGCCACGCCCCGCGCCGTCACGCTCCGCACCCGGCCTCCCCCGCCCAGTATCCGGTCACGCCGACATCCTGGCAGGTGCCACCGACAATCGCGCGCGGAGGGTCACACGTGGTCGACGGGACGCCGCCCGAGCATGTCGAGCCGGTTGAGCACCGGGTTCGCGGCGATGACCTTGGTGAAGCTGACCTTCTCCGAGGCCGCGGTGAGCGCCGCGACCGTGCCCAGGAGGACGAGCCTGCCGGGCCTGCCGAGCTTGGTGACCGCGGCCAAGCCGAGCAGGGCGCCGAGTGAGTTGGCGCCCGCGTCGCCGAGCATGGCGCGCTCGCCGAGGTCGTCGGGCAGCAGCGCCGCGGCGGCGCCCAGCGGCACGGCGGCCAGGGCCGCGGCGGCGGGCGAGGACCGCAGCAGCGAGACGGCCAGCAGCGGCCCGCCGGCCAGCAGCCCGACCTTGATCGCCCGGCCGGGACGCAGGTCGAACAGGTTGGCGAGGTTGGCGGCGCCGGCGATGGCCGCGCCGTTGACCAGGGTGTCGACGGGCCCGTCGGAGACGAGGGCGGCGGCGCCCAGCCCGGTGGCGCCGATCCCGAGGATCTTGACGGCGCCGCTGGTGACCTCGCCGCGGGCCAGAGCCGTCAGATGGCCCTTGAACCCTTTGGAGGACGTGGTGCCGTAAAGGTCGTCGTAGGCCCCGAGGGCGCCGGTGCCGACACCGGCCAGCACCGCGGCCAGCCGGGTACGCGGCGCCAGGCCGGGCGTGAGCGCGGCCGCGACGCCGGAGCCCGCCACGAACGCGGGCCCTTCCAGCAGGGTGATGGGCTCGCCGCGGTGGTTCTTGCGCGTCCAGCGCCCGCCCAGGTCGGCCGGACGGTTCCGGGTGAAGGCGGAGTAGGCGGCACGGGCGGCGGCGGCACCGATCGCGGCGCCGGCCAGCGCGTAGAGCAGGCCACGGGCCATGTCAGCTCCCTGACTGGGTCGGTGAGGGTGTGGTGGTCGGCAGCGCGGGCTGGGTGGCCGAGGCCCCCTTGCCGATGCCGTACTGGCCGGCCCGCCCGCTCAGTTGCTCCCGGAGAGCGTAGACGACCACGACCCGGCCCGTGGGCATATCGACGGTATCGACGGTGGACACGCGCTTGGCGACGTCGCCGTCGTCGCGCAGGGCACTGACGGCGCCCCCGGTGACGGCCGTGTTGGCGGCGCTGCCGGCCAGCACCGCGCCCTTGCCCGCGGCATCGAGCCGGTCGGCGACCGAGACGAGCGCGCCCAGCTGGGTCTCGGCCTGCTCCCCCTCGTACGCCTTCTCCGGCGCGAACATCACCGCCAGCATGGCCCGTTTGGCGGGGTCGCCGTCGGTGCTGACCAGCCCGCCCGCCTCGAACCCGCTGATGACGGCGGCGGTCGCGGCATTGGGGGTGCCCGCCTGGGCCTGGTCGGTGGTGAGCAGCGTGGAGGCGAGAAGTGCGCCGGCCTTGTCCCAGACGGTCGCCGTGGACGGGAAGACCATGTCGACCGGTTTGAGCTGGTTGACCAGGCCGTCGAGCACACCGCTGCGGTCGGGGTCGAAGAACTTCTCGGTCAGGGTGACGCGCCCGCTCACCTCGGCGCCCGCCTCCTCCAGCACCTGCTGCTCGGCCTCGCGGAACGTGGTGCTCGACCCCGGCGCCTCGACCAGCAGCACGCGCTGGCCGGTCAGCTCGCCGGCCACCAGCTTCGGAGTGACGCTGGTGACGAAGGCGTCGTTGCCCGCCTCGCGGCCCTGGAGCTGGTCGATCTGCACGCGCAGCTCGTCCTTGGTCTTGGTGAGCTGCGCGGAGATCTCCTGCGCGGACTTGACCGCGGGCTCCTGCAGCAGCGTGGTGCCCAGGACGATCCCGACCGCCAGCGCCAGGAAGATCGCGACGATGGAGACGACGTGGTAGCGAAAATCGATCACGAGAAGAGTCCGACCAGCCAGAAGATGAATGCGTTCCAGACGTCTTGCAGGCCGTTCAGCCAGGTCTGGCCGAGCGGCGACAGGAAGAGCGCCACCCCCATGGTGATCAAGGCGGTGATCACGAGCATCAGGAGCTGGGAGGTGGTGATGCGGCTGCGGTAGAGCCTGCTCACGCCCTTGGCGTCGATGAGCTTGCTGCCGATGATCAGCCGGGTCAGGAAGGTGCTGGCCATTCCGGAGCGGCCCTTGTCGAGGAACTCCTCCAGGGTGCCGTGGGTGCCGACCGCGACGATCAGCTCGGCACCCTTGTCGTCGGCCAGGAGCATCGCGATGTCCTCGCTGGTGCCGGTGGCCGGGAAGATGACCGCCTCGCGGCCGAGCTGGTGCACCCGCTCCAGGCCGGGGGCCCGGCCGTCGCGGTAGGCGTGCACGACGAGCTCGGCGCCGCAGGTCAGGGCCTTGGTCGAGACGGAGTCGAAGTCGCCCACGATCACGTCGGGGAGGTAACCGGCCTCCAGCAGCGCGTCGGCGCCGCCGTCGACGCCGACGAGGACGGGACGGTATTCCCTGATGTAGGGGCGGAGGGTGGCGATGTCTTCCTTGTAGTGATATCCGCGCACCACGATGAGGACATGTCTGCCCTCCATCGGGGTGCGGATCTCAGGCACGCCGACTCCGTCGATGAGAAGCTTGCCCTCACCACGAACGTACTCCATCGTGTTGACGGCGAAAGCCTCGATCTGCACGGCCAGCCCGGCGCGCGCCTCGGCCATGGCGGCCTCGACGGCCTCGGCCGTCTGCTCGTCGCCCTTGCCCACGACGTCGTCGTCGAGGTAGATGACGCCCTCGTGGAGGCGGATGACGTCGCCGTCCTTGACGCGTTCGAACAGCTCAGGGTTGGCGTTGTCGACGAACGGCATGCCCGCCTCGAGCAGGATCTGCGGACCCAGGTTGGGATAGCGGCCGCTGATGCCGGCGGCGACGTTGACCACAGCCGCCGCGCCGCACGCGACGAGCGCCTCCGCGCTGACCCGGTCAACGTCGACATGGTCGATAATCGCTATTTCCCCGGGCTGGAGGCGTTTGGTCAGCCTCTTGGTTCGCCGGTCGATTCTCGCCACTGCCGTCACACCGGGAAGGTCACCGACCTTCCTGCCACGGAGGCCCGGCATCTTGCTCCCCGGAACCTTCATCATGACCATCCTGCCAGAGGGAAACAGCGCGGAGGCCAAGCACTACGCCGCGTGTCCACTATGTCACGCTGAATCACCTGTCGACCGCTGCGAGCCCGAGCAGCTCCTCCGCGTGCGCCCGGCCCAGTTCGGAGTCCTCCAGACCGGCCAGCATGCGCGACAGTTCGCGGACGCGCCCCTCATGGTTGAGCGTGACGACCCCGCTGCGCACGACGCTGCCGTCGCTGGCCTTCTCGACGACCAGATGCTGGTCGGCGAAGGCCGCCACCTGCGGGAGGTGGGTGACGACGATCACCTGCGCGGTGCGTGCGAGCCGGGCCAGCCGGCGCCCGATCTCGACCGCGGCCTTGCCGCCGACCCCCGCGTCGACCTCGTCGAACACGAACGTCGGCACCGGGTCGGCACCGGCGAACACGACCTCGATGGCGAGCATGAAGCGGCTCAGCTCACCGCCGGAGGCGCCCTTGTTGAGCGGCAGCGGCGGCGCGGCCGGGTGGGCGGCCATCCGCAGCTCCACCTCGTCGACGCCCTCCGGGCCGAACTCGGCGCTCTGGGTGAGCTGCACCACGACCCGGGCGTGAGGCATGGCCAGCGCGGTCAGCTCTTCGGTCACGGCCTGGCCGAACCGCTCGGCGGCGGCCTCGCGGACCTTGGTGAGCTCGGCGGCCAGGGTGGTGAGCCTGGTGGTGAGCTCCTCGTGCTCGCGGGTGAGCTCCTCGATGCGCTCGTCGTCGCCTTCGAGCTCGCCCAGGCGGGCGGCCGCCTGCTGGGCCCAGGCCAGCACCCCTGCGCTGTCCTCGGCGTACTTCCTGATCAGGCTGCCCAGCACGGACCTGCGTTCCTGCACGGCTCCCAGACGGGCGGGGTCGGCCTCGATGGACTCGGCGTAGGCGGCCAGGTCGGTGGCGACGTCGGAGATCAGGTATCCGGCCTCGGCGAGCCGGTCGGCCACGCCGGCGAGCTGGGGGTCGTAGTCGCGCACGGCCTCGACGGCCGCGCGGGCCTCCCCGAGCAGCGAGATCACGTCACGGGCGCCGCCGCCGGCCTCCATCGGGTCGCCGAGCAGCGCGGTGTGGGACGTGGTGGCGGCGCTGCGCAGCGCGTCGGCGTGCGAGAGGCGCTCCTCCTCCTCGCGCAGCTCGGCGTCCTCGCCCGGCTTGGGGTCGACCTTCTCGATCTCCTCCAGGCCGAACCGCAGCCGGTCGGCCTCCTGGGCACGCTCCCTGGCCTGGGTGGTCAGCTCGTCGAGCAGCGCCCCGACCTGCTTGTGCCGCTTGTACGCCTGTGAATACGCCCGCAACGGCTTGACCAGCTCGTTTCCGGCATAACGGTCGAGCGCGGCGCGCTGCCTGGCGGCCTGCAGCAGCCGCTGCTGGTCCATCTGCCCGTGCACCGCCACCAGGTCGTCGGCCAGGTACGTCAGCGTGCCGACGGGCACCGTACGGCCCCCGAGCCAGGCCCTGGAGCGGCCCTCGGCCGAGACGGTGCGCGAGATGATCAGCTCGCCGTCCTCGACCTCACCGCCGAGGTCCTCGACCTGCTGGGCGACCCGGCCGCCGGGCTCGACGACGAGCGTGCCCTCCACGGTCGCCTTGTCGGCCCCCGGACGGATACGCGAGGGATCGGCCCGGCCGCCGAACAGCAGCCCGAGCCCCGTGACGACCATCGTCTTGCCCGCGCCGGTCTCGCCGGTGACCACGTTGAAGCCCGGCGAAAGCTCGAGTACGGCCTCGTCGATGACGCCGAGCCCCTGGATGCGGACCTCCTCGACCCTTGGTCGCACTGCCCACTCCCGTCACTGCCGTGCCTGATGGCCGGTCGATTGTCTCCGGACACCTGTTGCCCATGGGATCCTACGCGCTCCGCCCTCCATTCATTCAGGGTCGCACTCTCCCGCGCCATCCCTGAACCGGTAGTTCGAACTTGGCGACCAGCCTGTCGGTGAAGGGCGCGCCGGTGTTCTCGACGCCGTGCAGACGGGCCAGGCGCACCGGCTCGGCGCCCCTGCGCACCTCCACACGTGACCCGGAGGGCAGCTCGAAACGGCGGCGGCCGTCGCACCACAGAACGCCGCCCGGAGTGTCCGGCAGGATCTCCACGGCCATCGTGGACCGGGGCGAGACCACCAGCGGCCGCGCGAACAGCGCGTGGGCGCTGATCGGCACCAGGAGCAGCGCCTCCACCTCCGGCCAGACCACCGGCCCGCCGGCCGAGAACGCATACGCCGTCGAACCCGTAGGAGTGGCACATATCACGCCGTCGCAGCCCCAGCGGGACAGCGGCCGCCCGTCGATCTCGGCGACCACCTCCAGCATGCGTTCCTGCTTCTCCACGGTGACCTCGTTGAGCGCCCACGTGTCGGCGATCACCCGGCCGTTCTGCCTGGCCAGGACGTCGATCGTCATGCGCTCCTCGACGTCGTAGCGCCCGGCGACCACGCTGTCGACCGCCGAGGCCAGGTCGGCCACCTCCGCCTCGGCCAGGAACCCGACGTGCCCGAGGTTGACCCCGAGCAGCGGCGTGCCGGCGGGCTTGGCCAGCTCGGCCGAGCGCAGCAGCGAGCCGTCGCCGCCGAGCACGATCATGACCTCGGCGTCCTTGGCCGAGCCGGGGTCGTCGCTGGGGACGACCTCCACCCCGCCACAGCCGATGTCACGTGCCTCGGTGTCCAGGACGCGCACGTTGATGCCCGCCCCGACCAGCCGGTTGATGACCAGACGGGCGCTCTCGACGGCGGCGCCCCGCCCGGTGTGGACGGCGACCAGCACGGTCCGGTTCATTGCGGCCCTTCCGCGACGGCACGCTGGATCTCGGCATCGAGCTCGGCGACGGGCGGATCACCCTCTCCTTTGCCCAGCCACAGCAGGTATTCGACATTTCCGGAAGGGCCGGGCAGCG
Source organism: Nonomuraea sp. NPDC049655 (assembly GCF_044465465.1). Lineage (NCBI taxonomy): Bacteria > Bacillati > Actinomycetota > Actinomycetes > Streptosporangiales > Streptosporangiaceae > Nonomuraea > Nonomuraea sp. NPDC049655. The sequence continues at coordinate 351,682 of NZ_JBITLS010000014.1, forward strand.
GGCTCGCGGTCACGCCCCGCACGCTCAGCCCCAGCTCCTGCGCCTTGGCCGCGGCCTCGCGCACCGACCTGGCCCGCAGCTCGGGGTCGCGCACCACGCCGCCCGCGCCCACGAGCTCCTTGCCCACCTCGAACTGCGGCTTGACCAGCATGACGAAGTCGGCCCGCGGCGCGGCGACCTGCGCCAGCGCGGGCAGCACGAGCCGCAGCGAGATGAACGACAGGTCGCCCACGACCAGCGTGGGCGGCTCGCCGACCATGTCGGGGGTCAGGTCGCGCACGTTGACGCGTTCCATCACGGTCACCCGCTCGTCGGTGCGCAGCGACCAGGCGAGCTGGCCGTAGCCGACGTCGACGGCGAGCACATGGGCCGCGCCGTGGCGCAGCAGCACGTCGGTGAAGCCTCCCGTGGAGGCTCCCGCGTCGAGGCACCTGCGCCCCTCCACCGACAGGCTCTTGAACGCCTCCAGCGCCCCGAGCAGTTTGTGCGCTCCCCGCGAAACGTAGTCGGGCCCGTCGGCCGACTCGGCGACGACGATGGCCGAGGCGGTGTCGACCTGGGTGGCGGGCTTGTGGGCCTGCTGGCCGCCCACGCTGACCCGCCCGGCCTCGATGAGCTGGGCGGCCTGCTCGCGCGACCTGGCCAGCCCGCGGCGCACCAGCTCGCTGTCGAGACGGATCCTGCGGCTCACCGCTCGCCCAGCGCTTCGTCGCCCGCACCCGCGAGAGTGGACTCCAGCCCGGCGAACGCCTCCTCGAACACGGCCACGTGCTCGTTCACCGGCAGCTCGCCCACACGACCGAGACCGGCCACGATGGCGTCGACCCGCTCGTCACCGGTCTCCTCCGGCAGCTCACTCATGACTCGACCGTAACGCCTCGGGCGAGCGCCCGGGACCTTGGCAGGCGTGTCACGCGTTGAGACTCATACGGGGGTGCTAGTGATGTGGAACGCTACCGACCGCAAAGGGAAAGAAAGGATGCCCAACATGGCAAGCGTCGAGGAGTGCCGGGCGGCACTGGCCAGGCTCGTCGCCCAGTTCGACGAGATCGGCGCGGAGGATCGTGCCAAACACGTGGTCGAGCGCACGGTCAGCGCCCGGGTCTCCGACCTCGACGTGATCTTCCACGGGCGGCTGCACCACGGGGGGCTCGACCCGTTCACCGAGGAGCCGCCGGCGGGCGGCAAACCGGCCGATGTGAAGATCACCATCGCGAGCGACGACCTGGTCGCGCTGGTCGACGGCGAACTGGACCTGGCCCGTGCGCTGCTCGGAGGGCGGGTGAAGATCGACGCGAGCTTCGGCGACCTGCTGCGCCTGCGCAAGCTGATCTGACCGGTTCCGTTCAGGCGGCTCTTCGATGTCCTACGCAGCTGCGCAGCGCGGGTGTTCGCTGTCAGGCGACTACTCGGCGCCTGCGTTAACTGTTAGGCGACAAGCGAACAGCGAACCTGCCCCTCGACCCCCGACCGACTGAGCCGCCCTCCGGCGGCCACGTCGCCCCCATCTCCTCACCCCACGCGCTTCAGGACGTCCTTGATCGCGTCCTCCCCGATCTGCCCTTCGCCCGCGGCCGTCCAGGCGGCGTCGCAGGCCGCGCGCAGGCCGTCGATCCGGCTGCCGTCGCCTTCGAGGCGCAGCGTCCCGTCACGCCACTCGGCCCGCCATCCCCCGCAGGCGCCGTCCCGCACGTCGGGATAGGGCTGGACCAGCGCGCCGAGGTCCTCGGCCAGGTACGTGGGCCGGTGCCGGGGCGCAGCGGTCAGCACGTCGAGCGGGGTGGCCACCCCGGTGAACACCAGCAGGCTCTCCACCCCCGCGTTCGAGGCCCCTTCGATGTCGGTGTCCAGCCGATCCCCCACCACCAGCGGCCGCCGAGCGCCCGTACGGATCATCGACTCCCGGTGCAACGGCGGATCCGGCTTGCCGGCGTACACCGGTTCGACCCCGGTGGCGGCGACGATGACCCGGACCATTGCCCCGTTCCCCGGCAGTTCGCCCCGCCCGGTCGGCATGGTGCTGTCACCGTTGGAGGCCACGAACAGCGCGCCCTGCCGTACGGCCAGCGCCCCCTCCGACAGCAGGGCGTACGACAGACCGGGAGCGATCCCCTGAACCACCGCCGCGGGCGACTCGGCCGCGACGGACACCGGCCTGAGCCCATGAGCACGTACGGCCACCCGCAGCCCCGACCCACCCACGACCAGCACCGCGGCGCCCGGAGCCACCCGCTCGGCGACCAGCCGCGCGGCCGCCTGCGCCGAGGTCACCACATCGGCCGCCGTGGCCGGGACGCCGAGTTCCCGCAGGTGGGCGGCGATGGCGGCGGGCGTCCGGGAGGCGTTGTTGGTCACGTAGGCGAGCCGGACCCCCTTGCCCTGCGCCTTCTCCAGCGCCTGCCTCGCCCCGGGAACCGCGTGCTGTCCGAGATAGACCACACCGTCGAGGTCGAGCAGCAGGGTGTCATAGCCGTCAATCAGCACAGCGCCTCTTCCCGTTTGACTCTCACGCCGTGTGAGACTTTAGCGTCGCCTTCGTACCCCGCCACAGGAAGCCCTCTCCTCGTGGATCGGGAAACCCGTACCCGACACCGGAAGGACGACCATGTCCCGCGAGCCCGACGCCACGACCGAGGAACGCGGAGAACTGCTCGGCGCTCCCGCCCATGACGAGTACGCGGCGGAGGCCGAGGAACGCTGGGGCGGCACACACGCCTGGGCCGAATCCGCACGCCGCACCTCGACCTACACGCAGGAGGACTGGCGGCGACACGAGACCGAGGCAGCCGCCCTCTCGGCCCGCCTCGCCGACGCGATGCACGCCGACGTCCCGGCAGAGGGCGACCTCGTGATGGACCTGGCCGAGGAACACCGCGCCCACCTCTCCCGCTGGTTCTACGACTGCACGTACGACATCCACCGCGGCCTGGCCGACCTGTACGTCTCCGACCCCCGCTTCACCGCCGCCTTCGACCGCACCGCGCCCGGCCTGGCTGCCTACCTCCGATCCGCCATCCTCGCCAACGCCACCCGCCACGGCTGACCCCTGTCACCTGACCAGTCGCATGGACGTGATGCCGCGCGTGGAAGGCGACGGCCGACAAGCCCGGAACTGGGGGCACGGCCCTCAAGGCGCCGTTCTGCCGCGCAACCCGGGCAAAGTCCCTCACGGCAGCCTTCCGCCGCTTCCATGGGGGTGGAGCAGCCAAATACGGCGACGGCATGCCTGTTCCCTTACGCAAGGGTAGCCAGCTGCAGCCCTGGCATGCCTGCACGCTCGAACAGGAACGGCTTGGGCAGCCACGACGGCTGCGTTCGCCGCACCACGCCCCCTGGGCACTCGGCTGGGAAAGCCGCCGCACAGGCCCCTCATGTCCCAGTAGGTCGTGTTCTCCACACAACCCGAGTCGGTCGCCCAGCAGTGGGGTAGCCACTTCTCCGGTAATGGGCGGAGTCGTCACGGCCGGCCAGGTGCTCGGGGGCGAGGGCGGGCACGTGTCGCGATGTCCCTCGGCCGCCGTCAGGAGCTGGGGAACGCGAAGACATGGCCGCCCATGCGTGACGGCATGAACGCCTCGACGGCATGAACGCCTCGTCGAGGCCCCGGAAGGCCCTCAGCGACAGCGTCACCCCCATGGGCCGACCAGGGCAGGGCATAGTCGCATGCCGGGCCACGGACACACGCCGTCCAGCACGGGGCCAGGCCAAGGAAGCGCTCTGCTGCGACGACGCCCGCTCGGCACGACGGGCTGCGAGCGAACACCGCAGGCGGCCCCCGTCCGAGCTGATGCCCCAGGAAGGATCGAAACGCCCAGCTGACACAGTCGCTTGGGAGGCGACGTTCGCCATGGCCGGCTCCCGCGCCCGCCTGCCCCCTACATCTCTCGGCGAGCCCTCAACGTCGCCCGCACACTCTTCAAGGCCGACACGTAATGCCGCTCGTCCGGCCGCATGGCCACCGCGATGGCCAGCGGCTCCTGAGCGCCTTCCAGATCCCCCGTACGCCACAACGACAAGCCCAGCCCGAAGTACGCATAATCCTCAGCCGGGTTCGCATCCACGATCTGCCGGAAGCTGGCCGCGGCCTCCGCGTACTGGCGGGAGTTGAACTGCGCCCGAGCCAGCGCCTCAAGGATGCTCCGGGACTGCGGCTCAGCAGCGGCGGCCCGCTCCAGCAACGCCGCGGCAGCCGCCGGACTCCCCTCCTTCAGCAACTTCACCCCACGCTGATACCAGTCGTAAACACCGCCCCCGGGAACGCCACCCACGGACTCATCGTGACCATTTCCGCCCTGAACCATGCGTGAGGACTCCTTCATCGCTGGACGACGAACCTCGCTCCCGCTCCGCCGCGTAAGGGGCGCGACAGCAAACGATTGGGGCAACTCCTGGTAGGCGCAAGCATTTATGGGAGCATGCCCGGTATGGGGACTCCTGAACTGCCGGTGCCTGACGGACTGGTGCTACGGCCCTTCCGAGGCGTACGTTTCGATGTCGAAGATCCCGCCAAGGTGACCTCCCCACCGTACGACCTGATCAGCGATGCGGACGTCGAAGCCCTCCTTGCCTCCCACCCGAACAACGTCGTCCGCCTCATCCTTCCCTGCAACCCCGAAGCGACACCCGCCACCGAACCCGGCACCCCTCGCGGCCCGGCCGGTACCCCGTCCAGACTCCGCCACCGGACCGAGGTGCCGCTCGAAGCCCGCTACTCCGAGGCCAGGGACACGCTGAGGGCCTGGCTGGACGCCGGCGTCCTGGTGGCCGACGACACCCCCGCCCTGTACGTGTACGAGCAGAGCGGCCCGCACGTCCTCCAGCGTGGCCTGATCGGAGACGTCGGCCTGGTCGACCCCGCCGAACGCGTCATCCTCCCCCACGAGGACGTCATGCCCGGCCCCATCGCCGACCGGCTGGCCCTCATGAGCACCACCGAGGCCAACCTCGAACCCATCTTCCTGCTCTACAACGGCGACAACGGCAAGGCGACCCGCCTGGTGGACGAGGTGGCCGCCAAACGACCGCCCCTCGTCACGGCCGGAACCGAGGACGGCCTCACCCACCGGCTGTGGGCGATCACCGACCAGGACGAGATAGACGCCATCAACGCCGACCTGCGCAACCGTCAGGCCCTGATCGCCGACGGCCACCACCGGTACGCCACCTACCGCGTCCTCCAGCGTCAGGAGCACGCCGCCCGCCAAGCCCTGCGGGACGGAACCCACCAGGCCACGCCCTACGACCTCCAGGCTTCTCAGCACGTCACCCTCAACGCGCCCCTGAGCCCGTCCACCCGTAACTCCCAGGACACATTGCCCCCGTCCCCCGACCACTTCACCGCGCCGGACCGCCCCGTAACGCCCTCTCCCAACCCAGTCACCTCGTTCCGGCACGAGCTGACCGATCACCTGGCCCATCCGTCAGCGGAACCGGCCTCCGCCCCGGCCGACCCCCGGCAGGCGCTGGGCCCCTGGGACTTCGGGCTGGCCCTGATCGTCGACTCCACCGCCTACCCACCCGACCTCAAGGCCATCCACCGCGTCATCCCCGGTCTCCCCTTGACCGAGGCCGCCGCCCGAGCCAGGGGCGCCTGGCAGGTGCACGACTACGACGACCTGGCGCAGGGCCTGGAGGCACTGCAGAACGCGGCCGAGCCCGCCTTCCTGCTCGCCGGCGAGAGCGGCACCCATCTGCTCACGGATCCCGACCCGGTGCAGCTGAACCTGGCGATGCCGGACCACCATTCGGACCGCTGGAACTCGCTGAATACCTCGATCCTGAGCGAGTTCATCCTGCCCAAGGTGTGGGGCATGGAGGACGACGAGCGGGCCGTACGCATCGTCCACCACGACACCGAGGCGGCGTTGCGGCTCGCGATCCAGACGGGCGGCACAGCCGTCATCCTCAAGCCGCTCATGGTCCATGACGTGCTGGCGGTCGCCGCGGGCGGCGAACGAGTGCCCCGCAAGTCCACCTCCTTCGGCCCCAAACCGCGTACCGGCCTGGTCCTGCGCACGTTCGCCATCGACTGACGCCGCCCCTGCCGCGTGGCCGCGCCTCCCCTGCTCACCACCGAGCGCTCTCCGGGGCGGCGCCTCGCCATCGCCGGCAAGGTCACCCCGCCCCGGCCAACTGAGCCACCTGCCGCGGCCCCCGCCTCGGAACCACCTCCTCAGACGGCTCAGGAACCGTCTCCTCGACAGGTCTGACGGCACTGACCTCCACCTCGTACCGCCAGATCTTGGCGGCGGCCGGACCGAAGACCCGGCAGCGGAAGGCGCCCGTCACCTCGATGAAGTCTCGCGGCTTGAGGCCCCGCACGATCTCCGCCACCTCGGGATCGAACGTGACGCACGGGATGCTGTCGGTGAGAGCCGGGCCTCGCCGGTGCCTGCGCCGGCGGCGGACGATGACGCGCCACTTCGTGGCCATGTCGCCGCTCGGCATCGCGTATTCCTCGACCGCCGCCGACAGCCGCCCCACCAGCACGACCTCGTTCCGATCCATTGTCGTCCTCCCGTTTGTGTTCCGGAGGAGATCACTCTCTACGATGAAGGGAAGCCCGGATCGATACGAACGTCGTTCTGGGGATGACGGATGTACGCGCGGGAGTGCCTGTGGACAACATCACCGCACTAGGCGGCGACGTCTATGAGATCGACACCAAGATGGCCGGATACGCGGGCATCACCGCCGGCTACCTGATCCTGGGAGATCGGCCGTGCCTGGTGGAGACGGGCACCTCGACCTCGTCCCCCGTGGTGCGCGACGCGCTCGCCTCGCTCGGCGTCGGCCCGGACGACCTGGCCACCGTGGTGGTGACCCATATCCACCTGGACCACGCGGGCGGTGTGGGCGACATCGCGAAGTTCTTCCCGTCCGCGCAGGTGGTGGTACATGAGAAGGGCGCGCGCCATCTGGCCGATCCGTCGCGTCTGATGGCCAGCGCCCGGATGGTCTGGGGTGACCAGCTCGACACCCTCTTCGGCGAGCTGTCCCCCACCGAGGCCGAGCGGATCGTCGCCCTGGGCGACACCGGCGCCATCGACCTGGGCAACGGCCGCACGCTGAGCAGCCACTACTCGCCCGGCCACGCCAAGCACCACGTCGGCCTGATCGACTCCGCCACCGGAGACCTCTACGTCGGGGACGCCGCGGGCGTGTACCTTCCCCAGACCGGCGACCTGCGCCCCGCCACCCCGCCGCCGGACTTCGACCTTCAGACGGCCCTCGACTCGATCGCCCTGTTCAAGGCACTTGGTCCGCAACGGTTGCTGTTCAGCCACTACGGACCGGTCGGCGCCGTCCAGGAGACCCTTGAGCGGTCCGCCGAAGAGCTCCGGGTCTGGGTGGACCTCACCCGTCAGGCACACTCGGAGGGGCTCGACCTCGATCACGCGGTCGCCATGGTCCGCGACCGCACCAAGGAGCGCTACGCCGCCCTGCAGTCGGACGACGTGACGGCCGAGCAGTTCGAGCTGCTGAGCGGCGCCCCGTCGAACGTCGCGGGCATCCTCCACTGGCTCAACCGCGTCGAACGATGACGACCGGCCGATCACACCCCATGTGACACAAAAAACTCCGCCGTACCCCCTGATCGTCAGGGGTACGGCGGAGCGGCAACACCTACTCGTCGTTCTTCTTCGGCCGGTCCTGAGCGGATTCGTCCGTCTCGACTTCCAGCACGTCACCGAAGTCCGGCTCGATGAACGCGGGCGTGATCCCCGGCGTCCCGGCCTCCGCCGGCTTCTCTTCCTCGCCACCGTCGGCGGGCTCGCCCGCCTCCGGCTCAGCCGTCTCAGCAGCGACCTCGGCCGTCTCAGCAGCGACGGCGTCCTTCGGCTCGACAGGCGCGGCAGGCTCGACCGGCTCGGCAGGCTGCTCGGCGGCCTCGGGCTCCAGGAGGTCGTCCGCCTCGGCCAGGGCCTCGTCGTCCTCTTCCTCCTCCTCGGCCAGCTTGCCCGCGTCGGCGGCGCCGGCGTCGTCGAAGTCGTCCTCGGAGTCGAGGTCCTCCTCGAAGTCCTCCTCGACGTCCTCGATGACGGCTCCGGTGAGCTCGGCGTAGCGCTCGGCCGCGTCCGTCTCGCCGTCCTCGTCGAAGGCCATCGCACGGGCGAACCAGTCGGTCGCCGCCTCCTGGTGCCCGGCGTCGGCCAGGGCGTCCGCATAGGCGAACGCGAGGCGCGCCGACCACGGCTTGGGCTGCGGGTCACGCAGCTCGGGCAGGCGCTGAAGGGTGATCACGGCCGCGTCCTGCTGGCCGAGGTCACGCCTGGCACCCGACTCGACGATCGTCAGCTCGATGCGTCCGGCCCGGTCGAGGCGCTCGGCCTCCGGCGAACGTACGAGATCGATGGCCCGCTCCGGACGACCCATACCGCGCTCGCAGTCGGCCATGACCGGCAGGTACGCGTCGGACCCCGTCATCCTCCTGGCCGCACGCAGGTCGCTGAGCGCCTCGGAGAAGTGTCCGGCCCGATAGGCGACGATGCCCGCAGCCTCGCGTACGACACCGATGCGAGCGGCGAACCGACGCGCCACCTTGGTGTGTTCGTGCGCCTTGTCGGGATCGTCCTCCTCAAGGGCGCGCTCGGCGGCGACCAGGTGCCTGCCGACCAGGTCGGAGAGGTCACCGGGCAGCGAACGCAGTTCCTCGCGCACTTCCTTGTCGAGCTCTTCCGCGGTGATGTCGGGCGCCACCTCGGGCAGCCTCTCGCGCTGCGGGGCGTCGGAGTCGCGCTCCTCGCGGCCGTACCTGGCGCGGGTGCCGCCGCCCGGACGCTCCCCGCGATCGTCACGCGAGAACGGACGCGACTCACGGTAGCCGCCACCCTCGCGACGAGGCCCGTAGGAGTCGTCGCGACGCGGGCCACGGTCGTAGCCACCCTCGCGACGGGGACCCCGGTCGAACCCCTCACGACGCTGCTCGCCGCCGCGGTCGTCACGGAACCCGCCCTCTCGGCGCGGCCCCCCTTCGCGACGCGGACCACGGTCACCGTAACCGCCGCCTTCACGGCGCGGACCACGGTCGAAGCCCTCACGGGGACCACGCTCGGAGCCCTCACCACGAGGACCACGGTCATAGCCTTCCCGGCGCGGGCCCCGGTCACCGAAGCGGTCGTCGCGGCGCTCGCCGTACCCGCCGCCCTCACGGCGCGGGCCCCGGTCGAAGCCTTCGCGACGCGGCCCGCGGTCGAAGCCTTCCCTGCGCGGCCCGCGGTCAAAGCCCTCGCGACGCGGCCCACGCTCTCGGTCGAACCCCTCACGACGCGGACCCTGCTCGAAGCCCTCACGACGCGGACCCCGGTCAAAGCCTTCACGGCGCGGCCCACGGTCACCGTAGCCGCCGCCCTCACGGCGCGGACCACGGTCACCGAAACCGCCGCCCTCACGGCGCGGACCACGGTCACCGAAACCGCCACCTTCACGGCGCGGCCCACGGTCGCCATAGCCGCCGCCCTCACGCCGAGGTCCGCGGTCCTGGAAGGGACGACGCTCGTCGCCCTCACGACGCGGCCCGCGGTCGAAGCCCTCACGGCGAGGACCACGGTCGAAACCCTCACGGCGCGGCCCGCGGTCACCATAGCCACCGCCCTCACGGCGCGGCCCCCGGTCCTGGTACGGACGGCGGTCATCGCCCTCACGGCGCGGCCCGCGATCATCCCGGTCCCGGTAAGGAGGACGCTCCTCACCCTCACGACGCGGCCCGCGATCGAAGCCCTCCCGGCGAGGACCACGGTCGAAACCCTCACGACGCGGACCACGATCGCCGTACCGGCTCTCGCGACGCTCGCCGCCGCCCTCGCGACGCTCGCCGTAGCTGCCTCCGCCTTCACGGCGGTCACCGTAGCCGCCCTCGCGGCGGGGTCCGCGGTCGTCCCGGTCGCGGTAGGAGCGGCCCTCATCCCGGAAACCGCCCTCGCGCCGCGGCGCACGCTCGTCGCGGGAACCCTCCCCGCTTCGGGGCGCTCTGTCCTCGCGGTTGTACGGCCGCGGCCGGCCCTCTGAACGGAACGGACGATCGCCACCGGAATCACGCCCGCGAGAGCCGTATCCGCCAGTCCTGCCGCCGCTGGAGCGCCTGTCCCCGTAGTCGCCGCGCCCGCGCTGTCCGCCGTCCGATCCGTTATCACTGTTCACTTCTGGTCCATTTCGTTGGCTCACTCAGCGGACTCACAACGGCGGTCCACCGTGGCTGGTCGCCGCCCGCCCGCGGGCCTTACGCGACGAAGGCCACCCGTGGGGGTGGCCCGCTCCCCCCAGCCTAGCAAGCCCCCGACCGTTAACGAGCCCTCCAGCCACCCACGACGATCCCAGCTGCACCTCTACCCACAGAACGCCGCTCACTAGAAAGACGCAGGAAGTCTCCTCATCTACATCTGGCGGACATTCTCGTGCACGTGTCTCCGGAGGCATTGGAGGAAGCCTCTGAACGATGAGTTCTGCGAGACACATCGCGGACGAGCCTGTGGCTTAGGGGGGGTGGCCCTCACAACTGCTGGGCGCCAGACGCCCCACGAGGGGCTCTGCTCTGATGCGACCGATCCAGAAGGCCCCAGAACGACACCTAGCGCACCGCTCCCGCCAGGAGAGGCGGCCGAGGAATTGCCGGTTCAACCGTGTGTGCACCAATTGGCTCACCGCCATCCCCCCAATGGCAGGCTCACGAGGCCTATAGGGCGTCGCGCCCGACCTCCAGGCACGGAACGGCCAGTCGCTGGGGTCGATGTGCTCGTATCCAACAGGGGGCAAGCCAGGTACGGAGAGCGCGTCAACACGTGGAGTCCCCTACAGCGCCCCTGCCCTTACAGGAAGCTCCGTGTTCGCGAGCTGGCCGGCACGACTGGTGGCCAGCCACGTTTACACGGAACCGAACTTCCAAGGCGTGTTGTGCTGCGCGCCATCTGAGCTCTTCACCGGAAAACGTGTACAACGCAAAGAAGCCCCACACGATCCGTGTGGGGCTTCTTTGAAAGATTGTCCGGCGGTGACCTACTCTCCCACACCCTCCCGAGTGCAGTACCATCGGCGCAGAGAAGCTTAACTTCCGGGTTCGGAATGTAACCG